>CAYJPT010000159.1:0-5280 GCA_964372165.1 uncultured Desulfovibrionaceae bacterium | reverse complement strand
GGTATGGGTGGGCTTGGTGGCCTGCCGGGTATGGGTGGAATGCCAGGTCTTGATGGACTGGGTGGATTAGGCGGATTAGGCGGATTAGGCGGTACTACTCGTAACAGTAAAAGTAGCGCTACAAAAAAACGAAAAAAGCGTGATACCAAAAATAAACGAAAAAAGAAGAAATAAATTTAAAAAAGATAATTTTTCTTTTGAAAAACATAGTTTTTTACTAGTTTTTAAAAAATGTTTCAATTTAGTTGCATAGATAAATTTTATAATTAATAAGCTACAAAAATCCTATAAATATATTCGTAAATATATATTTTTTGGTGTAAAACCATTGCCATTTGGGCATTGGATAGTTATAATATAATAAAATACAAATGGGAGAGAAAAAATGGCTGTGAAAATTAGACTGACCCGCATGGGGAGTAAAAAGAAACCATTTTACCGCGTCGTTGCCGCCAATGACGAAACACGCCGTGATGGCCGTGCTTTGGAATACCTTGGGTACTATAATCCTATGACTAACCCTGCTGAAGTGAAACTTGATGCAGATAAAGTAAAAAAGTGGCTGGAACTTGGTGCTGAGCCAACGGATACGGTCCGTTCGTTAATAAAGCAGCATATGAGTTAGTGTGTTCCTTAAAGCCATTTAGGGAGACGCTTATGAGAGAGTTGATTGAGTACATTGCAAAGTCACTAGTTGACAATCCTGATAGTGTGAGTGTGCGTGAAGTCGAAGGTGAGCAAACATCTGTATTGGAATTAAAAGTTGCCAAGGAAGATATTGGTAAAGTAATTGGCAAACAAGGGCGTACAGCTCGTGCTATGCGTACAATATTAGGTGCTGCTGCAACAAAGGCTAAAAAACGTACAGTTTTGGAAATATTAGAATAATAACATTGTATATAATAATATACTGTGTGGCCAAAGGCGGCTATGGCTAATCAAAAGTATATTCATATGGGGACTATAACTCGTCCTCACGGCATCAAAGGGGAGATTTGCGTTGATTGGTATGCAGACTCCCCCACTCTTTTAAAAAAATCATTCTACCTCCAAATTGGTACAGGTGCTATGCAAAGTATCTCCAATGCTAAGGTGCGTATGCACAAAGGCAGACCATTATTAACTTTGCAACACATCAATGATCGCAATGCAGCTGAATCCTTACGAGGTGCATGCATTTATATTACACGTGAGTCATTACCCGATTTGCCAAAGCATGAAGCCTACCTGCATGATTTGATAAACATGAGCATTGTTGATTATGAAAGTAATACTGTGCTTGGTTTACTTGAAGCAGTGGAATTTCCTGCTCAACAAATGCTTTGGGTCATACGTACCAATGACGGGCAGGAAATACTTTTTCCTGCGGTGGAAGAGTTCATTGTTTCGTTTGATATGCAAAAGCGTGAGATTTGTATTAATCCTCCTGACGGTTTACTGGAATTGTATCTTGAAAAATAATCTGCATTTATAAGAAAATGCTGATTTATTCTGCAAGCAGAATAAATCAGAAAGGCACACTGCCTTCATTTGGGACGCAAAAAAACGTGGTTTTTTGCAATTTTTCTAGATTAACCAGTATGCATTAAATCTACAATTACAAATGGTTGCTTAGTTTTTTTCTCAGTGCCGACTACATAATAATACTATTTTTAGGGAATAAGATTTCATATGCCAGAATTGCCAGAAGTTGAAACTATTGCTCGAACACTTGAGCCATTAATTAAAAATGCTGTTGTAACTCAATGGAACTTGCTTTTACCACGTACCAAAGATAAAGGTAGCTTGGAGCTTAATCATCTCCAAGGAAGGCGCATTGTAGGTGTAGGGAGAAGGGCCAAGTTAGCCCTTATCAAACTTGAAACTGAAGATGATGATTTAGATAAAGCGCATATGCTTGCTGTTCATTTAAAAATGACCGGTCGCCTTTTTGTATATGATTGTAATGAAAAGCCTACAAAGCATACACGGTTCACATTGGCTTTGGAACATGAAGGCAAGTCCAAGCAATTGTTTTTTGATGATAGCCGCACATTTGGTTATGTACGGCTTGTTTCGCCTAAAAGCCTCGAAACTTGGCCATTTTGGCAAAAGCTTGGGCTTGAACCGCTTATGCATGAAGCAAGTGTTCTTGCCAAACAACTAGAGGGTAAACGAGCTGGCATTAAAGGTCTTTTATTAAACCAAGAATATATTGTCGGTATTGGTAATATCTATGCTGATGAAGCTTTATTTCAAGCAAAGATTTTACCTACACGCAAAGCCGATACAATTACCTTTGCAAAATTAGTGGAGCTTTGCAGTGCTGTGCAAGATATTTTGCGACTGTCGATTGAGCAATGTGGGTCTTCTATACGTGACTATCGTACAGCCCGTGGTGACGCAGGGTCTTTTCAAAACACTTTTTTTGTTTATGGTCGCGGTGGGCAAGTATGTAAGGTTTGCGGCAACACACTACAAAATGCACGGGTAGCTGGGCGCGGCACGGTTTTGTGTCCTACTTGTCAAAGCTAATACTGCCTCAAATGTAAAATTTAAATTTCAACATACAAAAATTTACAATGCCTGCTCCGTTTCACTTTGCACCATGCGAATTAAAGTACGAATATTTCTTAAACCAATCACTTTCCATTGTTCGCTATCTTGTCTAAGCCAAGCCTCAACTGGATAATACCTATCATTGCCATAGTCTTTAACTACAAAGTTTACATAGATAGCATCGTTTTCTTTAGTTACCTGCCCTATGCGCACTATTTCTTTGCGCCCCATAGATGATTGAGATAAAAATGATGCTAAAATACCATCGGGAGGAGGTGATTTTATTTTTTTTCCAGCATATGCCCCTGAACTCACCCCATATCGTATAAAAGCACCAACTTCTGCAATAATAGCTGATCGTAGGGCATTTCGTGCATCGTCATTTAAGTTAGCTGTGGATAAAATTAAGGCAAGAACGGGGGGGATAGTTTGTTGCCCTTCTATATTAGAATCAGCAATTAACACATCCACGCATTGACCAAGCAAACTTTCCATATCAATTGATGCATCAAAAAGTGTTACATCACCTGTATCAAGCGCATGCTGTATATTTTTAATCGTTTGTATAGGACCACTTTGTTCTGCATATACATCAAGTGGGGCAATAAAAAGAGATAGCAATAAAAAAGTAATAAGATACTTCATGCATTATCCTTATATTTGTAGTTCTGAAGGGATTTTGCCTTTAAGGCACAAAGGCAGTCCACAACTTATGAAGAGCACATTTTGACATGCCTGTGCAATGCTTTGATTCATAAGACCATGCAGATCTCTATATCTCCTAGCCAATTCGGACATTGGTACCATGCCCTGCCCAAGCTCACTGCTAACAATAGCTATAGGAATTTTTAAGTTTTGAATCCACCGCGACAATGTATCACAAGCGGATAGAATTTCTTTATCATTATCACCTCTTGCCATGCGGTTGTTAAGCCACATGCTAAGGCAATCCATTAATATAACATCTACAGCATATGCCTCAACATGCTGTGGCACAAAAAAAGGCGCTTCCAAACATTGCCATGCAGCACCTCGTCTTTGTTGATGCTCATGAACTCGTTTTCGTATCTCTTCATCTTCTACAAGCGCTGTGGCAATAAAAAGGCATTTTTTGCCATTAGATATTGTCCATTTTTCAGCTAAGCTACTCTTACCACTACGTGTTCCACCCACAAACAATATTGACTTCATATGGTCAACTATTAATTGTTAGCAGCTGTGTTTAAACGTGCGGATAAATCATCCAAAAGTTCAGCTATAGTACTAATGCTTTGCACAACATCACCTTGCTGTGCCTGACGGCGCTCAAACCACTCAGCAACAAAAATAACAGTATCTGCATCAATTCCTCGTGCTGCCGGTGCTTTATTATGTAAGGTATTAACCAAGGTCAGATTTGCTTGTGCACGCTCACCAAGTACTCGTTGATACTGCGCATTTAACCCATCAATGCGTAATTGTGCAGCATTAATGGCAGTATCATCCCTAGCTTCACGGGCTGTATCAAGATCAAAAACAGCATCGGTAATTTTAGAATGGATATCAACGGACTCTTGTCCTAAATCTTCAATATCTTGCACTAAGTCCAAAAAGTTGGGTGTTGCAGCAATACCATGCAAAAGCCCACCAATAGATTGGAATTGGGCAGCATAAGCTTTATACATGCTAGATATTTGGTTAGGAGTTAATGCCTTGCCCTTATTAGGAAATTCCGCAGCATCTCCAAGAGCCGCAACAAAACGATCTGCATATAGGTTATATAAAGCCTTTAGCATAGTTGGGTGAAAAGCATAACGCAAAAGTGCCGCACGAGCACTAATTACATCTTGCTCTCCTTGCGGCATAAGGCCACGCATAGTTTGCCCATAACGATAATTGGTCGCTGCTATGCCAAAATTCAAACCCTCACTCGGAGTATAACGACTGACCATCCATTGTGCAGCATCCTCCACAAAAGCCATGGGAACTCGGCTATCTTCCTCAACCTTAGGTGCAATAGTAACAGCGTTTGTGTCAGGACTAAGCACTTCAGGAGTAATATCCGAATTATCCTCACCTTGGGTAGTGCTCATTATAACTTGATTTTGCATGGCAGGCTTTGGAGGTGGTGGTGGTTCAAGGTAGCTTGCTACTTCTTCTAAAGGAGTGTCTTTAATCGCATTATCTATATTATCTTTTACCACAGTTGCAATTTCTTTCTTGGTGTCCTCATCTCTTGAAAGCCAATATAACACACTGCCAGTTATAATCACAATTATAATAGTAATTACACTAAGCTTGATAGCGTTACCACGTTTATTTGATGGCTTTGGAAGATTATCCAAATTCATTTTACTAAACTCTGTCATGCTTTATATTCCTTATATCGACAAATTATAATTTCACCTATGATTAAGCTAAGATATCCAGCGCATAAATTTTTTAGAACTACCGCTTCCATATAAGCAATATACCATAGGTGTTATAAAAATGAAAAGCACTTTTTCCTTGAACATTGTGCACAACTATCACTAGCAATGATCATAATAAAATGCAAAAAACAGCCAATAAAATAAAGTAAAATAAAAAAATATTAATATTATTGACCAAAAACTAATTATACTGTAGGAGATTACTAGCATTTATCTTCACTAGGTAAATGTTGTTGGCTAATATACCATTTGTTTTTGCTTTTGTAGATAATTGCAATCACACAAAAAGCGTAATCCAAAAAATTTATGTATATTATGGAGGGTTTATGTC
>CAYJPT010000158.1:0-5323 GCA_964372165.1 uncultured Desulfovibrionaceae bacterium | reverse complement strand
TTACAGACACAAACGTAACATTTATCAGTGATATTGAACGTGGCAGGTGCAATTTTAGTATTTTGAAGCTTGTGCGATTTGCAAAAGCTTTCAATGTTCCACTTGATAATGTGTTTTATGGATATAATTATGATAAATAATCACCCCCTATATTAAATTATAGTGATGTCATAGCGTATAATCTTACGCTCCTATCTAGAGCTTACTTACCAAACTTATATTTACGTATGTTTTTTGTAATAAGCATTCATTCCAGAATTCGGAATTTATAAAAATTGCTCTCAAAAAATCTTTTCTACAACTATATTTTAAATTAACTCACATCATCTCGTGTTCTGGAACGATGCCTCTATACCCTTGTGTCATAGCATAATTTTAGATTTAAAATAAACACAAGGATGTAATCTATGAATACGCATGAATATCCAAAGGTCATCGTACCCATAAAAAGACGTGGCTTTTATGGTATAGGCATTGAAGCTGTAAGATCTACTGCCAATATAGGAACTATTTGGCGGTCAGCTCAAGTATTAGGGGCAGATTTTATTTTTATTATTGGTAAACGCTATTCAACCATGAAGACAGATACTTTAAAGTCATGGCGACATATACCTTTATTTGAATATGATAACTTTGAACAATTTTATGCAATCCTACCAAAGGGAGCAAAGATTATTGGGGTGGAGTTACACAGTGAGAGTAAGGCATTAACAAGCTATACTCACCCACAGCAGGCTGTTTATCTAATGGGTGCTGAGGATATAGGTTTATCCAGTAAGGCTATAGAGCATTGTGATGAATTAGTGCAAATTCCAGGTAAGCTTTCACTAAATGTATCCGTTGCAGCCTCAATTGTCCTATACGATAGAGTATTAAAAAGTAACAATTTTACAGTACAGTCAAATGCTAAGATTTGCACCTAAAGTGTTATGTGTGAGCATTGAGACTATGTATTGTGCTTTATTTTTTTGTATGTTACGAAAATGAAAATACATCTTCTAATCTGAAATAATAGCACTATATATCCTTAAGAATAAAGGAGAATATTCATGCCTGCAAAACGTTCTGAATCCGGCCCTGGTGAAAAACTACTTACCCTTTATACCCTACTCATGGTGCAAGGTGGGCGTGCCTTGTCACTTGGAGAGCTAGCCAATTTTCTTGCTTGTTCAAAGCAAACTATAAAACGGCTTTTAGGGCAATTAGAAGCTTCAAAGTATGGGAAACTTGATGCAGCAATTGTTAAAGAGCGCAAGCATTATTATCGCTTAGCCCCTATAACAAGTCGACAATTAAATATTGGTGTGGAAGAACTTATGCAGCTAAGTCTTTGCCGTAATATGCTTATGCAAATTTTACCCAAGGGTGTGAGTAAGCTATTGGGTCAAGCTGCGACACAAGAATCAAGCCCACTAGATACAACCAAACCCTTGCAAAAAGATGCAAGTGTTAGCAATGTTGGTCAAGTTTATCACAAAGGATATATTGATTACGCACCTTTCACCGAACAATATGCGTCTTTGCTGCAAAGCATTCGCAAGCAAAAGGTATGCATTGTGACCTATAAACGAGGTCCAGCTACAGATGCGCGTACATTTTCTTTTGCGCCCAAAAGGCTTGTTTCTTACCGTGAAACTCTTTCCTTTGTTGGTTATGAAGTAGGTGAAAAAGGCTCAGCACATCCTAAATATGACAATCATCTTGCGCTTTATTTACAACGTTGCCTTGATGTGAAAATGACTACACGCTCCTCTGAGCGTGTGCCAGAACCTATTTATGCTCAAGGTGATAGCGAACCATCAGCCTTTGGCACAATGCCTGGAGAAGCCTTTAATGTGCGAATACTTTTTACTAAAGAAACCGCTCCTTACATCTATGACCGTACTTGGAGCAATAGACAAGAAATGACATTACAAGACGATGGCTCTCTAATTTTGGACTTTGATGCCCAAAGCTTTCATGAGCTAATCTCTTGGATTTTAAGCTTTGGAGCTAAGGCCAAGGTCTTGGGACCAGAGTGGTTAAAGGAAGAAATAAAAAATCAGCTTTCTGAATCATACAAAAAATACTAAAAAACATGTTTATTAAAATATTTTTGTGTTTGCGTTTGGCATTCGCAACTAAGGAAAGCAAGGAAGCTTTAGCTTGTCATACTTTAAAAGTATTATGAAAAACTGTCCACAAAAGTGTTGCCTATCCAAACAGACAGGAATAACAGACAAATGTTCACAAGGCGTTAATGGTATGAGTACAGCATTGTTGTTGACTGCGTCGGACTATTTTAACTCAACAGACTGTAATAATAAATAATATTTGATTTTATACTGAAGAAAAACCAAGATGCAAGCAAGAATATGTTTGTTGGAGGAATTATGAACTACGAAGATGTAGAACAACTACTTGAAAACTTTGCAAAATTGCCACAAAGATCAAAGATAGAAAAAACAATTTTTAGCATTGGAGGACGAGGATATTATGAAAATCCTACAACAGACCTACTGTCTTTCTTTTGTGATGACGCCGGGGATCATGGATTAGGTTCGCTTGTTTTGGGTGCTTTAATTGATTGCTTACCGGAGAAATATCAATCTATCGACCGAAGCCTCAACGGAACTACTCCCGGACGAGAAATTACTACTTCTTCCGGTAGGATTGACTTATTGCTTAGGGGTGAACAATGGGTAATGGTTTTAGAAAATAAAATTTTCCATCATCAAAATAATCCATTTGAAGACTATAAAAACTGGATAAATGCAAACTATGCTGATGCTACCCACAAAGTTTTTATTATTCTTTCGCCGTATGGAGGCGAATACCGTGAAAGCTGGGAAATAATAACATATAAAGCATTTATTACAAATATTAAAGCAAGATTGTCAGAAAATTTTGTTGCACAGCCACTAAATAAATGGGCTATATTGCTTCGAGAATTTTTATTACATTTGGAGGGTGTTATGTATAAAGATAGTTTAAATAATGAATCGGTTAGCTTTATCTTTGAGAATTTTTCATCTATTCTCGAACTGGAAAAGTTAAAGAAGGCAGCAATCAATGAGTATCAGCAAAATATACAAAAAAAGTTATCCAAAGAACTCAATCGAAATATAGTGACAAATCTACACCACTGGCGAGGTGGCTATCCGGCAATGAGGTTTAAAATTGAGGGTTGGAAAACTTTTTCTGATGTTGTTTTGTATCTACACGATGATGCACATAAGGTTGGGATTAATTTTTATATCAACATAGGAGATGATACGAATACGAAAAAGGCGGATAGTTGTGTAAATACAGATGTATGCGATAGCTTCTGGTTTGAACAAAATAATAAATACAGGGGTTATCATTATTCTACAGAATTTGCGTTTGACTCATTCGATGACATAATCTCTGCTGTTGGACAAAGACTGCTAGAGATAGATAAATATGAACAACTATTATGAAGTGAGTGAAAAGGGCACAGCACATCCTAAATATAATAATCATCTTGCGCTTTATTTACAGCGTTGCCTTGATGTGCAAATGACAAAACGTTCCTCTGAGCATGTGCCAGAACAAATCTATGCTCAAGGTGATAGCGAACCCTCAGCCTTTGGCACAATGCCTGGTGAAGCCTTTAATGTGCGAATACTGTTTACTAAAGAAACCGCTCCCTACCTCTATGACCGTACTTGGAGCAATAGACAAAAAATGACATTGCAAGACGATGGCTCTTTAATTTTGGACTTTGATGTCCAAAGCTTTCATGAGCTAATCTCTTGGATTTTAAGCTTTGGAGCTAAGGCCAAGGTCTTAGAACCAGAGTGGCTTAGGGATGAGATTAGAAAACAGGTTTTGATGATGGCGGAGAAAAATTAATTTTTAAATACGCCCTAAACAGTAAGCTCAGAGGCTCTTTGTGCTTACAAAAAAATATCCTTGAAGCTTCATAGTAATTCCAATTTATTTGTTTTGCTCTAGGAAGTAGATAAATTTGTAGTGAAAATCCCGCTAACTTATAACGCTAAGGAGTTAATTATGTCGGCAGAAAACAAAACAACATATTGGTTACACAGGATTTCTCATGAAATGCCTATTGCACAACATCTTCTAAAGGAAGGATATCTTACCATAGGCTGGCATGAATACATGCAGTCAAATCTTTTAGACAATGTACGAAAAGAAGGCAAGGGTGGATTTAATGAATTTATGACTTCGGTTAACAATAAAAGTAGAAATAGGTGGAGTTTATGGAGATTTTTGAACTTCAAAGAAGGTGACATTGTATTGGTTCCTATGTGGGACAAGGTGATAATTTGTAAGGTACAAAGCAAGGCTGTACGTTTATCAGATATAAACATCGCCAATCAACCTTTTGAAAATACTTGGACCAAGAAAAGTGTTCAACTAAGCACTAGTGATGGTCTCTATGATACCGATAGTCAAAAGAAATATGATTTAGGATTTGCAGTAAAAGTAAATATTCTTAAAGAAGATCAACCAAGAATATTTGCAAAAGCAGCATTGGTTGCACGCATGAAAATACGCCCAACTAATGCAGACATAAGCAATTTAAAGGAAGAAGTTGATGCATTCATAGAAGCATCTTCACCTCCAAGTTTGTATAATAAACTTTATGTTAGTCTGAGTGATAAAATTGTTTCCTCCGTACTAGAAATTGTGCATCCTAATTTATTTGAAAAGCTTGTACGATGGTATATGTTTCAAGCTGGAGCTAGTGATGCACATATTCCAGCAAAAAATGAACCTGGAAAAGAAGATGGAGCGGATGCTGATGTTATTGCCACCTTTGAAGACTTAAAGGTAATTTTTTATATACAAGCTAAAAATCACAAAAAAGTAACTAATGAGTGGGCAGTAGAACAAATTTCAAATTATAAAGATCCAAATCTAACTGAGAATAATGAATACACTTATATTCCTTGGGTTATAAGTTCAGCTGACGAATTTAGTAATGACGCTAAAGAGTTAGCTGAGAAAAACAACGTACGCCTCATAAATGGTAGTGAATTTGCTAAAATGCTTATGAATGTGGGATTTAAAAATATTGATGATATTTTAAAATACTAGCTTAATAAACAATAATATACCCTAGTAAGCATGGGAGCAGCGATGAAACTAAAACCTTTTGTTAAACCAAGTATTTTTATAATGCTAGCACTTTTACTTGCATTCTTACCTATTAATATGGGTAAGAATGCAAATCAGAACATACCAATCATAGGTGCTATTGAAAATTCAGCAAGTGTATATACCGATGAAGCCTTGCTCAAGGTTGGTGGCGCATATGCTATTTCAAAAATTGTAAACAAAAGTATTGCCATGA
>CAYJPT010000157.1:0-5366 GCA_964372165.1 uncultured Desulfovibrionaceae bacterium | reverse complement strand
TATGGAAAGTGTCCTTGCCTTAGTGCTTGGTAAGGAAGACGTAGATGTTAAAGATTTGGCCGGTTATCTTACCGGACGTTCCCTAGCTTGTGATTGCTGCTCACGTGCAGTTGGTCCGCTTGCTGCCGGTTGGCTTGCAAGTTTGTATCCATCCTTTGTTGAACTTAAATGGGATGAATCCACACCATGGGACAACTTTGTAACAACTAATAAACAATCCATGGGGGATAATGTTTCAGTACCCCCTATGAATGCTTCCTTGCAAGCATTAGCTGCTCAAACTTTAGATATATTAGCAGACTTAAATGATACAGTGACTGCGCAAAAAGTAGAGCTTGCTAATCTTCACACAAAGGTAGCTGAGCTTGAGCCACAAGAAGCAAAAGCTCAAGATTTAGAAAAAAAGTGTGACCAATTAGAAGCTAAAATAAAAACCATGACCACTGATATGAATGCTCTTCGCAAAGAGCTTATGCCATATCAAGGTAAAATGGCTGTTGATCAACAAGAATTATTAACAATGATTAAAACTGCCATTAAGGATAATATGAAAGGCCTTGTTGTTGGCGGTGCTGTAGCTGGTGCTGCTGCTGCCGGCGCTGAAGAGGCTGTTGCAGACGAATTACCAGATGATACTCCTCGAGGTATTACTGGTGACTTTGGATTCAATGCATCCGGTGATGATGATGATGGCTTTGGCTTCTAAAAACTTTATGTACTAATTATGGTAAAAAGCCTTTTGTGTTAAACACAAAAGGCTTTTTACTTATGCAAGCTAATGGTTAGCACATTTAACAATAATTCTTTCACTCCTTTTTACTAGATAAATGTTCATATTTTATATAGTATCTAGTTTTTCGATTAGGGTAGCTTGCATATGCTGGCTAACTCATTGACTATAAGCATCATGTTTTTGGCAATGTATGGGCACTTTGTATGAAAAACAATTACTCAATTAACTTTTGAATCAAGGCATCCTCATGGAAGTGTTGGAATTAAAAAAATTTTTTGCAGGTAAAAAAGTCTTTATAACAGGACACACTGGATTTAAAGGTGCTTGGCTTGTTTTGCTGCTAAAAGAATTTGGGGCTCAAGTTTGTGCCTATAGTCTTGAACCGGAAAGTAATAATGGCAATTTATTCTTAGATGCAAATATTGCGCAACATATAGACCATAATATAGGCAATGTTTGTGATTTAACAAATTTGCAACACCTCATGAGTGTTTTTCAGCCTGAAATTGTAATTCATTTAGCAGCACAAGCCATTGTGCTCACAAGTTATCAAGATCCTGTAAGCAGCTTTTTAACCAATACCCAAGGTACTGTTCATATACTAGAATGTGTACGTAAACTAAAATCATGCAAAGCTGTTCTATGTATAACCTCTGATAAGTGCTATGACAATAAGGAGTGGGCTTGGGCATATAGAGAAAATGACACTCTTGGAGGAAAAGACCCCTACTCTGCTTCAAAAGCCATGGCAGAGCTTGCAATAAATTCTTATAGAGAGTCATTTTTAAGTAAGCTTGGTATTGCTTGTGCGTCTGCACGTGCAGGTAATGTAATTGGAGGTGGGGATTTTTCACGCTTTCGTATTATACCTGATATTGCAAAGTCACTAGCAAAAGGGGAGCAAATTATATTACGCAACCCTCTAGCCACTCGACCTTGGCAGCATGTTTTAGATGCCATTTATGGTTATTTAATATTAACTTACAAAATGTATAATGACCCTATAAATTTTTCCAAGGCATATAATTTTGCTCCATTTAAAAATGCAGATACTTTTACTGTACAAGCTGTCACAGAACTATACTTAAAAAGCCTAGCACTACCTTTAGACAACTATAAAATAGATGATAAAGCAGAAAATAATCATGAAGCAACTTTATTGCAATTAGATGCAAGCCTTACATTAAATGATCTTAATTGGTATGCAAAACTATCTGTACAAGAATCAATACAACTTACAGCACAATGGTTTAATATGGTTGAAAAAAAAGAAAGTACTGCTTACGAGATGTGCATGACGCAAATCAAGGATTATTGTACTAAATGGGGCTAGTATTTTATTCATGGTATGTATAATAAAATTAGCATTATTTAATTTTAAATGCGTAATATGTAGTGTTAAGATTTTTTTCACGGTCAACTACATAATAAAGAGTCCTGCGCAGCTCACTGTGCAGAACTCTTTAATACTAATACTACCTACCACTATGGCTATAACTTGTACCTTGCATTAATGTTTTTGACGGAGCATTTTCAAATAAATGCTTTATCACCATGCGCATATCTTTTAAAAGTAAGTTTGCAAAATCCTTACTAAAACCATGACGGACTAAGAGGCGCATAACTATTAAATCTTCCCTATGAGCAGGCATTGAATAAGCTGGAACTTGCCATCCACGCACACGTAATTTTTCAGATACATCATATAGGGTAAAGGGTGCTTTTGCATCTTGTTTTAAGCTAAAAGTTAAAGCCGGGATACCACCCCTACCTGCATGAATAAAATCAAACAATTCAAATTTTTCTAATTTTTCATGTATATATTCAACAGTATTATAACAAGCTTTATGTACATTATAATACCCTTCTCGCCCTAGACGCACCATATTATAATATTGGGCAATTATTTGCCCGCCGGGACGTGAAAAATTAATGGCAAAGGTTGGAATATTACTTCCAAGGTAATTAACCCAAAAAATTAAATCTTGCGGTAAATCCTCCTTATTGCGCCAAATTACCCAGCCCACACCCAATGGAGCAAGGCCAAATTTATGCCCTGAACTATTGATGGATTTTACCCTTGATAAACGAAAATCCCAAAGCATATCCGGCTCCATAAATGGAGCTAAAAAACCACCGCTTGCTGCATCTACATGTATTGGAATATCAATCCCCCTCTCCTTTTCAAAATCATCTAATGCCTTACTTAACTTTTCTATTGGTTCATATGCTCCGGTAAAGGTTAGACCAAGTGTTGCAACAACACCTATGGTATTTTCATCGCAATAAGATAATGCTTTTTCAGGTGTAAGATGCAGAACATCATTTTCCATTGGGATTTCACGTAGTTCAACATCCCAATACCGTGCAAATTTATGCCAACACACTTGCACAGGACCAGTCACAAGGTTGGGTTTATCATAAGGAGTATCTTGCGCTTTACGTTTTTCACGCCAACGCCACTTCATAGCCATACCACCAAGCATAGCGGCCTCACTTGAACCAATGGTTGAACAACCTAAGGTAGTAGTTGGCGATGGTGCATTCCACAAATCAGCCAAAAGTCGTACGCAACGCATTTCAATATCAGCTGTTTGGGGGTATTCATCTTTATCAATCATGTTTTTATCCACGCACTCATCCATCAAAGCATGTACTTCAGGCTCTACCCATGTTTGGCAAAAAGTAGCAAGATTTTGTCTTGAGTTACCGTCAAGCATGAGTTCATCATGTAAAGCTTGGTACACAGCTCTAGGGTTCATTTCATGGGCTGGAAAAACTCCTTGCGGTAGCACATGCCCTAAATTAGCATCGGCAAAAATATCATCTAAATTTTCATATTTTTTATTCATATCAGACATATAAACTCCTTTACTGTACTGTCACTTGTGATGAATTATTATGTTTTGTGTTTATTTGCGATAAAGATGTTTTGCTTTGTGGTAACTTCCAAGAAGGTTTTTTCATAAATTGAATCAGCAATGGCATGCCGATAAAAATAATTAATCCTGATGCTACCAATCCAACATAGAATGCTGGATTCCCCACTGCTAATGATGCCGGTGGGAAAAAGCCTACAATAAAGGCAAAAGCAACTCCTAAAAAACCAATACCGGCTATTACCCATATGCCAAACATACCACCAGGTACTTTATAGGGACGTGCCATATATGGTTTTGTATAGCGCAATCGTATAGCTGCAACAAACATAAACATATACATGGCAAGGTATAATGTTGCAGTCATGGCTGAGAGTACAAAAAAAGCCACGGACACATTTTTCATAACAAAATACAATAGTGCCAATACTGTTACTACGCAAAGTTGAATAAGCAATAGCGTTACAGGTGCACCTTGGGCATTGGTTTTAGCCATAAATGGAGGCATTTCCCCTTCTTTAGCTGTTTGCAAAAGACCTCGGCTTGGTCCTGTAACCCATGACATAACACCTCCAATGGCACCAAGAGCCATCAATAAACCCAAAACTGGTAAAAGAAAAGTCATGTTATATTTATCAAAAAGCACTTTAAATGTTTGCATAACTCCTGCAGTTAAATTTATTTGTGAGGCTGGAATGACTGAAGCAATGGCAAAAGAACCAAGTAAAAACAGTAGCACAATGATTAGTGATGCCATAAACATGGCAAGCGGAAAATCACGAGCTGGATTTTTCATATCTGCTGCCTGCACGGCTTGTACTTCAACACCGGCAAAAAGTAATACTATACCAGCCAAAAATGCTATATTGCCCAAATTTGTTATGTGAGGAAAAAAGCGTGCATGGACTTTTTCATGTTCTACAACACCATCAACTACTTGATTTTGTAATTCTAAAGCCATTGGATTACCTTGATAAATCCACATCATACCCAATATAATAATCAGCAAACCTGGCAATAATGTCCCAAAAATTACTCCATAACGTGTAACTGAATTAACAGCATTACTTCCAGCTAAGGCCACAGCTGTAGCAAGCCAATACACAATCATTATAACTGCACCTACAAAATACCCATTGGAGGCAAGAGCATCATCCATAAATAGATAAGCTAAGGACGAAGCAGCAAAGGCTAATACAGTTGGATACCATACAACATTTTGTATCCATTGTAACCAAATAGCAGTAAAGCCCCAACGTGGACCAAAGGCTGCCTTAACCCATGAATAAACACCACCATTTTCTTTAGAAAAAGCTGAACCTAATTCAGCTGACACCATAGCCGCCGGCAAAAGAAATATAAAGGTTGCAAAAAGGATATAAAAAACCATGTTATAACCTTCTGCTGCCATCATAGGTAAGCCCCTTAAGCTCACCACTGAGGCAACTGTCATTAACGCTAAAGTTGCCGCTGAGACCTTTTTAATTATATTTTTTTTCATATTTACCTCTTTTATGAATCTTAATATACATGCTAAATTAAATATGTATTTTACACTTTACTAATTTTAATTGCTTTTTCACAATTAATATTAAATTAGCTCATATTATTTCTTAATGTCAAATTAATTTTATATTTAAATATGTTATGCATAAAAACACACTTTTAAATGCAAAAAAAGTCTGTTAGAAGTCATAAAGAGATAAGTTTTAAAAATTTAATGGAATAAAAAAGAAAGGATTGAAAAAGAATGT
>CAYJPT010000156.1:0-5458 GCA_964372165.1 uncultured Desulfovibrionaceae bacterium | reverse complement strand
TTTTTTATTTTCCATTTTGATTTATGATTTCTATTTTTGCTGAACCGTCAGTTGCATTATTTAGGGCAATAACAAAATCATGTGTTCTTTCTTTAGGTAAATCTATTGTGAAAGACGCACATTCGGTAAATGTTTCTTTTATTAATGTACCCTCAAATGGTATTAGCAATCTATGCAACTTGTCAACATATGCATAATGAATTTGCACTATTAAAAAAGATTTTACTATGTGCTGGCATGTAGGTAAACTGGTTAAACATTCTAAAGCAGAGCCTTGGTAAGCTCTTACTAGTCCACCCGTACCAAGCTTTACACCACCAAAATAGCGTGTAACAACGCATACTAGTTCGCCAATGTTGCTATGCAAAAGGGCATTTAATATTGGTCGCCCTGCTGTGCCATGTGGCTCACCATCATCAGAAAAACCAATACTTGCAGTATCTGCAGGTGGACCACAAGCAAAAGCCCAGCAATTATGTGTGGCATCAGGAAATTCTTTCTTAATATTTTCAATAAAAGTGCGCGCAATATTAATACTTGCACTATGACCTATGCTGCAAATAAAAAGACTACGTTTAATATTGCTTTCAGTTCGGTGAATTTCATTTTCAGTAAGATTTGGGATTGTATAGCGTTTATCCATATATTATATGTAGAAACATAAAGAGTGAAAAGAAAAAAGACACCATAATCCATAATGCTACATACGATGCTGCAAGTGTAATGGTTGCTAGATGCTTAAGTCTTGCATCATCCCATGCTTTTGCAATATTGTCTGGTGGCCCAAGCCAGGGCTTGTCAACCATCTCATTAAAGTAAATACTAGGACCACCTAAGCGTGCATTCATAAGCCAAGCGGCACTAGCCATTGGCAATCCTGAGTTGGGGCTAGGCATACCACTTGCTTGATTAAAAATGAAACGCCAACCCGGCCATGATCCACCAGTAATCAAAGTAATATTTTGCAACTTATTAGCAAAATATAAAAACAATACGCTTAAACGTGCTGGTATATAAGCAAGTAAATCGTCAGCTTTTGCGCCGGCAAAACCTAGTTCCAGCCACTTTTGAGTTTTGTAACCCCACATAGAATCCATTGTGCTTACGGTTTTATATAGCCAAAGCCCAATGGGACCGCCAATCAATAACCAAAAAAGTGGTGCAACTATGGCATCAGTAAAATTTTCAGAAAATGTATCACCTAGTGTTTTGCGTAATTCGTTACGCTTAAGTACTGTGGTATCACGGCTAACTAATTGGGCTACAGATTTTTGGGCTTGCTCAATGTTGCCATGTTCTACCTTTTCTAAAACTTCATAAAAAAAAGTAAACAAGGATTTTGTTGCAAGTCCTGAATAAGAAAAATAAATTAAAAAAAACCATCCTATATAAGGTAAATTTATTAGAATAAATACAAAAAATCCAACAATTAGCAAAGAAAGGGCCAAGCAAAGTATACCGGCTATGCGAACATTATTAATTTTAGCACCAAAATCACGTCCTAAGGGTTCTAAAAAATTGATTAATTTACCTACATAGCATACAGGATGTTGCCAATAAAGTTGCCGATGCCCCATGATCAGATCAAGCGCAAAGGCTACAACAACAAGCCCGGTCCTTGCAATTATAACTTCAAGCATTACCAATCTTCCAAAAGACCGCATTGCCCAAGAGCTGCATAAAGCACTATTCCTGCAGCAGTGGCAAGGTTTAGGCTGCGCACATTGGAATTTATAGGAATACGTACTTTATGGCCCATTTGTAAAATATCTTGAGGTAATCCCCTTGTTTCAGGGCCAAATACTATGCTGTCAATGGGGCTAAAAGTGAACTTGTGTACAGGTTCTCCTCCCTTAGATGAGGTCATAACAAGGCGTTTCTTATTAGCAACACTTGCTGCATATTGATTAAAATCAGGCCATGTTTGCACACGGGCATGCGGCCAATAATCAAGACCGGCGCGCTTTAATTGTTTATCATCAATTGAAAAACCTAATGGTTCTATAAGATGCAGACTAATATTGGTTGCGGCACAAAGACGGGCAATATTACCGGTATTTGGTGGAATTTCTGGTTCAAAAAGAACAATATGCATGATTTATTAAGCACCTTTACTAATATATGGCCTTGGTATGGCCTTTTCAACATCTTTACGAAAATCTTCAATGGGGTCAATAGCAGGATTTTTCAAAGGCTTATTTCCCTTGGCATAGACATGTGAACCAATGCTTACACGTGGTATTAAAAATGGATCTGTCATTAATCTACCATCGTATACGCAAAGTGGAATTTGATTATAGTGGGCTTCATTAACACCAGGATATGTTAAAACTCCACCTAAAAATTTTGCATCGCGCAATGCTAACATGCCTTCATCATTGGGACGACCCCCAAAAGGGTAAGCCATAATTTTTTGCACTTTATCAAGCATGTTTAATTGCTGTAGGTGTTCCATTTGGTTTTCAATAACAGCAGTCATGTGAGTTGCATTAAAGTCACTTAGTCGAGTATGCCAACGGGTTTGATAACCAAATTCAATGCCTGGCATAGGTGATAATACGTCAGCAACATCTGTAAGATTCATAATTGAGCCAAAATAAGAATTGTCCTTAGTAGCTTTACGTGAAGCAATGCTTAGAAAAAAAGTGGCGCGTGGCAAAGCATAATTATGTAGGGAAGAACCTAAAACTTCAACAAAAGATTGTGCATTTTTCAAAGGTCCATCATCTGCCCCTTGTGGAGCTGTAACAGTTGAAAAAATCATACTTGCATGGGCTGCATCAGCACTAATACCTATGGGTTTAAAGCCCTTTGCTACTACTTTGTCTACTTGTCCCAAAATTATATCACTAATATTTACAGGTCGATAGTTTGCTTGCCATATATAGGAAAAAAGACTTTGCAGTTGGTTGGTTGAAATATCTTCAGGAAAACGAGGTTCATCATTAATGCGATAAAACATTAATATAGGTATGGCAGGAATATGATCAACGATGCGCTCATGGTGAACTTGACCAGCATGTGATGTGCCAACTTTTAGGCCTAAAAGGGAAGTCGACATAATCGAGATGCAAGGCAAGTAGCCAAGCATTTTTATAAAATTTCTTCTGCTATAATTCATATGATAAAGATGTATGTTAAGTTATAAATAGAGTTAATCAATTATTCAGTCTTTGTGTCGTTTTCTTTTACTTCTTGTGGAGCAGCGTGCTTGTATGCAAGTTTTAAAATCCAAGGAACTAAAGGTGCAAGCAAAAAAAATACAATAAATAAAGGCCAACGTGAGCCACTTTCCATACGCAAAAACCATCCAAGTCCCACGATAAGTATTAATATTATAGTGAGCATGGCTAAACGCAAACGTGTTTTAGAAAAAAATATTTTTAAAAATTGCCAAACAGTTACCCTTTGTCCGCATTGAGGGCAAAGTTTTTTTCGTATGCTAAAAAAGTGTTCACACTGTGGGCATTGTTTAAACAACATATTTACCTCAAATTTAATTATTTTGAAGGAACCTGTAAAAATTTACTTTTTGTTTTTAAAATACGCTTCCAAGAAGCACGCACATTTTCTATGGGGATTTGCCCATTACGCACAGCTGCAAGCAATATGTCATACACCTTGGATGCTTGGTCAGCGTAACCTGTTTGGATATTTTGCTCAAGTGTAGCACCAAAGCCCATACCGGGCATAGCTTTGCCCAAACCTTGTTTTAAAAGTTCCTTAGTTATGCTATTAGTACCACCCAGTAAGGATTCAATGGGCAAATTATTTGTAGCTGGAGATGCTGCCCTTAAATGTGCCGGCTCTCCAATAAGTATAATATCAACTCCTGCAAGCACTGCTTGCACAACTGCGTTTTCTAAATTGTATCGTGGTTGTAATAGGCTAATATCTTGACTTAAAATAATGCCATCAAAACCTATACGACTACGTAAAATACCATGCAACAAAGTTCGAGATAATGGCGCTGGATGTAAAGCATCAAGAACACGATGATAAACCAAAGCCGGCTGTATGGCCCCATGCCAACCATCGTCAACAGCCTTGCTGTAAGGTATAAGCTCCTTACTTTGCCATGAAGCTCCGATATCTGGTATGTCATGAAGAATATTTTGTAAATTTGTGGTGCTTGCAATGGAAGCAAAGCCACCCATGCGGCTGCCCATGCCAGGAAAATTACGCAAGCATGGGATTATTTTTGCGGCTTCAAGTCCTTTTCCAAAGGCTAGTACATGAGCTGCAACTTGTTGGGGATTTGGCCCAAAAGAGCGAAATCGTTTTCCAATTTCTTCACTTAGTGGATTTATATTTACATCTCCTGCAGGTCCAAGCGCAAAGTTAATTCCAAGCCCTGCCATTTCTAAACCTGCACTTCGTGCTGCAATTTCTGTTGCTTCAAGAGTACCTTGCCCTAAATGCGCTGCTGCATCAAGACCACTAAATCCTAAATCAGGACGCAATGATTGTACTAAACCACCTTCTTGCTCTGTAGCAATAAACAATGGTAAAGCACCCTTAGCCACTGCTCCTTGAAGAGTTGCAGTTAATACACGCACCTGACTTGGGCTGAAAATATTTTCTTGCATAGCACTCACAGTACCGGCTTTATGTTCCATGTCTTTTTGCGCCGTGGGTATTAAAAAGACTCCTCCAACTTTACCCTCACGAATTAATGACAAAATACTAGCTTCTTTTTCAAGCTCTCCACCATTAAATCCAGCCATAATCATTTGCCCAACCATGATTTCAAGACTTGGGTTATCTAAAGAATATTGTTTGGCTTGCTCTGTATTGCTAGTGCTACTTTGCGGTTTTGTTGCTGTTTCAACTGCTTGCTGTAAAATTTTTGCAAAAGGATGTTCTTTGGATTGAGAATCAGCTTGCTTTGACGTGTCTTGGTTAGGCTGACTTAGTGGCACATTTGGAACAGGTTGTGGGCTTGGTACAGAGGGTGTTAACACAAGGTTATTTTGTCCTTGATTATGTATAGAGTGTACACCGGAATTTGAGCCGGAATTTTGTAATGGTAGGGCAGGGAAAAGGGGTGCTGCATCGGGTATAAAGTCTATAGTGGGAGCATCTTGCTTAAGTGGGGTCGGGAATGCTTGTTGCATTTGCTCTTGTTTGATTTCAACTCCGGGTAGGCTTTGTATACTGCCTCCAGCATCAGGAGTAGTATTTGCTGTATCTCCTTGCTCAATGGAGCGAAAAAAATCGCCAACATTGTCTGGGCTTTGCGCAGCAAATGACTTTTGCAAATTTATACAATTTAATAAAATAAATAAAATAAAAAAAAATATTTTGTGCATAATGTTCTTTTGCATACGATATTTGCTTAAAATACCAAGGCTAAAGGAAATAATATTGGTATTGCTTAAATTAATTTATGGAGCACTATATTTATGGAAACGCTGATTAAATCAACAAGTCAAAAAACATATTGTGCGTTTCCTTA
>CAYJPT010000155.1:0-5587 GCA_964372165.1 uncultured Desulfovibrionaceae bacterium | reverse complement strand
CCTATCTGCAACCGCACAATGAGGTTATTCAGTATAAGCAAGACATGTTGGCGGCACTTTATGCCAAGTATCCATATTTTTTCCACAAAAAAATGCCTGTTGCTATCAATATTCCTGTGGGCTGGTTAAGGGGTATTGAACAGGCACTGGATAAATTTATTGCTACAGGTATGGGTATTTTGATTAGAAATATCGTGTTTAAGGACGGTTATGTGCAGGTTCAAACTTCAAAAAGGGGAACAAAAGAATACCATGTTAAGAGTGAGGACGTGCTTAATGATTTCTTGAAGCCTGTTTCCGATACTTGCACCTTATGTGGTGATAAATGCAACGATGTATCTGAAAGTGGGGGTTCAATTTTTCAAAGGAAAGAAAAAAAGCTTACATGCTGCCAGTGCGAGAAAGATTTTAGCGGTAATAGTCTAAAGTATAGCAAATAACATGGTTTTGAACGATGTAGAAAAAGTTTGTGGCAACCATAAAAAGAGTGAAGTTTTCTTAGCTTCACTCTTTTTAGGTTCGTTAAGTAATAATTATTTTGCTCGAATGAGATAGCGAACGGCCATTGCTTCAAAGAAAATCTAAGTGGCTACTGGAGCAGACGCATTGATGATGTAAACCGCATTGTATATTGCGTAAAAGACGAAACAATCGTGACTGTTTCTTGTAAGGGGCATTATGATTAAAGTACTACAAGTAAGAACGTTTATATGTATGAATGAAATGTCTTGCTAAAAAAATATAATATAATTACAGCGACATACAGTGTTTTAGATAGTTCTATTTAGTTCAATATATCTTGAAAAACTGACTTCCACTTTTCTTCAATGATAATCATAGAATTAAATCATTTTTTTCAAAACGGCAGACAGTATTTCGTAAGCATATTTATAAACTTCTGATGAGCTACAATCTGGAGTAACTTCACCATGCATCAAGGAACAGCGTAGTAAATAAAGCACCTCAATAATGCCACGGCTTACTTTTGCTCGTTCTCCAATAAAAACAATATTATTTGAAGCATCTTTTTCTAGCACACTCTCTACAACATATGGACAAATTTCTTTATAAAAAAATTTACACTGTCCCTGTTGCTCATCGGTAAGCTTTTGAAAATCACTATGTGCATCAAGTGCTGTTTCTTCATATTTTTCTTGCTCAAAATAAAAATATTGAGTTACTGGATTTCCCTTTCTGTGTATTAAAGTTGTAATTTTTTGCCCTTTCCTTTCTATTTTATAATGAGTTGTTCTATAATCATTTTCTGAAATCGCTTTAGGATTATTTATTGCAATTTCAGAAAAAGAAATTTGTCGGCTAACTCCATTTCGTTCTTGAGTTACTATTGATGCACTTACTAATGCTGATTGCAGGTGCTGTAAATTTTCTTTAAAGCTAGATGATTCATGAGTATTATTATTACTGTCAAGTAAAGTTTCTATATACCCCTTAAATCTATTGTTTTCATTTTTTAATTTTTCGATTATATCTCTGTCAGAGCGGGCATTAAGCTCATTTCTATACCAAGAATTAAAAGCTATCCATGCTTTGATAAAAGCAGAAAAGTAATCTATTTCTATATCAATTTTTCTTATCCAATCTCTATAACTAGACATTAGTGGTATCTCGCTTATTTTTTATAAAGTTAATTGCATGTTTTTCATCTTTTTCTATTGCAATTTCGACAGCTTCCTTTGCATAGTCTAGTAATTTTAGTGATTTTTTTCGCATCAAAAAATATTGTTGTATTTTATCAGCAATATGAATCTGTATTGTCTTATCAATATTAGGAATTTTCATATTTAAGATACTTTCTTTTTTTACAACAGGGTATGATGTCCCAACATTATATTTCATTACATATTCTTTATAAATGCGAGAACGAAGCAGCACAAATAAGCATTCTTTTAAATAATCAGATTTCTCTGATAAAACAAGAAAAGCATTGCTTGCAACTATATCATCATTAAAATGATTAATAGCAACAGCTCCACGGTAAGGACGAACAGTAGAGAACAAAATGTCATTTTTTTCTAAATACAATTTAGCATTTGCAGGCAACAAATCTGTCTCAACATTGCTATAGGTAGCCTCACCAAAATATGTATCAATATCTCCTATTTCAATATATTTATGAGTTTCAGTATTTTTTAAATAACGGTTAATATTTTCATAAAATTTTTCTTGAATAGAGCTTGACCCAAGAGGTGTTTTTTCAATCATAGATTCAATTTCTTCATATTTTGGATGATAATATTCACTATCTAAACGTCGACTGATACCAAATGATGAATTGAATCTTTTTATAGATATATTTTTTTCTGTATTTTTAAGCGGTCTTATGTTTAGATATTCCAATAGGAATTTCTCAGAAGACTCATACAAGTCAATGGCTTGTTTAAGCATATTACTGGATGACTCGCAAATATTTTCTATAAGCTCTTGAAACAAGTTTGAAAACATTACAACAGGAATGCTTTTTAAATCTTCCAAGTTTAATCCAAGCTGAACAGCACCTCGTGTTTTTCTGAGTAAAGATTTTTTTATTATGCTTGTATTTAAGTATGTCATGATAAAATATGGATTCACAGAAACTGTCCTAATCACAGTACTTTTACAACTAAATACAGCTGGTAAGTTTTCATCTTTTATTATAGCGCAGTTTCCTAGAGTACCAACAACTGACACTAAAACATCATCTTTTCGTAAAGCATATTTTTTTAGCCTACTATAATCACCTTCTGACATATATACATTATCATTATTTTGTATGGTGAATGGCTTTACATCTTTGCCGCGAATATATCTAAATTTATCCTCATCAATGTAGTTATCTACTGTAAATGCTGAGCCAAATGGCCCAATTAAAAAAGAACAAAGATTATCAAGTGGAACACATTCTTTTTTTGACATCAACGTATCGTATTTTAAGAACAATTTACGATAAAATTCGCTGTCTATCCTTTTCGTAAAATCCAAATTTGTATATTTAACTTCAACTGCTTCCAGCCCATCCATCATTGTCTTATATTTTTTTGGGCAAAATTTTTCAATGGATGGGCTTATGGAAAAAAACTTAGCTTCTCCTTTTTTGCAAACTCAATAAAAGCTTCTGCTATACCGTCATTAGTTAATCCATCATGATTATATAAGTCATGCTTCACAATTAAATGCTCGTGATTGTCTAATTTGGGAGAGCCTGTTTCACTATCTAAAACATAAATTTTATCTCCCGAATTGTCCTTTCCTTTTTCTTGCATTGTTGCGAAGAAAATATTGTAATCTTCAGATTTTGGACAAAGTTTGCTATCCCATTTTTGCACAAACAAAACACTTGTTTTTGTGCCTGTATGAGGCTTGAAGGTCTCTACCAACTTTATTTTGCCACTTCCCCTTATCATTTTTTGCAAGTTCATAATGAGACAGAATTGTTTGTTCTTTGATATCACCAGCAAATGGCGGATTAGCCATTACAAGGTCAAATTCAAATTTACTAAAATCCACACTGCCTTTAGGACGAAGTTTCTTTAATTCTTTGAATCCATTATTATATGTATCATTCCAGTCTTCTTGCTTTGTTATTTCATTCCAACGCGAATAGTCTAGTGTGTTGAGATGTAACACATTTGTCTGCCCATCACCTGCTATGAGGTTTAGTGTTCTAGCAACACGCACTGTTTTTTCATCAAAATCAATGGCAAAAACATTGTCTCGAACAAAGTTAATCTCATCTGCAGTTCTTTCTGATGCTGTAAAATCTTCCCCCTCAGGTAATTTTTTTTCTCGGCGTATATCTTTCCATACTTTAAAAATACTATGCACAGTAAACCCTGAACTTCCGCATGCTGTATCTATTATTTTATCATTTATAGTTGGATTCATCATTTTCACACACATGTCTATTACATATCGAGGAGTAAAAAATTGCCCTTTTTCCCCTTTTTGTGCCTTACTCATCAAGTATTCGAATGCATCGTCAACAACATCTAAATTATTGTTGAATAGTTTTATGTCTTGCAATGTTGATACGCAGACAGCGAGATGTGATGGTGACAGCAATATCTTAGAGTCTTCTGTAAAAACACCTGTCCACTTTCTTTTAGCACTGTGAAATATGTTTTGTATTTTTTCCTTTAATTCAAAATCAGTTTCGCCACTATTTCTGAACTTCAAGTAAGCCGTACTGTCATTAGCACAAATTAATTCGTCATAAAGCTTAGCAAAGATTAACTTAAAGATTTCTTCAAAGGAATCAACACCTGCACTTGCAAGAACTTCATCCTCCATCTCTTGAATAAGATTTCGCAAAGCACGTTTCTCTTTGCTGATTTTATCCATCTTTCTCAAATCATCATAAGTAAATTTTTCATTTAGAATATCAGAAAGCTTCTGTGTTGAGTCAGGAATGTTGCTAATTGCTTCAAAATAATTTGGCTCTTTGCGATTGTAGTAAGAAATTTGTTCACCATTTGTCCATACACCAATTGGTGCTCCCGTTGCATTGCAATATGATTTCAATTGCTCCTTGCCATCAGTAAGTTTAGGCTTTTTTATTTCAACGATAATATACGGAACTGTTGGACGGTCTTTATCCATTATAGCAATATCGGCCCTTTTAATCTCACGACCAAAGTGAATGGGAGCCTCTAAGTGTATCCTACTAACTGGATATTTATATTCATTTAATATTTTGTGCACATATAATTGCCTAACAACCTCTTCAGGTGTCAGCTTTATTTCTTTTTTTCGCACTAGGCAATTTACAAAAGGAACATCAACGTTTTTTACACTTTTCATAATTATAGCAGCTTCAACAGATGCCTTTTCAGTTTCAGAAAATAGCGTATCATCATAAGAAGTGTTTTTTAAAATTTCATTTAATCTCATCAGATGTCTGCTCCTTCATCAAATAATTTCTTATACCGTGAATATGAAATTATGACATTTTGAGGTTTACTATGTTTGATAACCATAACAACCTTATCCTGTTGCGCTACTTCATCAAAAATTTTTGATGCCCGTCCACGAAGGAATTCTGTCATAGTATGTGTTTCCGGCATTGTATTTTTTTTCTTTCTTTTTTTCACTTTTCGCCACTCTTTAGGGTTTGCGGTAAAGCATGATTTTAAATTTAGCAAAAATAATTACTTTTGTAAATAAAAATAAATATCTTTTTATAGTGATTAAAGTAATTACTTTTTGTTTAATTATTTGTTTTTATAGATATAAAATTCTAACAACTAAATCATATTTTTTTAGAGTACTAGAGTGCTACAGATTTGACAAAGTCCATTTTCAGTATTAACCATTCTGTAGTAACAAAATGAGGAACTATGAAATTTGAATGGGATACCCACAAAAACCAGCTCAACCAGAAAAAGCATAGCGTAAGTTTTGAACTTGCGGCGCGTGTTTTTGCTGACCCACATCGCATTGAAGCTTACGACGAAGACCATAGCGATGATGAAGACCGATGGATTACCATTGGTATTCACAAAATTCAGTATTTTTCCTTTCAGTTGGACAAGCCTCCAGAAGGCGGTTAGCAATATGTATGACCTCATCATTATATTTGAGGCTTATCTTG
>CAYJPT010000154.1:0-5588 GCA_964372165.1 uncultured Desulfovibrionaceae bacterium | reverse complement strand
GGCAGTAAGACACGAAAATCATTCGTTTAACGGCGCAAGTGAATTGCGCCTACTCTTGATTTATCGGCTCGTGCTGACTTTGTCAGCACTCTGAGACTCCTGCACAATTCATTGTGCGGAGTCTTATTATACGTGAATTTTACCCAGATGCTATGGTATCAACAGGTTCACTAAGTAAAAACTCACCCTTTTCAATCCATTCTTTCAAGGTATTTGCCACCTCTAATGACATTGAATAGCTAGTCATAGGTACGGTTTTTATATTATTACCCATAAGATTTATTTCACCACTCATTAAATCCTCAAAATGAGCATGAGCTAAAATATTTGGCACGCCATTTGGATAGTCATGCCCATAGTCTTTAATCGGCATTAATATCTCGTCATTATCAACACCGGTAAACCAAGCTATCTCCTCATTTAATATGGGAATAGGTATGCCAACTCCAACAGACAAAGTGCAGCCATAACCATGCATAGATAATCCACGTAAATAACGGGCTTGCATGGTTTTTAAATTACCCTTTAGCATTAAAGTACCGGAAGCAGTTAAAGGTAAGCCTCGCTCTGTTCTCTTGGGTGAAGGCACATGTTGTGTGCCAGCACCAATAACATAACCAATGGAACCTCCAAGGAAAATACGTGTTCCAAAGCCAATTGTTTTAAAGTAGGGATCATTAAATAAGGGAGATAAATGCCCAGCAGTAGCATAATTTAAGTTAGCCATCTTAGGGCGTAAAGGCCCCATATAAGTATAAAGAATGCGATTTGTCAGGTTTACTGCTGCATTATAATTTTGATAACAATTGCGTGGATTAATTAATTCAGCAAAGGTCAAATCATTCAAAGTAATCTTACGCGACAAAGTGCGCCTTGGATAACAATCAGTACCATAAGACTCTGCTTGTAAGTCTATCTCTTTACCGGCAACAAGATCCTCAATAACATGTGCCCCACCATATTCAAATGTGCCGGGATATGGATCATTTAAAGGGTCATCCTTGCTCATTTCAGTTGCCCCAATGTATCCATCTGCTGCTGCAATGCCCCCATAACAAGGAACATTATTTAACCACAATTTTGTGGCACGTATGAGAGGTGGCTCAGGCTGACCTATATTAAACAACACACCTGAAGAGCACATGGGTGAAAATGTACCAGTGGTAACAACATCTACCTCTTTGGCGGCCTCTTCCTTACCTAACTTGCGCACAGTCTCACACATTTGTGCAGCATTTAATACAACGGCTTTACCAGCCTTAATCTTAGCATTAATTTCTGCAATGGTTTTATTTACCTTGGTTTTTGACACAGAATTCTCCTTATAGCAAGCCGATGTGAAAATAGTTTTATGCTTCATAATTTTGAAGCAAGGCATATCAAGTAACAAAAAATACCAAGTATAATGCTATTTGTAAATCAAGCTATAGTACCAAAATTTTACACGGAATAACACAAACTAAACATACTAATACATAATCATTCAGTTATCCAAAATTTTAAAATGATTAATTAGTTGATGCTGAAAAATAGTTTTTCAGTGTCCATAATTTACTGATTAACCTGTTGGGTCATATGGTAAACCTTGGGCAACATATACATAAGCCCCACCTGATTTGACTCTGGTACATATTGAGTCGCAACAATGACCGGACCTAAATTCCAAAGAGCACCACTTTCATTTTCACCCGCTGAAGGCGGACCAAAACGTTTTTCCACCATATCTTGTATTGCGTCAGCCTGCTCTTGACCATTTACATTATAGTCAATCTTCAAAAAACCTAAGGGTTGTTCTGACGGCTTAGTTGCTAATTTTCCATAACAAGCAGCCATTTGACTTGCCCCTGGCACACTCTTTTTTAAGTCATAAACATCACAAATATAATTAATATCTTCACGTATGGTATTTATGTTTGCTACTGCCAAGGAAGAGCGCAGCTTTGCACGAGTAACTCCCTGAGGTGCGCTAAGCTCTACACCAAAAAGAGTAACCTGCGGCAAAGCCTTATCTTTATATTTTTCTTCCGCCATGGCAAAAAGTTCTTCTCTTGCTTTTTCATGACCATTCATGCTTGCTCCATAGAGAAATAATGTAGCCTTAGCATTATCTTTTGTCACACCCTTACCTTGACGATACAATTGCCCTAAGCGAGCTTGTGCATCAACTTGCTGATTAGCAGCGGCAAGACTATACCACGTAACAGCATACTTTTCATTTTTAACAACACCTTCTCCACGTTCATAAAGCACGCCCAAATTATATTGAGCATCAGCTTGACCAAGGTCTGCTGCTTTTCTAAACCATGCAGCTGCCGTGTCTACATGTCGTGCTGTACCACGTCCTTGTTCTAACATGCGCCCAAGATTACTCATACCACCAGCATAGCCAACCTCAGCCGATTTACGAAACCAAGTCAAAGCTTCTTTGGTATTTAATGGCACACCTTTGCCAGCATCATATAACATGCCAAGATAATTCATAGCCTCGCCATCACCGGCTTTGGCAAGTTTTAACCAAATTTCATAAGCCCTAGCAAACTTACCTTCATTGTACGCCTGCATAGCATTTTGCTTTTCTTGCACATTATCAACAACATTCTGAACTGGATTTGCATTAGTTGTAGGCATATTTTGAGGAGTAGCATTTACAGAACTTGCAGCTGTATAATTTATATTTATATTATTATTCAATGCATTATTAACATGAGTTTGAGCAGCATAGCCTAAAACTGTACTATAAAAAATAATAAATCCACATAGCATACATATAGTAAAATTACGCATAATCACCTCATGGCATTTTATTCCAATACTTTCTTGTAGCTATAATACAAGATTAAGTAAAGCTTAAAGCATCACAATAAATACTTACACCACGGCATTCTAATTTCAAATTTATGTATAAGAGATTTTATTTGAGCAATGTAAATGTATGAGGTTGGGGAAGGTTTTTTGAGCAATTTAGCAACATAAAAATAAAGACTCCTGCATAATTCATTGTGTGGAGTCTTTTGGAGCGTTGACGATAGTCAATGCGACCAAAAATCAAGAATAGGTGGAGCTTTGCTTCGCCGTTAAATGATTGATTTTTGAGGCTTTTGTCCTGCACAAGTAGATTTTTAAATAAATGCAAATTTACTGCAAAAACATAAAAATAGAACTAAAAAATAATTGTGCAGGACCCTTAAATAAGTATTATTCAGCCTCGACTAGATAAAATAAGGCCCTGCACAAAATGTACAAGGCCTTAATCTATTTTAACCGACACGTGAAAATCAAACTTTTCTCATCATTAAAGTTATCATAAACTCGCATGATTCTCTTGTTTCTGTCGACTATTTTAATTTCTACACAAAACTATTTTTTAACTTCTGTATATTCTGCATCAACAACATCATCATCTTTATTTGTTGGTCCAGCATCAGCCGTTTCCGCACCAGGTGCTCCAGCACCAGCATCTGCACCTTGCTGTTGATACAATTGCTCAGCAAGCTTGTATGAAGCTTGTGCAAGCTCTTCGGTACTTTGTTTAATGGCTTCGCTGTCTTCACCTTCAATTAAAGAACGCAAGGCTGTAATTTTTTGTTCAATATCAGCTTTTACAGTTTCATCAGCCTTGTCGCCTAGGTCTTTAAGGCTTTTTTCAGTGCCATAAATAAGACTGTCAGCATGGTTACGGGCTTCAATTAGCTCCTGCTTTTTCTTATCATCACCGGCATGAACTTCAGCTTCACGCACCAAGCGTTGGATATCATCCTCAGACAAGCCGGAGGAAGCTGTAATTTGTATTGATTGCTCTTTGCCAGTACCGAGGTCCTTGGCAGATACATTTACAATACCATTGGCATCAATATCAAAAGAAACTTCAATCTGTGGCACGCCACGTGGAGCCGGTGGAATTCCGGTCAAGTCAAAACGTGCAAGAGTCATATTATCACCAGCCATAGGACGCTCACCTTGCAATACATGTATTGATACTGAAGGTTGATTGTCTGCTGCAGTGGTAAAGGTTTGGCTCTTTCTTGTGGGAATGGTGGTGTTGCGCTCAATAAGTTTTGTAAACACACTGCCCATGGTTTCAATACCAAGTGAAAGTGGGGTTACGTCTAGTAATAGAACATCCTTAACATCACCGGCTAAAATACCACCTTGAATAGCAGCACCCATAGCCACTACTTCGTCAGGGTTAACAGAGCGGTTTGGCTCTTTACCAAAAAACTCTCCCACCTTTTTTTGCACCAATGGCATACGTGTCATACCACCAACAAGCACAACTTCATCAATTTGATTGGCAGCAAGGCCGGCATCACTTAAAGCTTTGCGGCATGGCTCAATAGTGCGCTCAACTAAATCTTCCACTAATTGCTCAAGCTTAGTTCTTGAAAGTTTAATAAGCATGTGCTTAGGACCATTTTGGTCAGCTGTGATAAAGGGCAGGTTTACTTCAGTCTCCATGGAGGTAGACAAGTCTTTTTTAGCCTTTTCAGCAGATTCTTTAAGACGTTGCAAAGCCATACGATCTTGAGATAGATCTATGCCATTGTCTCTCTTAAATTCTTGCACAAGAAAATCAATAATGCGTAGGTCAAAATCTTCACCACCAAGGAAAGTATCTCCATTAGTAGCACGTACTTCAACTACATTATCACCAACTTCAAGAATAGAAATATCAAATGTTCCACCGCCTAAGTCAAAAACAGCAATTTTCTCGTTGGCCTTACGGTCAAAGCCATAAGCCAAGGATGCGGCAGTTGGTTCGTTGATAATACGCTTCACTTCAAGACCTGCAATGCGTCCTGCGTCCTTGGTAGCTTGGCGTTGGGCATCATTAAAATATGCCGGAACTGTAATAACAGCCTCAGTTACGGTTTCACCAAGATATGTTTCAGCATCACTTTTAAGCTTTGCCAAAAGCATTGCTGATACTTCAGGTGCACTGTATGTTCTGCCATCTACCTCTACAGCTGCATCACCATTACTAGCACCAACAATGCTATATGGTGAATGATCTTTCCAGCGTCCAACCTCTGGTGTGTCAAAACGACGCCCCATTAAACGCTTAACAGCAAAAATAGTACGTTCAGGGTTGGTAACTGCTTGGCGTTTAGCAATCTCACCAACAAGACGTTCTTTATCAGTAAAGGCAACAACTGATGGTGTAGTACGTCCACCTTCTGGATTTGTAATGCATTTAGGGTCTTTACCCTCCATAACATAAACACATGAATTGGTGGTTCCTAGGTCAATACCTATTATCTTAGACATAAAACTCTCCTCCTACAACGGAATATGTAAAATCCACATGGGATTTTGTCTTAAACTTACCCACATTATATTGGGTGTGCGTGAAATAATTAAGTCGTGTTCCAAAGTCGTCTAGAGGGTAAATACAAAATTTTATATTTTTTTTTGTATTTAGTCGAATCTGATTTACTCTGCTTGCAGAATAAATCAGCATTTCCTTAAGAATGTAAACAAAAAAAATGGCTGCTGAAAAAATTTCCCAACAGCCATAAAAATATTAAAATATAATTTAAGGAAACGCTGATTAAATCAACAAGTCAAAAAATATATTGTGTATTTCCTTA
>CAYJPT010000153.1:0-5599 GCA_964372165.1 uncultured Desulfovibrionaceae bacterium | reverse complement strand
TATGGAAACGCACAATATGTTTTTTGACTTGTTGATCTAATTAGCGTTTCCTTAAATTTAACATGCACTAAGAAAAACATTAGTTGTATAATGCTAAGAGGGGGGGGGTAAGATGGTATTTTTATTGCAAAAAAGAATACAAAAAGAATATAAATTGAAAAGGATATAAAAAACCCCAGAATGCCGTGTGTTTAGGCCGGTGCAGAACCTAGTTTCCTAGGGGGGAACCTCAGTTTTGCATTAGGCTTCCTCGCCTTATTAAGCAAGCTTAATAAGTGGGCATGCACACAACAAAATCTATCAACTCCCAATTTTTATACTTGTAAGGTTAGCACCAACTAAACAAACACAAACCCTCCAGGGAATATTTCTCAACTATTTTATTTCTTCTATTTTTGTAAGTAGTTTTTCAACACGTTCCATAACGTCATCAAACTGCTTATTGGATTGCAATAAATCATCCGCAAGCCCTAGGACTAAAAAAGTAAGCAGTAATTCTTTACTACTGCGCTCCCCCCGAGCTTTTAATTTTTCATAGCGTTCTTCCACAAGTTTTTTTGCGAGTTTAACGCGCTCCGCCTCTACTTCTGCCCTAAAGGCGATATCTAGACCTAAGAGACTAAGGTTGTATTCTTGCATAATAACCTAACCTAGGCTTGTTCTAAGTCTTTAAGGCGTTCAAGCAAAGCGTCGATTCGCTTTAAAACATCTTCCTTTATCTGTTGTTCTTGTACTAAAGCTTCTTTTAAAAGGCGATTTTCTTCTTTCACTGTATTTAAAGCTGTTTCATGCAAGGTAGCATTTTGTTGCAAGCGTTCATGCTCTTGCCGTAAATGCTCCGTTTCGCTTATTAGGCGTAATACATGTTCTTCTAGCTGATTAAATGTTTCCATAGCTCAAAACTACCATTTGTTTATGTTAAAATCAAGAAGTCTTAACTGATTATAAAAAATTAATGCATCTTACTCTTAATCTAACTCTATCATAACAATTTTAAGAATAATAGTAAAATTTGTGGCATTTTGTAACATGGGCATGGTATTAATTGCTAGTCTATGTGTGCCCACAATAAGCCGCTTGCAGAATAAATCAGCATTTTCTTAGTTTAATCTTATGAATAAAATAACAATTTACAACAAAAAGTAAAGGTATTATTTTTGCTTACGTAACGGTAAGTTTTTTTGTACAGGTCTTGTGACACCAAGGTGTGAGTTGGCAACATCTTTCGTGATAACTGAACCTGCTGCTATTAAACTATTATCTCCAATGTTTACAGGTGCAATTAATGCAGTATTACTGCCAATAAATGCCTTTGCTCCAATGTTTGTCTTATGTTTATTAACACCATCATAATTACAAGTGATTGTGCCAGCTCCAATGTTTGCACCCTCACCAACATGGGCATCTCCAATATAGCTAAGATGATTTACCTTTGCGCCACTTTCAAGCATTGATTTTTTAATCTCAACAAAGTTTCCAACTTTTGTGAGCTCTTTAAGTGTTGCCCCTGGGCGCAAGCGTCCATAAGGTCCAACTTGCGCATTTTTACCAACACTTGCTTGCTCAAGATGGCTAAAGGACAATATCTTTGCTCCTTGTGCAATATTGCTATCTATAATTACGCAATGAGATTGAATTAATGCACCGCTAGTAATATGGCTTTGTCCGTAAAGTTCGCAAGGTCCAAATATTTCTGTGCCTGGTTCAAGACCAACATTTGGCCCAATACGAACTAGGTGTGGAGCATGAATAATGACACCGCTTTCTAGGTGTTTTGTAACAATTTGCTTACATAAAATTTCTTCAGCCATACTAAGTTCAAAAGGGGAGTTAACCCCTAATAAGTGTTCATTATTACCGCATTTAACTCCATGCACCACATGCTTTGCTTGAACCAATTTACTTACTAAGTCTGTGATATAATATTCAGAGCTGTTGTTTATGCAAGTAAGTTGCGAAATGAAGTTTTTTGCAACATGCAAATTTATAAAATATAAACCGGAGTTAACTTCTCCACTAGCTTTACCATATATACTTTCATCATAGTCTTTTGCTTCAATAATGGCTTGGATTTTGTCATTTTCACGCAGCACACGACCGTAATGTCCTGCATTTTCCAATTGCAATGTAGCAAATGCTAAGTCAGCACCATTGACGGCATTTAAAAAGCTTTCAAATATATTGGTATCGATTAATGGTACATCGCCATTGACAATTACAACATTATCATAACCTGCTTGTAAAAGTTCAGGTAATGCTACTTGCAAAGCATGTCCTGTGCCTTTTTGCTCTTTTTGCAAGATAAATTTAGTATCGTGCTTTTCAAATTGCTTAGAAACCATTTCTGCTTTATGTCCAACTACTGTCCAGATATGACCAGCAAAAAAATGTTCTAAAGCTGAAATAACATAAGCAAGCATGGGTTCATTTAAAATACTTTGTAATACCTTTGGCTTATCGGAATGCATACGCGTTCCCTTGCCGGCAGCAAGTATAAGGGCAGCTGTTTTTGTCATGCTAATATCCTGATATATTAAATAGTATTATAATTGATAATGCCAGTTATAATATTCTATAACCTTCTTCCTCTACAAGTACCATAAATTCACGCCTTACACCTCCCCATTCGGGATAATATAATCCAGGCTCAACGGTTACCACCATACCCGGCTGTAAAACCGTGTTGCAACGTGGATTTAAACTTGGTGCTTCGTGCGTTTCAAGTCCAACGCCATGCCCTAAACCATGGGTAAAAGACTTTTCAACGCCTTCATCTTCAAATACTTTGTATGCCTCAGCGTAAATTTCTGCACAGGTTTTACCAGGTTTTATGGCTGCAAAGGCTGCATCTTGTGCTGTTCTTACTATTTGTTGGGTTAACATGAAGTCAACACTGACCTCATCACCTACCCAAAAACTACGAGTTTGATCAGAGCAATAATCATGAAGCCTTGCGCCAACATCTATTAAAATAGGGCAATTGTCACTTATGACAGTAGTAGATGGGGCATAGTGTGGCAAGGCTGCATTGGGGCCTACGGCTACAATGTTAGAAAAAGCCAACTCAGAAGCACCATTTTCACGGAAAAACACTTCAATTGCCCAAGACAATTGAGCTTCAGTTCGCCCTATATGTAATTCATTGTAGACCCATTCCATAAGCCTGTGATTAAGTGTGCATGATTTTTCAAGACAAGAAATCTCGTGGGCATCTTTAATAATCCGCAAAGATTCAACTAATCCTTGGCTAAGACTTAAAGTTAAGCCACGGCTAAGCTCACGATAAAACGCTACACTCAAGCTGTTTTGTTCAATACCAATGCGTCCACCGCTTTTTTCACGTAAAAATTTGCGCAATTGATTAACCCCGTCACCGCCATAAATAAATATTAGATTTTCATCCCAAATGCGACGGGCTGCATCTAAGTAGCGTGCATCGGTGCATATCCAATCTTGTCCGCTACTTGTAATCAATAGGTAGCCTGAACTTTCATTGCATTGTGGATCATGCAATTCAAAGCCAGAGAGATAAAATCTGTTGGCAGCATGGCTTATAAAAAGCGCGTCTAAACCATGTGCATGCATTTTTTTTCTTAATTCATTACGTCTTTTGCTGTATATATCATTCATATAAGCTCCTTAGTTGGTGTGTTGTGCATGCATTGAGTGTATGTTAATGCTTTTCTGAAAATATAATACGTAGTATAACTCATGCATAGCTGTAATATTACACAGAGAAGATTAATTTGCAAAGCTTTGCTTGAAGCCTTGACCACTGCAAAACATATCAGTAAAGTAGGATTACCAACCTCAACCTACATGGGAAAAATATGTCAAAGCCTGTAGTATCACACTTAAAAGTTCTTGATTTAGTGCCTTTTGGTGCAGAAACCATTGAGGGACAAAAATTTTTTGCTTTACGCCTAGAAAGTCCCAATTGGAACTCGTGGCGTCCAGGGCAATTTGTTATGTTGAGGCCGCAATCGTTTGGCCTTGATATACCTTGGGCGCGTCCCTTTGGTATTTGTCACGTAACAGATGAACATCTTATTATTTTTTTTCAAGTTGTGGGCAAAGGTACTGCACGTATGGGTAATCTTAAGCCCAATGATATGGTGCAAGTTTGGGGTCCGCTTGGAAATAGCTTTGTTATGGAGGCTGAAACACCCACCTTACTTTTAGCTGGTGGCATTGGTATTGTGCCATTTGTCGGTTATGTATATGAGCATCCAAGCCCTTGGAATGTCAGTATGCTTTTTGGACATCGTGGGGATAGAAATTGCTATCCTTTTGATAATGTAAATGAGCGCATCACTGCAGACTGCCTTTGTGAAACTGTTGTAGGGGACCTTGATAATTTTATTTATTCCTTACGTGAGCGCATGTCAGAAATGGCTGAGCAAAAAGGCTTGGTTTTAGCTTGTGGACCATTGCCATTTTTAAAGACAGTGCAAAACTTTGCTAAAGAGCTTAATGTGCGCACGCAATTATCCCTAGAATCCCGTATGGCTTGCGGAGTGGGTGCCTGTCTTGGCTGCGTTGTTGACACCACTGAAGCGTGGCCTGTAGAAAGCAAAAAAAATTGGCCCATACAAACTTGTAATCATGGACCAATTTTCTGGTCCGATCATATTATTTTATAAAATTATTTGTTGTGAATATAGGGGTGCTGCATGAACCTTAATATAACTTTGGACGGACCAAAACCACTTATTTTAAAAAATCCTATCATACCTGCGTCAGGAACTTTTGGATATGGTCTTGAATTTGCAAGTTATGGAAATATTGCAAATTTGGGAGGTATTGTAGTTAAAGGGCTTTCCTTAAAACCCCGCGCTGGCAATAAAACCCCGCGAATAGCAGAAACAACTGCCGGAATGCTCAATGCAGTAGGGTTACAAAATGATGGAGTGGAAGCATTTATTAAGGAAAAGTTGCCTCGACTACCATGGAAAGAAACTGCCATTATTGCCAATATATACGCAACAGACCCGCAAGAATTTGCAGGCCTTGCCGAGATACTTTGTGCTGAAGAAGGCATTGCTGCTCTTGAAGTTAATATTTCTTGCCCGAATGTAAAAGAGGGAGGTATCCTTTTTGGTCAAGATGCACGCATGGCTCAATTGGTTACCGAGGCAGTGTGCAAGGTCGCGCGTGGTAAATATGTTATTATAAAGCTTTCTCCAAATGTTACCGACATTGCAAGTATAGCACGTGCGGTTGAAGATGGCGGGGCGCATGCTGTTTCTTGTATAAATACTTTGGCTGGTATGGGCGTGGATCTTGCAACTCGTAAACCTTTGCTTGCCAATATTATTGGTGGATTATCAGGGCCAGCCATTAAACCTGTAGCTTTGCGTTGTGTATGGCAAGTAGCGCAAGCTGTTAAAATTCCTGTGATAGGCCTTGGGGGTATAAGTTCTGCCAGTGATGTTTTAGAATTTATTTTGGCAGGCGCACATGCCGTGCAGGTGGGAACAGCCAATTTTATGCAACCTGATATATGTTTTAAGATAATAGAAGAAATACCTAAATTATGCGCGCATTATAATATATCAAGCCTTGATGAATTGCGCGGATCTTTGCATATATAATATAA
>CAYJPT010000152.1:0-5645 GCA_964372165.1 uncultured Desulfovibrionaceae bacterium | reverse complement strand
TTTTCTGAGTTATTCAGCTTGCAGAATAAATCAGCATTTCCTTAATAATATTGCAATTCAATAATTATAATTGGATTTGATGCTCAACAAGCAAGGGAGTTTAACAAAAAGTTAGAAATTTTTTTAGCTATAGTATTTTATATTTATTAACAATGTTTAATTGAAACTATCATTTTTTATCAACATTATAAGCATTTCTAGGTAAAATATGCATTCATTTTCAGAATTTAAGCACCAGGGCACTTGGATTAATCTAAGTGCCCTAATAAGTGTTCTTTTAACACTTATTATGTTTTCAATTGTTTACTTTAATTTAGATAAAGGCTTCAACTTTAGCGATGAAGGCATGTATCTCTATTCCATTGCGCATCCTCAGCGTCCATGGTCATTGCTTTCAGATTTTGGGGCTTTTTTGTATCCAATCTATGAAGCTGCAGGCTATGACCTGTATACTTTTAGAATTTGGACTTTTTTTGCCTTAATTATTTCATCAAAATTACTTATTATTAGCTTCTTAATGCTTTGCCAGCGCCACTTAAAACTACCATTCACTTTGTGTTGCGCTACATCTTTTGCACTTTGGAGCTGTACCCTTGGCTATTATACTTACTGGCTACCAACAGCCAGTTATAATACCTTGGCTGTTATTGGCATTTTTGGAGTTTTAAGTGTTCTAAATTTTTATAGTATACTTTGTAGACCAAAAATTTCAGGACATATGCTTGCAAATGAAAATATCAATAAATACTGCAAAATAACTTTGCTTTTATTTCTAGCTTTATTTGGCGTATTAGCCTTCATCGGAAAAACAACTACCGGCGCAGGCATGGGAATATTAGCTGGAGTTTGGATATTTTTCACCAAGGGATCACGTAAAACACGACTTTATGACATATTAATTTCAGCAGTATTAGCTCTAATTATACTTTGCTTCTATCTTTTTGCTATATCAGATGGTACCGAAACCATACGCAAAATCATTCTTTGTGCACAGTTATTAGACAATAGTTATAGTTTTGGACAAACACTTGCATTTTATGCACAATATATTGTTCCAACCTCATATGTTTTGGTTTTATTCACTTGGCCTTTGTGGGCTGCAGTGCTTTGGGCATTGTATAAGGAAAACTATCGCCTTGCCCTTGCTATGACCGCATTTACTACATTGCTTGCACTTATTACGTCATATATATGGATTGCAAACTATATTATGGCCTTAGTGCTTTGGCCTTTGATGGTTATTGTTTTTGTTGCAGCATGCTTATGGAAGATATCTTGGCAACATGTACGCCTTGGTTTGCGTTTAGCCATAGTATTTTTTATGTCTGGCATCATTTACCATGCAGGCACAAATACACCCTTTGAATTCAAAATGTCCGAGGCTTTGCTTTTACCGGCACTTAGTGTGATAAGCCTTTGTGTAGGTATGTTACCAAGATGCCGTGTTGTTATTTTACCCGGTTTAGCTATGATTTTGTGCTGTGTAACACTTGGAGCTTTGTTCTACTCTATTTTTGAACCTACAAGACATAATGGAAGAGCTTTATGGGAACTAACTGAACCTGTTGTTTTCAAAGAAAATACTCATCCAATATACGTACATCCCGAACGTAAACTTTTTATCAACTGGATAAAAGACACAGCTAAAGAACATGGTTGGCAAGCTGGTACACCTATCATTAACACTTCTTATTATAGTTCTGGTAGTTTATTCTTGCTGGATGGCTATAAAATGGAAGGTAATTGGCAAATTCAGGCACGCTACACCCCAAAGGAAAACTATCCTATTATTTTTTCTTTTGCACCAGCTGAGCAATTAAAAAGTGCATGGATTATACGACCAGTGCAAGATACACCAAGGTCTATGCCTACATCAATACTAAGCGAAATTGGTTTGCCTTTTCCGGAAGGTTATGAAAAATTAAGTACATCTACCCTTGAAAGTGTTGAAGGTGTTTGGCCTGCAGAGCAATATGAAATTTGGAAGCCAAAATAGATAAATTTAAGGAAACGCTGATTAAATCAGCAAGTCAAAAAACATATTGTCCGTTTCCTTACAAACTAGGTAATTGTGCCTACTTTGCACGCCAAATGAGAGCAAAAAACAAAGCTTTTTTGCGTCCCACAGGGCGAATGAAGGCAGTGTGCCTTTCTGATTTATTCTGCTTGCAGAATAAATCAGCATTTCCTTAAAATATAATACCATGTTATTTGGTTTTAATACTAACTCTTAGCAAATATATGTGGAGACCGTTTATGAGTAAAGCAAGTATAATTATTCCAGTGTATAATGAAGAAGACAATGTACATATACTTATTGATGATATTACATCATCCTTAGGGCAAGACATAGATTATGAAATAATTTGTGTTGACGATGGCAGCACCGATAAGTCGTTTGAAAAACTAAAAGAAAAGGCCAGCGAAGATACTAGACTTAAGGTCATTCGCTTGGCCAGAAATACCGGACAAACTGCTGCTACACAAACTGGTGTTGACTATGCAACTGGCGACATATTGGTCTTTATGGATGCAGATTTGCAAAATGACCCAGCTGACATACCTAAACTTTTAGATAAATTAGCTCAAGGATATGACGTTGTATCCGGTTGGCGTAAGGACAGGCAAGATAATACTGTAAAACGTGTTCTGCCAAGCCGTATTGCCAATTGGATTATATCTAAAGTATCTGCTGTATCATTGCATGACTTTGGATGTACTCTAAAAGCTTATAAGCGTGACGTGTTGAAAGGTGTTCGTTTATATGGAGAAATGCATCGTTTTATCCCCATTTATGCCGAGTGGTATGGTGCAAAAGTAGCTGAAGTGCAAGTTAATCATCGTTCAAGAAAGTTTGGTGAATCAAAATACGGTCTTGAAAGAATTTTTAAAGTAATGCTCGATATTTTGGTGATTAAATTTTTAGATACATACTTAACAAAACCAATCTATGTATTTGGTGGTTTTGGTTTATTTTTCTTTGCTCTTTCTTTGGTTACTGCTTTTTGGGCTGTTATATTAAAATTTTTGGGCACAAGCTTTGTAGAAACGCCATTACCATTGGTGTTTAGCATGACATTTTTAATTGGTATAGTCTGTGTGCTTATGGGCTTACTTGCCGAAGTTATTTCAAGAACATACTTTGAGTCGCAAGGAAAATATTCTTATGTAGTTAAATACACATACAATATTGATACACCACCAGATAGAAATTGTAACGACACTAAAGTTTAAGAGAACATCATATGTGTGGTATTGTCGGATTTTTAGGATTAAATGCGCCACATAGTCTTAATGGCATGGTGGAAGCATTACAACATCGTGGTCCAGATGGCAACGGTACTTTTATTTCAAGCGACCAATATGATGGTAAATATGTGCACCTTGGGCATACACGCTTAGCTATTGTTGATATTGCAGGAGGGCAACAGCCGCTTATAGATACAGAAAGCAGTACTGTGATTGTGTACAATGGGGAAGTGTATAACCATTTGGAAGTAAGAAATAAATTGCTATCCCGTGGGCATAAATTTCATACCAGTCATTCTGACACAGAAACTGTGCTGCGCGCCTTTATTGAGTGGGGTACAGATTGCTTTAGCATGTTTAATGGCATGTTTGCCTTGGCTATATATGATGCAAAAAAGCGTAAAATGTATTTAGCTAGGGACAGGTTTGGAGAAAAACCTTTATTTTATAGTCATAATAAACATGGCTTTGCTTTTGGTAGTGAAATTCAAAGCCTTTTTCATTGGCAGCATTTTGACTCAAACTATAATATTGCAAATATTCAGCGTTTTTTTGCTTGGGGCTATATGCCAGCAGAACGAACCATATATAATAATTGCCATAGTGTTGAACCTGGCTCATGGATGAGTGTACAACTTGATACTGGACAAATAAAAAAGCAAAGCTACTGGTCTTTTTCCATTGAACCTGATTATACACTTACCAAGGACAAAGAACCAGAACTAATTGAAGAATTACGCGCACTTTTAGTACAAGCTGTAAAACGAAGATTTTTAAGTGACGTACCATTAGGGCTATTTTTATCCGGCGGTATTGATTCAGGCACAATTTTAGCTGCTGCCAGTCAGTTACTTCCGGTTGACCAAGTTAAAGCCTTCACCATTGGCTTTAATGAGCCAAGCTTTGATGAATCTGCCAAAGCCACACTTATGGCTAATACATTTGGGGTAAATCACAGTCTTGAAATGCTAACCCTTGATAGTATGCGTAGTAACATTAAATCAATTTTGCAACGCATGGCTGAGCCACTTGGCGATGCATCACTAATACCGACATATTCTTTATGCGCTTTTGCAAGAAAACATGTCACAGTTGCCCTGTCCGGTGATGGTGGTGATGAACTGTTTGCCGGCTATGACCCATTTTTGGCATTAAAACCAGCGTCATATTATAGTAAATTTGTACCCGCATGTGCTCACTCTTTTCTATTAAAAATTGCTTCAAAATTTCCCATTTCAGATAAAAATATGAGTCTTGATTTTAAGATCAAGCGCACGCTCAGAGGTTTAGGTCATCCTGCATCACGGCGAGTTGGGGTGTGGATGAGTCCACTTTCTCCTGAAGAGATAGAAGATTTTTTTGTCAGTCCTTTATCTGCCGAAGAGCTTTATGAAGATGCAATTAACCTTTGGCAAAACAATACTCATCTTGACTTAGTTGATCAAACCTTGTTGTTTTTTACAAAGTTTTATCTTCCAAATGATATATTAGTTAAAGTTGATCGTGCCGCCATGATGGTTTCATTAGAAAGTCGTGCGGTTTTTCTTGATAATGATTTAGTTGATTTTTGCACAAAACTTCCTAATCATTTCAAACTACGTGGTACAAATAGAAAGTATTTATTAAAAAAAGCTTTGCAAGGCTGGCTTCCGGACAATATTCTTAATATGCCCAAAAAAGGTTTTGGTATTCCACTGACCAAATGGCTGCGCGAAATTGATCGCAATATACTTGCAGCCCCTGAGATGAAAGAATCTATGCTAAGGCGCATGCAAGATGAACACAATACACATAAAAGTGATCAACGCTTATTATTGTGGGCCGCATTAGCCTTTGAGGACATGCAAAAGGTTAGCAATGTCAGAACATAAGTCTTGTTTTGAGCCAATTTTAAGGCTATGGCAAAATAAAATTATGCCCATTGTTCGTAAGCATATTGCAGAATGGGGGCGTTTTTTATTAATTGGAGGGTGGTCAACTCTTGTGGATTGTGCTGTGTTAGCTATGCTAACTGTATGGGCGAATTGGGATCCGACGCCAGCTTATATTGCTGGTTTTACTACCTCAATTGTGTCACGCTACTTTATTGATCGCTATTATACATTTAAACATACAAAGATGTTTGCAGCAGTGGTGTGGAAGGAATTTTTCCAATATATTCTCTCGTGTTGCCTAGCTATGGCTATTGGCACTGTAATTTTTTATGCAGGCATATATTTGGAGCTATCCGTTGCGCTATCAAAGATTATCAGTATTCCTCCGGTGACAATAAGCGGATATCTTTTATTTAGATTTTTAGTGTTTCGAGCAAAAATCAGCCCATAAACTTAAAATTAAAATCCTAAACATTCTTAGGAACATGCTGATTTATTCTGTAAGCAGAATAAATCAGAAAG
>CAYJPT010000151.1:0-5711 GCA_964372165.1 uncultured Desulfovibrionaceae bacterium | reverse complement strand
TTGAAGGTCTTTGGACATGTGCTGACGGTGTTGGCGCATCTGGTCACAAGTTCTCATCCGGTTCTCACGCTGAAGGACGTATTTGCGGTAAGCAAATGGTTCGTTGGTGCCTTGATCACAAAGATTATACACCTTCCTTCAAAGAAACTGCTGATGAACTTAAGCAACTAATTTATCGTCCATATTACAATTACATGGAAGGTAAAGATGCTTCAACAGATCCAGTAGTTAACCCTAACTACATCTCTCCAAAGAACTTCATGATGCGTCTTGTAAAGTGCACTGACGAATATGGTGGTGGTGTATCTACCTACTATACAACTTCTGCTGCACTTCTAGCCACTGGCTTCCATTTACTTGCCATGCTTGAAGAAGATTCCTACAAGCTTGCTGCTCGTGACCTTCATGAGCTTCTACGCTGCTGGGAAAACTATCACCGTCTATGGACAGTTCGCTTACACATGCAACACATTCGTTTCCGTGAAGAGTCACGCTACCCTGGCTTCTACTACAGAGCCGACCATATGGGTCTTGATGACGGCAAATGGAAATGCTTTGTTAACTCCAAGTACGATCCAGCAACAGGTGAAACAAAACTGTTCAAAAAGCCGTACTATCAAATTATTCCTGAATAGCAGGAACTTGTATGGGATGCCCCTCGGGGCATCCCCGTACTTTTATTTGTTTGGGGTAAAGACTATTAATTTAGTCAGCGATCGTGGAGGCGACCGTTATTTTGTGGTTGCCTTTTTTTCTTCCATATTGATTTATGAGTATATTTAATGTACGCAAATTAATGTGAGAATACTAACGCAGGGAGGATATTACGGATGTCCAACTCCATCCTCGTCGTGGGCGGCGGCTTTTCTGGCCTTACAGCTGCCATAGAAGCGGCGGAACTGGGCTATCAAGTCTACATTGTAGAAAAAAGTCCCTTTCTAGGCGGTAGAGTGGCGCAGCTCAACAAGTACTTTCCTAAACTCTGTCCCCCCTCCTGCGGTCTGGAAATTCAGTTCCAACGCATCAGGAAAAATCCGCGCATAAAGTTCTTTACCTTAGCTGAGGTAATTGAGCTAAAAGGACAGAAAAATAATTACACGGTAAAAGTTCGCATTGCACCGCGCTATACTGCGCCATATAATGTTGACTTTGGCCTTTTGGCCTCTACCTTGGAAGGTGAAACCTCTAACGATTTTGATTTTGGACTTTCAAAGCGTAAAGCAATTTACCGCTCCATGCCATTTGCTTTCCCTGGACGTTACGTCCTTGACCCTAAAACACTTTCAAAGTCAGATAGTGCAAAAGTTAGTGGACAGCAATTTATTGACATGGACGAAACAGAAAAAACCATTGATTTAGAAGTTGGTTCAATTGTTATTGCTACTGGTTGGAAGCCATATGATATGTCAAAGCTTACCAATCTTGGCGGTGGCAGTATTTCTGACTGTGTATCAAATATGCAGTTAGAGCGACTTGCATCACCATTTGGTCCAACATCTGGTAAAATTGTACGCCCAAGTGATGGTCGTGTACCGCAAAATGTAGCTTTTGTGCAATGTGCTGGCTCACGAGATCAAAATCATCTTAACTATTGCTCATACATATGCTGTATGGCTTCACTTAAGCAAGCGCAATACCTTGCAGAACAAAACCCTGATGTACAAATTACTATTTTCTACATAGATTTACGTACCCCTGGAAGATATATGAATGTGCTTGAAAAGGTACAGTCATTCCCCAACGTGAATTTTGTTAAGGGCAAGGTGGCCGATGCCAAAGCAAATGAAAATGGCGGTGTAATCCTCACAGTTGAAGACGCTATACGCGGCGAAAAACTGACCTTAAATTATGATATGGCCGTACTTGCTACCGGCATGCAACCATCTTTGGCTGGGGAAAAATTACCACTTCCTGTTGCCATTGATGAAGACGGTTTTGTTATAAATGGTGAAGAAGCTGGTATCTTTACTGCTGGCTGTGCGCATATGCCTCTTGATGTCATGCGCTCCGCACAATCTGGGACCTCTGCTGCCATGAAGGCAATACAAACGGTTAAAGGGGGTAGCTAAGCATGGCCACAAAGATAGGTGTTTATTTTGATGTGCAAAACATCGGAGGTGGCATAGCTATTGATGATATGGTTGCCGCCGTTAGCAGCAAATGGGGAGACCTTACCCCTGTTGTAAAAAGCTATCCGGTACTTGCCAATGCTTTATCAAGCATTCAAGAAGACATTGCTGCCAATGAGCTTGATGGTGTATTAATTTGTGGTACTAGCCCAAGAAATGACACATCAATCTATGCCTTTGGTGAAGTAATGGTTGAGCGTGTTAACCTGCGTGAACAATGTGTTTTGGCTTATAAAAATCCAGATGGTTCACCTTTATCGCATACCGCTCCTGAATTACTAAGTCAGATGGCTCTTGATTATGTTAATATGGGCGTTGTTAAATTACAAAAAGCTAATCCGCCTGTAGGTTCTGTAGTGGAAGGCATCAAGCGAGTCTTGGTACTTGGTGGTGGTTGGACAGGTCTAACCTCTGCTTTACAACTTGCTGCAGCTGATTATGAAGTTGTTTTAGTTGAAAAATCAGATGTCCTTGGTGGGCATGTAAATAATATTCCAAATGCCACTCCACTTAAAGCTCCTTGGGCAGAACCACAACCTTCGGGGCTTGAAGCAAAAATTGCTGCTGTTAAGGGTACTGCTAAGATTACTGTATACACAAGTTCAGGCATTAATAAACTTGCTGGTCAGCCAGGTGAATTTGTTGCTATGCTTACAACCCCTAATGGTGATGTAGAAGTACCTGTTGGTGCTGTTGTACTTGCCACTGGTTGGGTTCCGCTAGATGCCAACAAATATCTTGCTCCAATGGGCTATGGTACATTACCAAATGTGTATCATGCCGGTGAATTTGGTAAGCTTTTACGCGAAGGCAAAGTTAATGCAAAACGTGTTGCATTTATCTTAGATACAACCATGGCTGAAGAAGCTGCAAAAGCGTGTTCTTGTGGATGTTCAAGTGAAAATGCTGATGAAGCAAATGCAGAGCAAGCAAATGCACCAAGTGCAAACTCTTGCCCTGTTGAAGGTGAAGAAGCACCAAGCTTTATTAAAGAAGACCTTGAAAGCATACGTCATCTTGGATACTCAAATTCAGTATCTTCTGTAGCAGCCTTACGTCTTGCCAATGCAGTTTGTGATGCCGATGAAGGCGCTCAAGTTTTCATTTTGTATAAACACATGGTTGTACAAGGGCTTTTAGAGCGTTATTATAAACATGCTCAAGATCGCCTTGGCATTATGATGACCAAAGCCGATGTAACAAGCATAGTACAAAATGGCGAAGCTCTTAAAGTTTCTTGTGCCAATACTTTGCTTGGTATGGATTTTGATATAGATGTTGACGCTGTGGTTTTACCAACTGGTATTGTTCCAACAACTGCTAAAGAAGCTATAGTTCAGTTTGACTATCGTCAAGGTCCTGATTTTCCAGACCTTGATTTGTTTGATGGTTTTACTGATTCAAACTATATCTGCTTCCCTTATGAAACACGCCGTACCGGTGTATATGCCGCAGGTTGTGTACGCCAACCCATGACCATGGACGCTTGTGAAGAAGACGCCTATGGTGCTGCATTAAAAGCAATACAATGTATTGAAGCAGCAAGTCATGGTGTTGCAGTGCATCCACGTTCTGGTGACCTTTCATACCCCATCTTTAACTTTGTGCGTTGCACCCAGTGTAAACGTTGCACAGAGGAATGCCCATTTGGTGCGCTTGATGATGACGAAAAAGGAACACCAAAACCAAATCCTGCACGTTGCAGACGTTGCGGAACATGTTTTGGTGCATGCCCTGAGCGTGTAATTTCCTTTGATAACTATAATATTGACCAAATTGGTTCCATGATTCGTGAAGTTACAGTACCAAAAGACTTCAAAAATGATGGTCCTCGTATCTTAATCTTAGCCTGTGAAAATGATGCTTACCCTGCTCTTGATATGGCAGGTATGCGTCGTAAACCATGGAGTCCATACGCACGTATTATACCGGTACGTTGCCTTGGTTCAATTAACGCCATATGGGTTTCTGACGCCATGAGTAAAGGCTTTGACGGTGTTATGCTACTTGGCTGCAAATACGGTGATGACTACCAGTGCCACTTTGTAAAAGGCTCTGAAATTTGTAATCGTCGTAAAGAAAATATAGCTGAAACCTTGAATCGTCTTGGCGTTGAACCAGAACGGGTAGAGCAACTTGAAGTAGCCATAGATGAATACGATAAAGTACCTGACTTAATTGATGGTTTTGTTAGTCGTATAATTACCATGGGCCCCAACCCGTTCAAGGGCATGTAGGAGGAAGGCATGGCACAACACACAATAAAACCTGATACGGAATTTGTGCGCGAGCTACAAGCAGCCGGCGGTGAAACACTTAAAAAGTGTTATCAATGCGCTACCTGCTCCGTTGCCTGCCCCGTATCACCGGACAATAACCCCTACCCACGTAAAGAAATGGTGTGGGCTTCGTGGGGGCTAAAAGACAAACTTGCCAAGGACATAGATTTATGGCTTTGCCACAATTGTGGTAATTGCGCAGATTTATGCCCACGTGGTGCACGCCCTGCTGACCTTATGTCCGCAGCGCGCAATATGGTCTATCGTGATCTAACACAACCATCAATCATTGGTAAATGGATGAGCTCTTCCAAGGGTCTCCCCATGTTATTTGGCATTCCCGCTCTCTTCTGGCTAATTATTTGGTGGATTAGAGCAGAATTTAATGGTGGTGAGTGGTTTGTTCGTGCAGCAGATGGTCGTATTGTTTTTAGCGAAATGTTCCACATATTATATGTTATTGACCCCATATTTATGATTACCTTCTTTTCAGCTGCTTTTGTCTTATATAAAGGTGTTATGCGCCTTATAGACAATTTCAAGCCTGAAGGTACAATACTTATGCTTGGGCCAACAAAGCCATGGTATTTGCATCTTTATGACGTGATTGTTGAAGAAATAATCACACATAAAAAGTTTAGCAGCTGCCAGGTTCCAACTGATACTGAAGATGAAACTTGCGCTAAAACAGGACGTAAATGGGGTCACTTAGCCCTTGTGTTCTCCTTTGTTGCACTGGCTTTGGTTACAGCAGTGGTAGCTGGTGCATCTTGGGGCGGAATGGTATTTCCTGCTATAAAAATGCCAACGCCTTTAGATCAAGCTAATCCTGTAAAAATACTTGCAAATATAGGTGCACTTGCCATGCTATTTGGTTTAGGCATGCTCACCTTACGCCGTATGAAGCTTAATCCTAAATTTCAAGGTTCAAGCTTTTATGATTGGTATCTTTTAGGCATAATCTGGGCTGTGGGTGTCACTGGCATACTCAGTCAGATGTTCCGCCTGTTAGACGCACTTAAACCTGCTTTTTGTGTGTACTATTTGCACTTGGTCTTTGTATGGATGCTCTTTGCATACCTGCCTTGGTCAAAACTTGGGCACTTTGTGTACAGAACAGCCGCACTAACTTATGTGCGCATGGTGGGGCGTAGTTAGCCATCAATTTTGGTGACTACCTAACTTATAAATACTCCGATCTCCCAAGGAGGAGGCCGTTATGTCTGATGTTGCTCGTAAAGTCTTCCCTATGGAAAGTGTCCTTGCCTTAGTGCTTGGTAAGGAAGACGTAGATGTTAAAGAT
>CAYJPT010000150.1:0-5741 GCA_964372165.1 uncultured Desulfovibrionaceae bacterium | reverse complement strand
CTAGGGCTTTATACTTTTTGCATTATAGTAATTTCAGATGAAATTACTACCGTTGACTGCGATAGCAGACAAGCACTGCGTAGGAATAAGTGCAATTTTATTGCACTGTTAAGTTCCGGAGCGAGTCCGAGGCAAAGCCCACCCCGAAGGGGTGTTTTCGTTAGGCGAAGTATGAGCCTTACGAAAATCGAGAGCTACGCGTGCCTCTACTTAAGTTGACATTAGTGATGTCAACTTAAAATACTACACTTTGTTCACATTTTATTTAGTCGACACAGAAAAACTATACAGTATGCTGAAAATAGTTTTTTTTTGCATCAACTATTTACCTACACAGAACTTTTTTTCACTTAAGAAATTTAAATAATGTGCTTATATCATTCAAAAGTATAAAGCTTTCATTTAAAATCATGTTTTTTCTTTTGGCTTGCATCATTTAAATACTTGACCTCAAAGCTTGCACATGTTAATTTTTTTGTGCCTTGTGAAAAGAGGAACGAGACTTATATTCTAATCAGGAGTGTCACATGGATCTTGGCAAAAAGCTTAAAGCCAAAAGTGACAGCATGCAAATTTTTGCCACAGCGGGCACAATGGGCATGCATATGGTTAGTGGTCCATTGGTTGGTTTTGCTATTGGCTACGGACTTGATAAATGGCTCGATACTTCACCTTGGCTGAAATTAGTTTTTTTCATCGTGGGCATTGGTGCTGGGTTTCTCAATGTTTATGAAGATAGCAAAAAACTTTTGCGTAAAATGCAAAATAACGATAGAGTAAATAACGTAACCAATGAACAAAAAGACAATACTGGCAAAAACTAAATTTTATATAGCTTGTTTTAATGCATGGTTGTAGGTTGATATTTGACACTAAAATACAAAGTGCTACAAAAATTTTTTTGAGTCAGAATATTTTAATATTTTTATATTTAAGTAAATAATTATGGCTTGGTTTTGTTAAAATTTATTCATAAAATTGAAGCATGGCTTTGGCAAAGGGGCTTTCATGTTCCACTTATTCGAATCATGCTACGTAATCAAATATGTTTTTTAATACTAAGCCTTGTTTTTAGTCTTGCTTTTTTGCCGTGGACACATAAAGGTCTGCACTTTACAGCAGGAGTTTTAGTTTTTGTTAATGTTGTTTGGGGTATTGCTAGGCATTTACTTTCAATCAATCTAAATGCGTATTCATTTGGACTTTTATTAGGTGTGCTTTTACGCACAACTATAAGGCTGGGATTGACGGCAGCACTGTTGTATGTGTTGCTTATAGTGTATCATGCTTCGGCTGTGGCTCTTGTATGTGGTATCACTGCAGGTGTGGCTGTGGCCCTTGGAACATTTGCCCATCAACACTTTGTTGGGCATAAGCAGTAAGGAGCGAGAATTATGGCAGGTAGTTTGCCGCATCCGGTTTTGCTTTCCACCTTTTTTGGTATGAATGAAGTTACCATTGGTGGTCAAGTTATTGAGTTTAGGCATGTTTTCTTTAGTTGGACAGCAATGCTATTGCTTTTTACCGTAAGCTTTATGGTACGCCGAAATCTAACTATGGTTCCCGGGAAGATGCAAAACTTCTTTGAATCCATAATTGACACTATGGAAACATTTATTCACACAAATCTTGGTGATGAAGGCAAAAAATACGTTCCTTTGCTTATTGGCATTTTCCTTTATCTAATTACCATGAATTTATTGGGACTTGTTCCAGGGTTTGACGCTCCAACTGCTAACCTAAATACAACAGTAAGTATGGCATTGGTGGTATTTGTTTACTACAATATTGTTGGTATTCAACGCTGGGGTCTACACTACATCAATCACTTCACAGGGCCATCAAAAGCACTAATTCCATTAATGCTTCCACTCGAAATTGTGTCACATATTTCTCGTCCGCTTTCACTTTCATTACGTCTTTTTGGAAATATTCGCGGAGAGGAAATTGTTATCATACTCTCCTTCGTAATGGCACCGGTTTTAAGTAGCTTGCCAATTTACGCACTGTTCTTATTAGGTAAGTGCATGCAAGCATTTGTGTTCTTTATGCTCACTATGATTTATATTAAAGGCTCACTTGAGCACGCACATTAATTTGCGGGGAATGGTCTTCGGACCCAAACATATAACAATTTAAGGAGTATAACATGCGTAAAATCCTAATGGTCGCCTTAAACACTGTAGCCCTAGTTGGCATGGCCTCTCTTGCATTTGCTGCTAATCTTGATCCTGCCGGTCTTGCCACCACAGCCTTTGCTTCTGCCTTTGGTATTGCTATTGCTGCCTTTGGTTGCGGTATTGGCATGGGTCTTGGTCTTAAAGGTGCCTGTGAAGGTATTGCTCGTAATCCTGATGCAAGCGGTAAAATTACCGGTGCTATGATTTTGGCATTTGCATTTATCGAATCATTAGCAATTTATACCTTGGTTGTGAGCTTTATTTTACTTTTCGCCAATCCTTTCATGTAAACCGAAGCGTATTATAATTTTAAAAAAGCTCTGAGAAATCAGAGCTTTTTTTATATTTAATATTGTTTTAAGCTCAGGAAACTCTATGAATTATCTTAATAGTCTTCGTTCAATACTTAAAGCAGGTAAAACCAGCATTGGATCATGGCTACAAATTAACTCTGCCGATGTAGCGGAATTAATGGCTCAAGCTGGGTATGATTGGATAGTAGTAGACATGGAGCATGGTGCATTTAGCAGCACCGATTTACCAGCTATATTTAGAGCTATTGAATGCGGTGGAGCAATACCCTTTGTACGCTTACGAGAAGTTGCTAAAGCGCCAATTAAGTCCGCACTTGATGCAGGAGCTAAAGGGCTTATCTTTCCGCATATTGAAAGCTACGAACAACTAGACTTTGCCATTAAACAAGCTTCATACCCACATCACGGAGGTGAGCGCGGTTTTGGTTATTGTCGTGCCAATACATATGGTAAACATTTTGAAAACTATAGTACAAACCTTGCATATAATATTTTTTTTGTAGCCCAAATTGAACACATTAATGCCGTTAATAATTTAGAAAAAATTTTAAGTCATACAAAGCTTGATGCAATTATGGTTGGACCATACGATTTATCCGGTTCAATGAACATAGTTGGCGATTTTGACAATTTGGAATTTGCTTCCGTCATGAAGCAGATTGAATCATTATGTAAATCCAAAAACATACCTATGGGCATACATATTGCTAAACCAGACCCTCAAGCTTTAGCTAAATATGTAAATGATGGATACACCTTTATTGCCTATGGCATAGACAGTGTTTTTTTATGGCAAGGTGCAACAAAACCAACAGTACGTTAATTTATGAATATTATTGCAATTATACCAGCACGTATGGGCTCAACAAGATTTTTTGGTAAACCTCTTGCTAAAATTCATGGCTTACCAATGATTGGGCATGTAGCCTTGCGTACTCGCATGGCCAAAAATTTATCAGCATGTTACGTTGCTACTTGTGATACAATTATTTCAGAATACTGTTCAAGCATTGGTATTGAATCAATTATGACCAGTGATAGCCATACTCGATGCACTTCACGTGTAGCAGAGGCTGTAAAACACATAGAGAGTGCTACTCAAAAGCAGGTTGATATAGTAGTAATGGTTCAAGGTGATGAACCCATGGTTACAGCACAAATGATTGATACAGCAATTTATCCTATGCTACAAGATTCTTCAATTAATGTAGTTAATCTCATGAGTACTATTGATAATTCAGAAGAGTTTAATGACCCCAACACTATAAAAGTAGTTAGTAATCACTTGGGTGATGCATTGTTTTTTTCACGTTTACCAATTCCAAGTAGCATGCATGGACAACATCCAGCGCAAGTCTATAAACAAGTATGTATTATACCATTTAGGCGTGCTGCTTTATTTCAATTTGAAAGTTTAATGCCTACAGTGTTAGAACAAGCAGAGTCTATTGATATGTTACGCCTTTTAGAGCATGGTCATAATGTGCGCATGGTATTAACCGATGCTATAAGCAAATGTGTTGATACAAAAGCTGACTTGCAAGCTGTAAGTCAACTTATGCAAAATGATATTATTATGCCAATGTACAATGTTAATAGCAAAATATGATTTATTATGAAGATAGCTATAAGTACCACAAGTTTTGCCGATTTTAACCAAGAACCTCTTAAATTATTAAATGCAGCTAATCTTAATATAGTTAAAAACACATTAGGGCGAAAGCTTGAAGAACACGAAGTAATTAATCTATTGCAAGGTTGTGTTGGCATTATTGCAGGAACAGAGCCTTTAACAGCTAAAGTAATGGATGCTATACCTACTTTACGTGTTATTTCTCGTTGTGGTATAGGGCTTGATTCTGTTGATCTTGATGCCGCAAAAAAAAGAGGTATTACAGTTTGCACAACACCTGATGCACCAAGTCAGGCTGTTGCAGAGCTTACTCTTGCTTTATGCTTAGCTATGTTACGCAATATTCCTTTGGGGCATATGGATATTTGCTCAGGACATTGGCAAAAACGCGGTGGCAACTTGCTACAAGGCAAAAAGCTTGGCATCATAGGTCTAGGGCGCATAGGTAAAAAAGTAGCAAAAATCTTTTCTGCTCTTGATGTAGAAATTGCATATTATGATCCTCACATTGAGACGAAGACCATGTTTCGTTCCATGAATTTTGAGCAATTACTAACTTGGGCACAAATTATCACATTACATTGCCCCCTACCTAGTGACAAAAAGGCTATAATAGGTTCAAAAGAACTTCAGGCTATAAATGCTGGGGCATGGATTGTAAATACCGCTCGTGGTGGACTTATTGATGAATCATCTTTATATAATGCTTTGAAACAAAATCATTTAAGCGGTGCTGCCTTGGATGTTTTTGAAGTAGAACCTTATAAAGGTGCTTTAACAGAACTTAACAATATTATTTTAAGTCCGCATCAAGCTTCCTATGCCATAGAATCTCGCGTGGATATGGAAAAAGAGGCCGCATTAAACCTTTTAAAATCTTTGGAAATAACATGCCAATTACCTGTTTAGTTTTTGATTGCGACGGTATAATTTTTGAAAGTGTCGACATAAAATCTAAAGCATTTGCTGCTTTAGCAGCTCCATATGGACAAGAAGCCCAAGAGCGTTTTGCTTTGTATAATGCATTAAATGGCGGTGTCAGCCGTGTGATTAAATTTCAATGGTTTTTCAATGAAATTTTAGACAAGGAGATTAGCCCTGAAGAATTGAAACAGTGGAGCAACCGCTTTGTCGAACTATGCGTACAGGAAATCAAAAATTGTCCACTTGTGCCTGGCATTGAGGACACACTTAATAAATGGTATAATAAACTACCCATGTATGTATGTTCTGGCGCTCCTCAAGATGAATTGGAATTTTTACTTCAACAACGTAATTTAGCACATTATTTTGTGAGTATACATGGATATCCTCCCCGTAAAGACATTTTACTACGCAACATTGCCATAAGCTCAAAATGCATTAATGATGAGATACTAATGATTGGTGATTCTTCAACTGATATGTATGCAGCAGAAGAAGTTGGTACACAATTTTATGGGCGTGGTGTAGAATTTAAATCAGATGGTTGCCCTTGGGATTATGATCTAAGAAACTTAAATGCGTGGATTGAAAAAAACATTCAATGATGCCTTTCTGAAAAGCGCATGAAAATGTATTTTTTCAGATGGGATAGACCCGCCCCTAAGGCGCCACTTGGCGCACCGGCATCTA
>CAYJPT010000149.1:0-5760 GCA_964372165.1 uncultured Desulfovibrionaceae bacterium | reverse complement strand
TCTGAGACCTTCTGTTAAACAGAAGGTCTCTTGATAGTTTTGATTTAATACATGCCTAGCAAAAATATTAAGCAAGTACTTCATCTACTGGCTTATAAAGAGATTGCATTCCAAATGCGTCTGCAACTGCTTTATATGTTATTACGCCTTTGTAGGTATTTAATCCCATTTTTAGGCCATAGTCATCTTTACACGCCTGTTCAACGCCTTTATTAGCAAGCATAAGGCCATACTTAATGGTGGCATTATTTAATGCAAAAGCTGAAGTGCGAGCATAAGCACCTGGCATATTTGCTACACAATAGTGAATGACGTCATCTACTACATAGATAGGCTCACTATGGGTTGTGGCTTTGGATGTTTCGCAGCAACCACCTTGGTCAATGGCTACATCTACTAAAACTGAACCTGGCTTCATCATTTTTAGATGCTCACGTCGAATGAGCTTTGGTGCAACAGCTCCGGGAATGAGCACAGCACCAATAACTATATCAGCAGCTTTGAGGCAATTTTCTAAATTAAGTGGATCACTGTAAAGTGGTAGTACATTTGCATCCATAATTTCGCCTAGATATTCTAAACGATTTAGATTGATATCTAAAATGGTAACTTTAGCTCCAAGACCAGCAGCTACGCGCGCAGCATGTGTTCCCACAACTCCACCACCAACAACTAATACTTCTGCAGGTGCAACACCAGTAACACCCATTGGTAGTAAACCGCGTCCACCTTGAGTTTTTGCTAGATAATATGCACCCATAAGAGAAGCCATGCGGCCGGCCACTTCACTCATAGGTTTAAGTAGGGGCAATGCATTACCTTCTTCTACAGTTTCATAAGCAAGTGCTATGATTTTTTTCTCAAGGCAAGCCTTGGTTAGCGTTTCGTCTGCTGCAAAGTGAAAGTAAGTATATACAAGTTGCCCTTCACGCATTCTGTCATATTCTTCAGGCATAGGTTCTTTAACTTTTACAATCATATCTACACTAGCCCAAACATCATCGGCTGTGTCTAAAATTTTTGCACCTGCTGCAATGTATTCTTCATCTGAGCAGCCAGTACCTAGACCGGCACCTTTTTGAATAAACACTTCGTGACCTGCTGCAACATATGCGCGTGCAGCATTGGGTGTAAGGCCAATTCGATTTTCATTATTTTTAACTTCTTTTGGGCAACCGATTTTCATAATTCATTTCTCCCATGAACTAAATTTGTTAAAAAAACATAAAAACAAAAAAATGGCACTATGTGCCTACATCTTGATAAAAAGCAACTATACTATAAAAAGTTTTTTGTCTATAGGTGTTTGAGACGTAGGTGAATTTTCTTAAACATGTTAGATTTATAGAGTTTAAATCGCTATAAAATTTAAAATACTTATTCCTAGTCTGGGAAATAATCTCAAAGTAATACAATTGTGCCATTGTAATTATGCTCATACATTTTTTGTCGTAAAAAATATCTTTGATGTTTTTAAGCTTCTAGTATATCAAGTAGATTGTTAAATAGCGCTAACAAAGGCGGTATGTGTAAATTATTTGAATATATTTTCTTTATAAAATCATTTTTTGTGTTTATTGTTTTACGCAATTTATTATGATGGGGTAATGCCTTATTATTTGACTTAATATTGGAGTAGGTGATGTATAACAAAAAATTTAGATTTTTTTTATTATGTATTTTTTTTAGTATATGGATGAGTGATACAGTATTTGCTGCAGGAAATATTGAAGCGGACTTGCAAATTAAATATCAGCAAATGAAAAATATGAAAACTGAGTTTAACCAAAGTTTGACTCATCGAGAAAGTGGCACTGTTCAAAAAAGGCAAGGGACATTTATTTTTGAAAAACCTTTAAATGTACGCTGGGAAACAAAAGATCCACACGCTGAAATGCTATTTATAAATAGTAAAGAAATTTGGAATTACATTCCGGATGAAGAAATAGCGTATAGATACAAACCAGACCTTATGCAGGATATGCAAACTCTTATTGAAATAATTACTGGGCAGGCTAAATTGGGCGAAGATTTTGAAGTAAGAGAAGTTGGAAAAGAAGGTGAACTGACAGTGCTTAGCTTATTGCCTTATGAACCAACACCTGAAATGTCTGAGGCTGTAATTGGTATTGATACGAAGGATATGCTCATAAAAAAAGCTAGTATTATAGATTTTTATGGCAACATAAATACTATGCAATTTACAAGTATTGAAATAAATTTAAATTTAGCAAAGGATGTTTTTTCATTTACACCACCAGAAGGTATAGATGTTGAGGAAGGGCGTTTACGCTAAGAGGATATTGCTTATAATATAAAAAAAATCCCCCACAAAAAATTGAGGGGGATTTTTTTTTAATTTTTCTTAATGCTTATACACATCCGGTAGGCTTTGGTAAGCCAGCCATTTTGCAAGCACCTTTGCCAGGTCCAGATGGGAACAATTCATAAACTTCTTTAAGTTTATAACCTGTATTTTTAGAAAGGATACGCACCATAGGAGCAATACCATTCTTCTTGTAGTAGTCTTGTAGGAAGTCAAGAATTTTTTGATGGTCTGCATTGATATCGGTGATACCTTCAGACTCTTTTACATATTCCATCCACTCAGGGCACCAGTCATCAAAACGGAGTAAGAAGCCGTCTTCATCCACCTCAAAACTTTTACCCTTATAAGTAATCTCAGCCATACTTGTCCTCCTTGGACATTCTCTTGCGATTTTTTTCCATCGAATTTTTACTCGATGGGATAACCATTAACAATAATCCTGCAAGCTAATCCTGCAGGCGATATGCCTCAACAAGATAGTTGGTACAATGCTTGTACCCAAACAGTGAGCACACATTGCCATAATCTAATCAAAATGGCAAGTCGCTTGGGCATATTTTTTGTTTAATAATACAATTTGTATGCCAAGCTGTTGTTTTGTTTAGTGTTAAATTACTTTATCCAGTATAATAAGTCATATTTTTGCTTTAAAATCTCAATCAAATCATCTTGCTGTGCCTGCGATTGCATGGGGTGTACACGCACAAAGAATGTACGTGTGGTGCCATCATCTTCATAATGCGATAAAACAGATAAAAGTTTGGCTCCATTTGCGCTCAATGTGTCAAAAATAGGGCGCATGGATTCATTTTCTTTGCGCCTAAAGGCTAGTTGTATACCACCACGTCTTGCGCCTGTAATAGTAAGGAGCATTTTGAAAATGTCATAATCTGTAATAATGCCTACAAGTTTGTCATCCTCTGTGACAGGTAAGCCGCCATAGCTATTGTCTTCCATTAGCATGGCCACATGCTCTACTGAGTCATTGGGGCTTACGCAAGTAGGCTTATTTGTCATAATATCTTTTATTTTTAGCTCAGAAAGCAAATACTGCAATTCATGCACATCAAGGGATGTTGCTTTGGAGGGGGAGGCTGCTTTAATATCTCTATCAGATACAATGCCAACTACATTCATTTCTGTGTCAACGACTGGCAAACGCCGTATGCTGTGTTTTTGCATAAGTGATGAAGCTCTGCTTACAGAAGTACCCGGTGTAACGGTAATAACTTCACTGGTCATCCAATTCCGAATGAGCATATATACTGCCTCCTAATTATGTTAAAATGGTCAATGTGTAGAAAACTCCAATATAAAATAGCATAAGCTTGTTGTAAGGCAAAGGCTACAGTATGAAAAAGACTAATCTATTAACAATATTGCGCTTTGTTCTGTTCAATTGCGCTTTATTCTGCTCAAAATTTTAAACTATAATATATGTATTTGCTTTGCCCTCGTCTCTCTTATATACTTACTTTAGTTGCTCTTCAAGTCAGTAAAGGGCATTTAACAAAAAAATAAAATTTTTTTGGAGATTTGCTATGCATGCTTATTGTGATTGTAGGTCCGGTGTTAGTGGAGACATGTTTTTAGCAGCACTGTGCCAACTTGGTTTTGATCTTACAATATTAGAAGAAAAACTTGCTGATATAGGTATAACATGTCACCTAAAAATGTGGCAAGAGTGCCGAGCTGCTGGGCCAGGGTATAGGGTTGATGTTAGCTGGCCCCATGAGCAACCTTTGCGCCATCCACAAGATATTGCAGATATTTTTTATCGCGTTAATGTTTCTGAAAATGTTCGAAAAAAGGCCCTTGCTACTCTTGAAGCCTTAACCCTAGCTGAAGCAAATGCCCATGATATTGAACCTGAGCAGGTTCATTTTCACGAGGTAGGGGCAATAGATACCTTGGTGGATATTTTAGGTGTCGCCCTTGGTCTTGAGATTTTGGGCGTTAATAAACTTATATGTTCACCCTTGCCATGGTTTTCAGGAACTATTACATGTGCGCACGGCACTTTACCTTTGCCAGCACCAGCTACTGCTTTTTTGCTTATGCAAAAGCCTATCATAGCAACTGATGCTACAACAGAGCTTGTTACTCCCACTGGAGCAGCACTTGTTCATGCTTTACATGATGAATTTGCAGAGGCATTTAGCGGTCGAGTTATGCAGATGGGCACAGGGTATGGAAGTCGAGATGCACCAGCAGGTTTGCGCTTATTTTTAATTGAGGAGCAGGTTGCTAATGTTGAAAATATAGCCCAATTTGAAAGCCATATTGATCATTTGACTGGTGAAGAAATTGGTACTGCCCTTGAAATTATAAGTAATTTGCCTGAAGTGTTGGATGTTTTGTGGTTAAATGGTCTTGGTAAGAAGAATCGTCCCCTAGGTGTGTTGCGTGTATTGTGCCATATTGAACATATGGATAGAGTGCGTGCAGAGTTTTTTAAACATACGCATACCCTTGGCATACGTGAAAGTGTGCTAAAACGTCACATTTTACCACGAATAGTACAGGACTTAGAGACTCAATCTGGAACTGTGCGCCTTAAAGAATACACCCTTGAAGGCAAAACTTGGGCAAGACCGGAAAATGATGATTTAGTAAGTAAAGCTAAGTCTTTAGGTATGGGGCTGCCGGGCTTACGTATGCAAAAGACTTTGTAATTTTTCAGTGACGACTAGTTAAATGAGCCAATGCTAAGTAACATATTTTTATATGTATTTAGCCTTGGCTCATTCGCTGTAAACTACAAAAAACTATATTACTTTGTAGTTTCTTTTTTATTTTATATATGTTTTGCACATAATAGCAAAACTTCGTCATTGCCGTCACGTTCTTTCATAAGAACATTTATCTGCTCATTTTTGCTGGTGCTAATGTGGCGACCTACATACTTTGCCTCAATGGGCAGCTCCCTATGTCCCCTATCAATAAGAACCAATAACTCAACACAATGTGGCCTACCATAGTCTAACAGTGCCTCAAGTGCTGCACGTATTGTTCTGCCAGTATAAAGCACATCATCTACAAGGATAATTTTTTTTTCATTAACCGTACGCCCTATACTAGACTGACCAATGTATGGTGTAGAATTAAGGCTTGTCCAATCATCACGATACAAATTTATGTCTAAAGAACCGAAAGCAATGCTTGTTCCAAGGCGTTGCTCTAACAGAGATTGCAACCTTTTGGCAATATCTACACCACGTCTTTGAATGCCAACAAGCATAACTTCATGGCATGTTCCGTGTCGTTCAATGATTTGCGAGGAAAGCCTTTCTATAATGCGAGACATTTCCTCTTCGTTAACTAAGCTGCGATTATGCATGCTTCCTCCATAAGAAATATATGAAAATGCTGATTCATTCTGCAAACAGAATAAATCAGAAAGGCACACTGCCTTCATTCGCCCTGTGGGA
>CAYJPT010000148.1:0-5775 GCA_964372165.1 uncultured Desulfovibrionaceae bacterium | reverse complement strand
AGTCTTAAACCGTATTTCAGAATCACAAAAATAGTTTATTTTCAGCACACTGTATAATTTTTCAGTGCCGATTAATTATCACCTGCTAATTCAACTTCCCTCGCAGCTTGCAAAGCAAAAGCTGCCAAAACCGGGCCTGCAACAATTCCTACTGCACCGAGAGCCACAAGGCCACAAAGTATAGAAATAAGCACTACGGCAAAGGATGCATTTAATCCTCCACGTAAAAAGAGGGGGCGCAAAAGATTATCAGCCCCAACTACTATTAATCCACACCAAATCAAAAGCCCTATAGACGCACCCTTAGAAACAGCAAACCAAATATAAATACAAGCCGGCCCCCATACAATGCCTGTACCAAGAAGTGGAATTGGCGCAACAAAGGCCGACACCATACCCCAAAATGCTGCTCCAGGTAATCCAGCCATGGCAAATCCAACACCACACAAAAGCCCTTGCACACAGGCCACAAGCAATACACCCCATAATACAGAGCGAATAGCTTGGCGCACAGCAATGATGAAGCGTTCTAAAACTTCTTCGGGAAAGCGGGTTACTTTACGTGCAAAAATAAATATATGTTGGGCATATAGTATACCAATCATACTAAGAGAAATTAAAATAAATATTCGCACCACAAAACTCATAGTGCTACCGGCTATGCCAAGACCGCTAGTTACAAGAGTTTGTATTGATGAGGCAAGAAAAGCAGTTAGTTCGGTAGTTATCTGCGTAATGCCACCTTCTAAACCAGGAATATCACGCAACCACGAATCTACACTTTCAAATGCAGCTTGCATCTCTGGACCATAAATCCATCCTGATTTTTGTAAATTATTGACTATTGTTAGACCATGTATGGCTTGCGGTGTTACCATTAGAACAACAATGGCAATAGGCAAAGCCACACTAAGGCTAAGGCTAAAACCCATAAAAACAGTTGCCAAGCCCGGCTTCCATTTTGTTAGTAATCGTACATATAAAGGACGTAAAAAACAGGCAAAACAAGCTGCTAAAAAAGTTTCGGCAGGGAATGGCCATAAAAGCAATCCCCAACTACCAAGTACAAGTAAGGCATAAGCTCTTTGCAAGCTCCCTCCTAAAATTATACATTAAAAAAATCTATACTCAATAACCACCATGAACATACTGACTAAAGTTAACGCTCATGAGGACTTGCAAAATAAATCAGTATTTCTTTAAGTCGCTCTATCTACCGTTTATTATATGTCTTTTTTTTGACAAAGTAAGCAAATTTGTACCGACAAAATTTACTCTATAAATAAATTGTACACAAATATGCTAATTTATGCAAAAAAAATTAATTTCATAAGTCTCAAATTTTTCTAGAAAAATTCCAAAAAAAATATTTTTCCATCAAATTTTAAATCATTATGGCACTCATTTTGCTTTAGCTAAATCAGAACACAAATATACGGAAAAAAAATCCACATGGGAGGACACCTTGAAAGATGCCACCAATGTCATAGATACCATGCTTTGCCTACAAAGAGTAGATGGTCCACCTTCTGCAAATTCTGCTACGTCACTTTACCATTTAAATTGGCAGAATACTGAGCGTAGTATGCAACTTGATGGACAGTCCATTAATGACCAAGATGAACATGCCCTCTCAACCATAAATCGTAGCATCAAGTTTTTTGGTGATGCAGCCACTAAGGAATTAGAAGAACACATTGAACTTTTACAAGAAGCTTTTATAAACCATCTTGAAATATTACTACAAAAACATGATATCAAAATCAAAGAAAAATTGACCATAAGCTTGTCATCTGAAAATCAAATGGTCATACAGTGCCAAGAGGAAGAAGATGCCTTACTAGGTGTACTTGGGACTGACAAAGTATTGCTTGAGCACTTACAAGTTTTACGCAAAGCTGCGCTTGTGGGACGCGGCCTTAACTACATATTAGCTGTACAATCTGACAACAATGACAAGCCTTTACCTCAATACCGTGTGTGCACCAAGGGGACACTATCACATTTTTATTTGAAAAACTAAAAAAAGCCTCCAGCACAAGCTCTTGTATGGAGGCTTTTTAAGGAAACGCTGATTAAATCAACAAGTCAAACAATATATTGTGCGTTTCCTTACAAAGTAGGCAATTGTGCCTACTTTGCACGCCGAATGAGAGCAAAAAACAAAGCTTTTTTGCGTCCCACAGGGCGAATGAAGGCAGTGTACCTTTCTGATTTATTCTGCTTGCAGAATAAATCAGCATTTCCTTAAAATTATCAACATCTACCAGAACATTATAGTAATAACCTAATAGAATGCATTTTTGACAGGCGATTAAATAGCCTTAGCACCAAGTTCAAGAGCCTTAAGATTTGAGTCAACTATCTTTGCAGGCAAATATTTACGTATGCCATCTTCAAGCGCATCTATACCAAAAGGCAGCAGCTTAGCCGCACAAATTGCTCCTAATAATACAGTATTACCACTTTGAATAGAACCTGCCTCCAAACCTAAGCTACGGCAAGCAATAAAATGTGCACGTTTAGTTTTAGCAAGTACTGCTTGGCGTATATTATCTATGTCAGGGTATGTTTCCTTACCTAAGCATACATTAACTGGTGGTAAAGGGTCGATACTGCTAAATACTGTACCTTCTGGTGCAAGATAAGGTAGACCACGTAAGGTTTCAAGCGGTTCAAACCCAAGCAATAAATCAGCCTCACCATGACCTAACTTAGGTGAAAGCCAACCTCCAAGCAAAACTACTGACTCTACGACGCCACCACGTTGCGCCATGCCATGCACTTCACCTGCCACAACACTTAAACCACAATCAAGAGCCACGCGAGCCAGTAAGGTGGTAGCAGTAAGAGTGCCTTGCCCCCCAACACCAGTCATATAAATACGAAGACGATTATTAACACTCATTATTACACCTCTCCTCTAGCTTTGGCTTTAAATGCCTTAGGAGCTACTTGCAAACAAACCATACAACCTGTGCACAGTGTTGGATCAACGGAAATGCCACCTTCATCTCGTATAAAAGCAGGGCAAGCCAATTTCTCAACACATTGGACAGCTAATTCGTTTTGTTCTGCCACATAGGCAATTTGAGCCATATTTTTCTTAAGGGTACGGCGCGCATAAAGTATACATGGTTCTTCGGCAATTAATACTCGTACACCGCTTTGAGCTTTTAACTCCTCAAGAGCTTTCATAGTTGAACGAACATTATATGCTTTTGTTTTAACAATATGCTTAACACCAAGTCCACGCACTATCGACTCAATATCAAGATGCAATGAATCGTCACCCAACACGTCCTGTAACATACCTGGATTTGGCTGGTGGCCAGTCATGGCAGTTGTACCATTATCTAAAATAATCAACAAAATATTATGCTTATTAAAAACAGCATTGGCAAGGCCAGTAATACCTGTATGAAAGAAAGTTGAATCACCAATAAAGGCAACTACAGGCTTTGAAGACTTGCTTGCAAAGCCACAGCCAGCAGAAATTGATGCTCCCATGCATACTAGGAAGTCAGCCATGCGCAAAGGCGGCAAAAGACCAAGAGTGTAACAGCCTATATCGCTTGAATAAATGGCATCATCACCGTAGACTTCACGCACAGAGTAATATACTGAACGATGTGAACATCCTGGGCACAAATTTGGTGGTCTATTTGCCAATGGAATATTGTGTTCTTCACCATTAATTGTGGGAACAGATTCTCCAAAAATATTGGCTAACTTTTGTCTTACAAGGCTAGTTGAATATTCACCCTGCACAGTTAAAATATGATCTTTACCCTCTATATCAACATCAATGTTGTGGCGTTGTGCCAGAGCACGAATGTCATTTTCTAGTAATAGAGCACCCTCTTCAAGAACAAGAACTTTTTTATGCTTTTTTAAGAAATTTATTAGCACTTCATCAGGCAAAGGCCATGTCATGCCAAGCTCTAATGTATCAACTTTATCAGCCCATTGCCCAAGATAAAGAGCATCTTGCATATAGGCTCTGGCGATGCCACTTGCAATAATACCAAGACTTGCATTGTCTACTTGCTGTTCTATGCAATATTTCTCTGTTATTTTACGAGCTTCATTGATTTTTTCTTCTAGCACAATATGCCTTGCACGTGCCACAGCCGGCACAGGCACAAAACGCTGTGGACAGCGTTCAAAAGGTTTAATATCAGCAGGTTTTGGCAATGCCCCAAATGTTACTGCGCCACGTTGATGGTTTAGCCGTGTTGTAGTACGCAAAAGCACAGGTTGTTCCAATTCACGTGCTAATAAAAGAGCATCACGGGTCATGTCCTTAGCTTGCGCCGCTGTTGATGGCTCAAAGCATGGCATGCCTGCAAGTCTAGCATAATGTCTATTGTCTTGCTCATTCTGACTGGAATGACAGCCTGGGTCATCAGCCGATAATAAAAGCAATCCACCAGGTAAACCTGTGTAGGTGGTGGTAAGTAGCGGGTCTGCTGCCACGTTAACACCAACATGCTTCATGGTAACTAAAGTTAATGCTCCAGCCAATGCAGCACCGGATCCAACTTCAAGAGCCACTTTTTCATTAACGGAGTATTCCATGCTATAGCGGTCTTTACCGCCAATACGCCTAAATGTATCCGGAACTTCCGACGATGGTGTACCTGGATAACAAGTTACAACATTCACCCCTGCTTCCAAAGCACCACGTACTATGGCTTCATTGCCAAGCAATAACTGTGTACTTCCTGGGCTTTCCTGCAATAATGGATGGCTCATGCAGTCTCCTTTTTAAAGCACTTAAAATAACATCTTTATAGCTATATATGTGCTTAATAATTTTATTTATTCAGTATTTTTTTGTTTTGCATCATTTGGTGCAGCCTCATTCAAAGCGTTTTGCCCAACTGTACGAGCACGATATTTAAAAAAGCGTGCCTCAGGTCCTTGACTTGTATTAGCCATATTTTCAAAAGTTTGGCGTGCTTTTTCAATATCACCTACCTGTATGGCAGCTTCAGCAACAGATTGTTGTATAACAATACGCTGTTCATCAGCAACTTTGCTAACAATAGGCTCAAGTACAGCTAAAGATTCCTTAGGTTTTTTTGCAAGCAACAAGGCTTGTCCTTGATTTAATGTAGCCAAAAGGCCAGTTGCACCTTCTGGATCAAGAGTTGCCAAATTCCCAAAGTATGTAGCAGCCTTGTCATATGCCTTAATGGCCATACTTGTTTCCGCTAAAGAAAGCAGTACACCACTCTTCATAGATTCAGGTGCAGTAGGCAAAAAGGCCTCCAGAGCAACTACACGTTTTTCACCTTCATTGGACAAGATAATGCTACCTAATTGTCCTTGTGCTTTAAGCAAGTTATTTTCTGAATACCAATTGTATCCACCAACACCTGCTAAAATGCATACAAACACACCCAAACCGATCATAATCAACATGGCATGTTTTAATATAAATTGTAAAAGTGGCGTTGCCTCGTTGGAAACTTCTGATTGTAGCTCGTTGAGAAGATGAGGATTAACAGGGCCTCTCTGGCCACCAAGATTGTTTAATATTTCTTGCGCTTGCTCATCAATAGGACCTTTAGCGCGTTTTTCATTTTGATTCGTTACTCGTTTAGACGACATATAAAAAGCTCCTTAATACTATATTAAATGCAATTTGGAAAACCTCCTTGTACGCTAGGAACTTTGCTTCTGTCAAATCTTTGCATGTAAAATTTTATTTAAGGAAATAAAGAAACAATAGACCTCCACACATAAAATTATGCGAAGATCTATTGT
>CAYJPT010000147.1:0-5820 GCA_964372165.1 uncultured Desulfovibrionaceae bacterium | reverse complement strand
GAGTCCTGCACAATTCATTGTGCAGGACTCTTACAATAATAAAATTAAACATTATGGGAATACAAGCTAACTTGCCGAAAACAAAACATAAAATGCGATTTTTCGGCAATTTAGCAACGTAAAAAGAAGATATTTTAAGGAAAGCCTAACTATATTTTTGCATAATTTCTTGACCAACTTTTTCTACATCAAGCTTAAATTTTGCACGAGCGGATAATATTTTTTCTTTAAGGCTTGGGTCAGCTATTGCTAAAATTTGTGCAGCTAACCAAGCTGCATTACGCGCACCGGCTTTATCTGTGGCAACTGTGGCTACAGGAAAACCGGGAGGCATTTGTACAGTTGAATAAAGAGCGTCAACACCGGCCAGTGCCGCATTAGAAATAGGAATTCCAATGACTGGTTTTATGGTCCGTGCGGCCACTGCTCCTGCGAGGTGAGCAGCCATGCCAGCAGCACATATAAATACTTCAACTCCGTTTTTTTCTAAATCGTCAACCAGCTTTTCGGTGCGCTCAGGAGTTCTGTGAGCCGAAGTCACCGTGAAGACAAATGGTATGCCCAATGATTTTAAAATGTCTGTGCAGGGGCTCACTTGTGGTTCATCTGAAATTGATCCCATAAATATTGCAACTTTTGCCATATTATCATCCTTGTTTTTCAAAATTAAACTTCATTATTTATACGTTTAATGCCTTTGTACCCAATATCTTTACGATAATATGCTTTATCCATATGTATCATATTAAGAGCGTCATAGGCATTTTTTTGCGCTTGTTCTAGGGTGTCGCCAAGGGCGGTTACACAAAGTACACGACCTCCATTGGCAATAATTTTGTCATCTTCTTTTTTGGTACCACCATGAAATACTTTAACCCCTGGCAAAGCATCAGCATTTGAAATACCGCTAATCTCCATTCCGCTTGCTGGCTTGTTTGGGTATCCTTCAGCTGCTAGTACTACTCCAAGTGCTGCTTGTTTTGAATATTTTATCTCAATAGTATTTAATGTTCCACGAATACAAGCGTCCATGATTATATCTAATGGAGTTTCTAGACGCATAAGTAAGGGCTGGCACTCCGGGTCTCCAAATCGTGTGTTATACTCCAAAACTTTAGGTCCATTTTCAGTCATCATAAGCCCAGCATAAAGTATACCTCTAAACATACGTCCGCTGCTACCCAAAGCGTTTAATATAGGCATGATAGTAATATCTACTAAACTTTGAATTTGCTTTTCATCTAATATAGGGGCAGGAGAATACGCACCCATCCCACCAGTATTTGGTCCTTTATCACCATCATATATAGCTTTATGATCTTGCGCAGATGGGAGTGCAATAGCATGACTACCATCGCAAAAACATAGCAGTGATACTTCTTCACCAACTAGGAATTCTTCAATAAGTACAGTGCTGCCAGCTTCACCATAAATTTTATTGCACATTATTTCTTCTAATGCGTTCAAAGCTTCTTCTTCAGTTTGCGCTATTACAACACCTTTACCAGCAGCCAAGCCGTCAGCCTTTACAACCAATGGTGCACCATGTTTGCGCACAAAATTGCAAGCTGCAGTGTAATTGTTAAAGTGTGCACCTTGCGCAGTTGGAACATTACCTTGTGCCATTACAGCCTTGGAAAATGTTTTGCTACCTTCCAAGCGTGCACAGTATCTATCTGGTCCAAAGCATGCTATGCCTGCTTCTTGCATGGCATCTACAATGCCTAATGTTAAAGCAAGCTCAGGACCGGGCACAACTAGGTCAATATTATTTTTGCGGGCAAAAAGCACTAGAGCTGGTATATTGTCAGCTGCAATATCTACAGTTTTGATATTGTCTGCCTCAATACCCCCATTACCGGGAGCTACAAAAATGTCTTGAACATTGTGGCTTTGCTGTAATTTCCATGCAATGGCATGCTCTCTGCCACCAGAACCAATGATTAAAATACGCACAACTACTCCTAATTATATTATAAAGTAAAAAAATGTATTTTGTATACAATTTCTCTTCCCATTATTAACAAGCTGTGTTAAAAATCATACCCCGTTAGGGTGCAAAAGGCAAATGGATTGCAGAGTAGGTATTTTTTTATATAATACAATATTTGCAATAAGAATTTGTCTAGATTAAGAAAATCGTTATGCCTAAGCATAGCATTTATTATAAATATCTCTTAGTTGAAATTAATTATTTAAGGAAAAAATCATGACTGCTAATTTGCGTTTTTTAAAAGATCCGGAGCAATTTTCTCTTGACCCTGAACTTATGCAATCTAAGCAAATTGAAGGAGTACGCTGGACTATTAAACATGCACTGAACTCACCACAATATCGTGCAAAGCTTGGTGATATAAAGCCTGAAGATATTAAATGTATAGATGATATACGTAAATTGCCCATGACTGATACCAATGACCTACGTGAAGGTTATCCTTTGCCATTGCTTTCAGTTTCGGAGCAAGAGGTTGTGCGTATTCATGCTTCATCAGGCACAACAGGCAAACGTAAAATTCTTGCTTATAGCCAAAATGATGTAAAAACATTTAATATGCAAATGGCTAGGAGTTATGAGCTTGCTGGTATTGGATGTAATGATCGAGTACAAATTGCAGTAGGTTATGGCTTATGGACTGCTGGAGCTGGTTTTCAACTTGGCTCTGAAGAGGCAGGGGCATTAACAATACCTGTTGGTCCTGGCAATATGGACATGCATTTGCAACTTTTACAAGATTTACAAGTAACTTGCTTTGGAGCAACAGCTTCTATGGCATTGTTATTATCAGAAGAAATTGAAAGACAGGGACTGCTTGATAAAATTGCTTTGCGTAAAGTTATTTGCGGCGCTGAAATGCGCAGTGAAAAAATGCGTAAATCCATTGAAGAAAAACTCGGACTTGAAAATAGTTATGATATTGCTGGCATGACAGAGATGTATGGTCCAGGTACTGCCATTGAGTGTGATGCGCATTCCGGTTTGCATTATTGGTCAGATTTGTTTTTAATTGAAATTATAAATCCTGACACCTTAGAACCTGTAAAAGATGGTGAAGTAGGAGAAATGGTTGTAACTAGTCTACGTAAAGAAGCCGCCCCACTTATTAGATATCGTACTCGTGATTTGTCACGTTTAATAACAGGTCAATGCGCTTGTGGGCTTCATATACCACGCCATGATAAAATTTTAGGTCGTAGCGATGACATGATTATTTTTCGCGGAGTTAACATCTATCCAGGTCAGATAATGCATGTTATCGAGCAATTTCCTGAACTTGGCGGTGAATATCAAATAGAATTAAAACGAGATGAAAAATCACTTGATCATATGTATATGCTGCTTGAACGCCGTGCAGGACAAAGCAGTTCCAATGATGAGGCTTTGGCAGAAGCAGTAACTAGACGCATGCACAAAGGACTTATGGCAAGAGTAGCAATTAAAATTGTTGATCAAGGAGCATTACCACGCACTTTTGGAAAGTCAAAGCGTGTTACAGACTTGCGCTAATAGTTGGCACTGAAAAACAAATTTACTGGCTTTGGAATTATAGATAAACAAAATTTTATTGCAATTATGTTTATGTGAAAAAGGAGATTTTTAATGGATATTTTTGAAGCGATTTTTACAAGGCGTAGTATACGTAAATTCACTGATCAAAATATAGATGATAGCGATGTAAAAAAAATGCTAGAAGCTGCAATGGTTGCTCCTAGTGCCGGTAATTCTAAGCCTTGGCGTTTTATTGTAGTACGTGATCCACAAGGCCTTGAAGCAGTTGCTAAATTTAATCCTTATGCCGGTATGGCATTAAAATCAGCTTTGTGCATTGTAGTGTGTGCTGATTTAAGCGTAGAAAAGCATCCAGGCTTTTGGCAGCAAGATTGCTCCGCCGCAATACAAAATATGCTGCTTGCTGGACGTGCACTTGGTATTGGTACGGTTTGGACTGGAGTTTATCCCATAGAGGAGCGCAACTTGGCATATAAAAACTATTTTGGTATTCCAGAAAATATAGAAGTGCTAGGTATTGTGGTTTGTGGCTATACTGATCAAGCTTTTGAAAAACGTGATAATTATAATCCAGATCATATCTTTTCTGAAAAATGGGGCGGTTAGTAATAAGTATAAATTGTTTTTATACTATGTGAGTCGAACGTCTGGTGTACCTAAAGAGTGTTTGTAATAACGTGTCTCATGCTAAAGGTGGCTAAAGTCCGTCGTGGTGCTATTTTGAAAAATGCGTGGAAATGTGTTTTTTCGTATCGACTAACCAGATTGACTAACTAAGATAAATTTTAATATTTAGGGAAACGCTGATTAAATCAACAAGTTAAAAAACATATTGTGCGGTTCCCTACAAAGTAGGCAATTGTGCCTACTTTGCACGCCGAAGTTAAGCAATGCATCTTACTAAATTTTAGAATAAAATTTAGTAAGGCATATCAAATAAGGAGAGATTATTAAAATGATTATCAATAAACTGGTAGAAAAAAAGACATTGTTTGCAGTCTTTGCACTGCTTGTGATTTTATGCAGTACAGCTTTTGCTAAAGAAGGTGCACAAAAGAATTCCCAAGATATTGTAAGCAATAGCTTTGCAAATTGGAATAACTCTGTAATTATTTCTACATTACAAGAGTATATGAAAGAAATTACAAATAAATCATTAAAAAGCTATATACCCGTTGAAGATCGTGTGGCAGTGTTTGACATGGACGGCACATTGATTGGTGAGCAATTTCCAATTTACTTTGAGTGGATGTTATTTTGCCATCGAGTCTTAAATGATAAAGAATATACTGCAACTAAGGATCAAATTGAAGTTGCAGGCGGGGTGCTTCGTGCTGCACGTGACAAGAAAATTCCAAAAGAAGTTGCAATCAAAAAAACTCAATATTATGGCGAAATTTTTGCTGGCATGACTGCAGATGAATTTAGAAAATATGTACATAATTTTCTACAAACAAATGCGGACGGATTTGAAAACCTCACACTTCAAGATGCGTATTTCAGACCTATGGTTGACATCATAAAATATTTGAAAGCTAATGATTTTATAGTGTATATTGTTACCGGTTCAGATAGAGATGCAGCACGCATGATGCTTGCTGAGACACTTAAATTGCCTAAAAGACAAATTATTGGAAGTGACTGGTTTACAAAGGGATCTAAACAAGGTGACCATAAATATGTAACATATCAACTTGCTGCAGATGAAAAATTAATCCGTGATTCAAAACTAATAATTCTTAATAATGTAATGGGTAAAGCAATACAAATTGAGCAAGAGATAGGTCAAAAGCCCGTATTGGCATTTGGCAATAGCTCTGGTGATTTTAGTATGTTTACCTATACAACATATCAAAATAAATATCCTGCAAAAGCATTTTGCCTTGTTCCAGATGATGGTGAACGTGAATATGCTTTTTCTGAAAAAGTGAAACAACTGGTAAAAAAATGCGAGCAAAATTCATGGTATCCCATTTCTATGAAAAATGACTTTAAGACAATGTATGGAGAAAATGTGAAAAAAAATAGCAAGCATACGCCTTGGATGGATAGTATGTTATTGCTTTATGAAAAACGCATACAAGAATAAGGTTTTATAGTGGTACAAATCAATATGCCTTTTATGGCTACACATTTTATGTGTTGTTATAAAAGGCATATTGACAACAAAACTCCCTATGTTGTTGTGCAATTGTCTTTTAAGGAAATGCTGATTTATTCTGCAAGCAGAATAAATCATAAAGACACACTGCCTTCATTCGCCCTGTGGGACGCAAAAAAAGCGTACTTTTTTGCTCTCATTCGGCGTACAA
>CAYJPT010000146.1:0-5837 GCA_964372165.1 uncultured Desulfovibrionaceae bacterium | reverse complement strand
TGTAAGGAAACGCACAATATGTTTTTTGGCTTGCTGATTTAATCAGCGTTTCCTTTAAAATTGTTCTCAATGACGTTGAAACCAAGTCAACTACAGCCTATAACCAAGGAGAGTTTATGTCGTTGAAACGCAAACGCATCTGGATTGGTGCTATTGCGCTTAGTGTGTTAATTTTGATGTCTAGTGTTGTTACAGTTAAGACAAACACAACTGAGTTCTGTTTGAGTTGCCATGAAATGCAAGTTTATCAAGACGAACTCCTAGCATCACCACATGCTAAAGATGCAGATGGCAAACCAATTAGCTGTGCACAATGTCACATCCCAGGTGGTAATATTGTGCGCATGCTTGCTGCAAAAAGCTACTTAGGTGTACGTGATGTTTGGTCACACTATACTGGTGAACCGTATAATCTTGATCGAGCACGCATGCAACCAATTGCCCGTCGTTTTACGGATGATAGCAATTGTCGTTCTTGCCATGAAGACTTAACACGCAATGCTAAAAACGATGGTCCAATTTCTGTTGAAGGCCAACTTGCCCACGATTCATATTTGGGCAAAAATGGTCAATCACGTAGTGGTTGTGCCGGATGTCACGTTAATATGGCGCACCTTCCAGTTTTTGATCAACGCGTACCAAAAAATGCCGATTTTCTTGCCAAGCTCAAAGAAAATGCTAAGCTCAAGGAGTCACAAGAATGATGTCAAATTTATGTAAACCATGCACTATTATTATTTTGGCTTTAGTGTTACTAGGTGGTGGCTACTTTGCTTACATAACCTGGGCCTTCCCAGCCGTTAAGTGTGAAGCGGCAAAGCACCTCAATCCACCGGATGCTATGGTTGGAGATTGTTATGGTTGTCACGTCAAAGCAACGCCTAAAATTGCACAAGAATGGTATGAAAGTAAACACGGTGTTACGCTTGTCCGTTGTCAAACTTGTCACGGTCAACCTGATGGTAAGGGAGCCTTACCATTTGCCCGTAAGCCTGGAGTAGAAGTTTGTCAAAGTTGTCACGGACCAGCCATTGAGCGTATGGAAGCCAAGTTTGGAAAGCGCGATGATTGTGCAACATGCCATCTTTCACATCAAAGCCCCATACATGGAAAAGCTTACTTATTCCGCCAAGCTACAACTAAGACGACATTGGATGAGGAGAAATAGTATGAGCAATTTATCATCAAGACGTAATTTTTTACGCGGTCTAGCCCTTTCTACTGCCATGGCTACTATACCAAGCCTTGGCAATGCAACAAAGGCTATTGCCGCACTTAAAGACCCAAAAGCACCCGACAAATGGGTTAAGGGTGTGTGCCGTTATTGTGGTACTGGTTGTGGTGTACTTGTTGGTGTAAAGGATGGGAAAGCCGTAAGTATTAAGGGTGATCCTAACAACCATAACGAGGGTTTGCTTTGCCTTAAAGGATCAATGTTGATTCCGGTGTTAAATTCCAAAGAGCGTATTACAACACCACTTGTGCGCAAAGAAAAGGGCGGTCCATTGACGCCTATTTCATGGGATGAAGCACTTGACCTTATGGCCAAAAAGTTTCGCAGTGCCATTGATACTCATGGACCAAACTCTGTCGCTTGGTATGGTTCAGGCCAATGTTTGACTGAAGAAACATATGTAGCCAATAAAATATTTAAAGCAGGATTTGGCACTAATAATGTGGATGGAAATCCACGTTTGTGTATGGCCTCAGCCGTGGGTGGTTATGTTTCGACTTTTGGTAAGGATGAACCTATGGGCACTTATCAAGACATTGACTCTGCGGCATGTTTTTTCATTATTGGTTCAAATACTTCAGAAGCGCATCCAGTGCTTTTCCGTAGGATTGCACGTCGTAAGCAATCAGAGCCCAATGTAAAAATTATTGTGGCAGACCCACGCCGTACTAATACATCTCGTATAGCAGATTTACATATTGCCTTTAAGCCCGGAACAGATATTGCTCTCATGCATGCCATGGCATGGGTTATAATACATGAAGAGCTTGATGATCCACGTTTTATGGAAAGGTATGTTAATTTTATGGGGCCAGATGGTAAGCCTTCTGACTTTGAAAATTATAAGCTTTTCCTAGAAAATTATACACCTGAAAAAGCAGCGGTTATTTGTGATGTACCGGTTGAAGATATATATGCAGCAGGGCGTCTCTTTGCTGAGTCTGCTGCCAGTATGTCAATGTGGTGCATGGGGATTAATCAGCGTGTTCAAGGTGTTTTTGCCAACAATTGCATACATAACTTACATTTACTTACAGGACAAATTGGCAGACGTGGTGCAACTTCATTTTCTCTTACCGGCCAGCCTAATGCATGTGGTGGTGTACGTGATGGTGGTGCTCTTGCGCACTTGCTTCCTGCAGGGCGTGCGGTAGGCAATCCTAAGCATAGAGAAGAAATGGAACAACTGTGGGGTCTTGCGCCAGGTACAATTAGCCCTAAAGTTGGTTATCATACTGTTGCCTTATTTGAAGCACTTGGGCGTGGTGATGTTAAGGCCTTGTTAATATGTGAAACTAACCCAGCTCATACCTTACCAAATCTAAATAAAATGCATAAGATGATGTCTAATCCTGACAGCTTTATTGTTTGTATTGAAGCTTTCCCCGATGCTGTGACATTAGAATATGTGGACCTTGTGCTTGCCCCAGCATTTTGGTGCGAGCGTGATGGAGTGTATGGTTGTGCTGAGCGTCGTTATGCACTTATTGAGAAAGCCGTTGAACCACCGGAAGGTTGTCGCCCAACTGTTGAAACGCTAATTGAATTTGGAAAACGTGCCGGTGTTGATCCTAAATTATTGCAATTTAAGAATGCTGAAGATGTGTGGAATGAATGGCGTGAAGTTGCAAAAGGCACAACGTATAATTTCTACGGCATGACACGTGATCGTTTGCGCAAGGAATCCGGTGTGATTTGGCCTTGTCCTGATGAAAAACATCCTGGTACATATATGCGTTATGTGCGTGGAGATGACCCATTTGTACCAAAAGATCATCCAAGGCGTATGTTCTTTTATGGTAAGCCAGATGGCAAAGCACTTATTTGGATGCGTCCACACAAGGGGGCAGCTGAAGAACCTGATGCTGAATATCCATTCTACTTAACGACTATGCGTGTTATTGACCATTGGCATACTGTTACAATGACAGGTAAAGTTCCAGAATTGCAAAAGGCCAATCCTATTGCTTTTGTAGAAATTAACCCTGAGGATGCAAAAGCGCTTGGCATCAAACACAATGATAATGTGGTGGTTGAAACTCGTCGAGATAGTATGACATTCCCGGCGCGTGTAAGTGATGTATGCCGTAAGGGGCTTATTGCATTACCATTCTTTGACCCAAAACAATTGGTAAATAGATTGCTTACTGATGCTGTTGATCCAGCATCTTTTGAGCCTGAATATAAAATATGCTCTGCAAGAATTCGCAAAGCATAACTATAGCTTAATTAATGGCAAGGTAGGGGATAAAATCCCCTACCTTGGAACATTAACTCATTACATACAAAGTAAATTTCCTTAAATTGATTTGTATAAATTTTCTTTTATCAGAATATTTTCATTTTGCTCAGTATCGACTAATAAATAACAGGTATAAAATTTCCAACCCATAATAAAAAAGGGGAGTTGCTATGGCTATAGCAGGTCTTGTAGTCACAGTTGATCCAAGTATTTCTGAAGAAATGGCAACGCAACTTTCTGCCCAAGTACATCTTGTGGATGTGCAAATAAGCCATGACCCTAGCAAGCTAGTGGTTGTTTTAGAAATAAGTGCAGATAAAGTTAAAGATGAAATACAGGCATTACAAGAGATTGAAAATATACTTGCTGTAGACATTGCCTATATTAATTATGAAGATGATATAGAAGAAAAAGGTGAAGTTCCTTGTCCGGTACATATTTCAAAATTTAAACCAACCTAGTAGGTTACTATGGGTGGTAATATGGGGGGGTAATATGGCTGCGCACCCACTCTTGCGTCCTCCTGGGGCCAGGAGCGAAAAAGAATTTCTTGCTTTGTGCATTCAGTGTGGACAGTGCATGGCGGTTTGTCCTTATCAATCTTTACGTTTGCATGAAGATTTTGGCATTGCACGCCATACTCCAAAGGTCGACCCTCAAACCGTACCATGCTATCTTTGCATGAAGTGTCCACCGGTTTGTCCATCGGGCGCGCTTGATGTAAGGTGTACTGATACTCATAAAGCAAGTATGGGGCAAGCTTATATTATTAAAAAAGATTGTCACAATTACAATGGTGGTATTATGTGTTCCACCTGTTATGATCGATGTCCTCTACGTGGTGAAGCCATAGTACTTGAAATGGGTTTTATACCACGTCCAACTGATGCTTGCGTTGGTTGCGGCGTGTGCACATATGTTTGTCCGGTAAAAGCTGTAACAACAGTGCCATTTCCTAATTTTTCAATTGAGCAAGCAAATAACGATAAACAACCTGCACCACCACAAGGGGCTTTAGCTCTTTTGCCAGCTCCTAGCAAAGGGGGAAAGAAATAATGCTAATATCCCCAAAGTTTATATCATTGCGTCCATATATTCAAGCAGCTGTTTTAATCATTATATGTTTGTTACCTGTAGCATATTTTTATGGCTACACAGCCATACGCGGGAATTTTTATGCGTGGCATGTTTTTGGTATTCCCTTTGCAGATCCTCTTAATGCAATACAAAGCTGTATACAAGGTTTAATGCATGGCTTTTGGCCAAACACTACTTTAATTTTGGGTGCTTTATTTAGCTTATTGTTAGCATTCTTATGTGGTCGTATTTTTTGTTCTTGGTTATGTCCATATGGTTTTTTGTCCGAACTTATTTGGAAAAATCACAGTACACAAAGTAAAATTAAAACAAATTCTTGGAAATGGAGAATAATACTTGCAACTTTCGGCATTATACTTGGTGCAGTAATAGGCATACCACTGCTTAATCAATTATCAGGTCCTGGTATAATATCACTTGCCCCACAAGAGTTCTGGCGAGTAGTACTTTTAAGTTTGGGAATTGTGCATAGTGGACCACAAGGTGAAGTCATTATTCCACCTGCCGTGGTTTCTACATCAACACCACTGTTTGATTTATTTATTATGATGAGCTTTATGTTAAGCCCTGTAGCTATAATACTTATTTCAGAATATTTTTTAAAAAAACGTATATGGTGCGCATATATGTGTCCGCAGGCATTACTTTTAATGTTAGCGACACGTTTAGGGCGTATATGCAAAATATTTGTGCCCACTTGTCAAATTAATTGGCAAGCAACATATTGCACATGCAAGGGGAAAAACCCTTGTGTTGCAACATGCTCCTTAAACTTGAACCCTCGCACACTGCACAAAAATACTTTGGAACGTGATGCTTGTATTAATTGTGGTGATTGCGTTAAAATTTGCGCAAAGGTTAATGAACAAAATTCCAATGCCGCACTAAGTCTTATGCTCAATAAAAACAAAGTATAACTCTTATAAATGTAAAATTATAGCAATTTATAGTATTTTAAGGAAGCGCTGATTTATTGTGCAAGCAGAGTAAATCAGAAAGGACACTTGCTTTAGCACTTGCGTTGCACTCTATATCCGTAAGGTTCGCAAGCTCACCTAACGGCTACGGCTTCGCTGCCCTTCGGGTAGGAACAGCTCAAATAAATTGAGCTATACCCTAAAGGGCACGAGTGCCTTTGCAGTGCTTGACTGCTCTCGCAGGCAAGATAGTAATTTCAACTGAAATTACTATAATTCTATATTTAAAAATTTAAGCTTTGAAACTTGACCCTGCACGCCACAAAGCATAAGTTTGGGCATGCAA
>CAYJPT010000145.1:0-5853 GCA_964372165.1 uncultured Desulfovibrionaceae bacterium | reverse complement strand
GGCAGTGTGCCTTTCTGATTTATGCTGCTTGCAGAATAAATCAGCATTTCCATAATATTTAGGGGTTTACCAAATACACTCAAGGTGTGTATGAATCAAATCTAAAACGGATATACTGTGAGCTATATGCATATAACATATACCTTAATGCAAAAGTTTTTTAAGCTGTGGCGTACAAAGGGATTATTAGCTGCTGTTCAGAAGACAATTACTTATCTAACCTTCCAAATAAATATATATTTACATAATAATGTAAAATTCATCACAGAAATTGTTGAACCTGTACCTAATATTTATAAAAAAAATGCAAAAGCTATAAAAATTGCAAAAAAATATATTACTGCACCAATAGGTCAGCATGTTTGTATTAGCAATCAATATTCTTGCGTGTATGGGCACAAACAAAACTTTAGCAACACTACCACAGTAATTGTAGCCCATTGGGATCCTGAACAACTAATTGACCCATATGTTGAGCAATATTGTTTACACTTTAAGTCTTTGGGATATAAAGTGGTTATATCATCTGCCCAGTATTTGGTAGACAACGCAGTATTGCAAAGATGTGAAGATTTTTGTGATGCTATTTTATATCGCACCTGCACCGGCTATGACTTTACATCTTGGAAGGCAGCACTGGATTGCTTCCCATCATTGTTTAAATGCAAAGAACTGATTTTAACAAATGACTCTTGTTTTGGACCATTTAGTTCATTTCAAACCGTGCACATGAACATGGAGCAAGTGCTTTGTGATTTTTGGGGTATGACTTATAGTGCTGATATAGCACCTCATTTGCAAAGTTATTATCTGGTAGTAAAAACTCAAGTATTACAGCATGCTTGTTTTCGAAATTTCATTGATTCAATTGATTGTTCTCCAATTCGCAAAGAATCAATAGCTTTTGAAACATCATTTACTCTTTGGCTTTGTATTCACGGTTTTATAGCAGGTGCGTACTGCCAGCCTAAGAAAAAAGCTAAAGCGAACATCAATCCTACATTGTTTTATTCTCAAAATATATTGAGGTACGGAGTGCCTATCTTAAAAAGAGAAAAAATTTACATGTTGGATGGTTTTTATACTTTTTTAGAATATAAAGATAAGATTGAATATAAAGCACAATGGGATGCTATTCATAATTATATAGTGCGCTTAGGTGGTTTGTGTGTCACGCCATCAAGCTTTTGTATGCGTAGAGCTAATGAAGTAGGACCCATTAAGTATCATCAATACAGGGATTTTCCGCAAGGAATATCAGGTCTGTATACGGATGTACAACAAAATATAAAAAATTTAGATACATTACCAACAAGTATTGCCGTGGCTATTCATTGTTTTTATCCAGAAGCTTTACACATGCTTATTTCATATCTTAACAATCTTCCAAACCATGTTCATGTGTACATTACAACGGATACAAAGCAAAAAAAAGAAAGCATTTTAAGTCAACTTCAAAGTGTTAGCTTTGAAAAACTCCAAGTTGTGATTTGCCCTAATATAGGGTGGGATATGGCACCTTTTTTTGTGGGCCTTGCAGATATTATACAAGGCTATGAGTATATATTAAAAGTGCATGTTAAAATGTCAACTAATATGAAAAAAGAGTCTGCTAAATTATGGTGTGAAGTTTTATATGAAGCGTTACTTGGTTCTAAAGATAATATCAACAAGATATTGGCTAATTTTGACCTAAACTCAAAGCTTGGAGTAATTGCTCCTCCATCTTATCCTCCCTATGCTTTGCCAATTCAAGGTCCAAATCATGAAAATATGAATTTGCTCCTTGCTAAAAAAGGTCTGCACTTACCTGTTGATGCATGCATTGATTTTCCAGTTGGGGGAATGTTTTGGTGTCGTAGCAAAGCATTGGAACCATTGTTTGAGCTTGACTTGCACTATGAAGACTTTGTTAGCACATTTTCAGATCCCATGCAACGTGATGGTACATTAGCACATGCTTTAGAAAGACTTATTTTCTTTGGCTGTGGTATGGGAGCAATGCAATGGGGGAGGATAAAGTTACCAAATAATAATGACGTAAAATAAGCCATAATTGCGTTGCGTGCGATTCTTGTAAGCTTCGTTTTACTCAACTAACGGGAACGGCTTCGCCGCCTGTTGGGTCGAACTTCTGGCGTTCATAAAAAGGTGTTTGAAGTGGGCGTGTTTTATGCCAAGGTAGGTCTTTAGACCGCAGTGGTACTGTCTGAAAAGTGCGTGAAAATGCATTTTTCAGCATCCGACTCAATCAATGAGAAATTAATGTGTATTACGTATTTTAGTAATCCAAAAATTTAAAGTTTTATATAATGTAGGTGGGTCAATTGGCTTTGTAATATGGTCATTCATGCCATATGAGAGGCTGATTTCTTTATCACCTTTCATAGCATGTGCTGACATGGCAATAATTGGAATTGAGATAAATTTCTTTTGAGCCCGAATGTGCTTTGTTGCACTATATCCATCCATTATAGGCATTTGTATATCCATGAGTACAGCGTCATAATAAGTGTTTTGAAGCATATCTAAAGCTTCTTGTCCATTATTTGCTATATCTAAGGTAAAACCTGCAGATTGTAATATCTCCTGCGCAACAAGTTGATTAATTTCATTGTCTTCTGCCAATAGCAAATGTCCTTCCATCTTAAAATCTTGAATTTTTGCATGGTCATTCTCTTGATGCATTAAAGAATCGTTAGCTAAAGGAAATATAGCTGTGCAGTAAAAAGTAGAACCTTTACCAAATTCACTTGCAGCCCAAATATTACCACGCATCATAGTAATTATATTTTTTGAAATTACTAAGCCAAGTCCTGTACCACCATACTTACGTGATATGGTACTGTCAGCTTGTGAAAAAGCAGAAAACAGGCGACCAATTTGCTTTGCAGTTAAACCAATACCAGTATCCTGCACCGCAAATTTACAAAACAATTCTCTATCATTATATAAATAACTCTCAATTTCTAAGGAGATTGACCCTTCATGAGTAAATTTAATAGCATTGCTAATTAAGTTGAAAATGACTTGCTTCAAACGCAAAACGTCACCTTGCAAAAGTGTAGTGGAATGTTCACCCGTATGTATGTGTAAATCTAATCCCTTTTCATCGCACATTGCACCATATAAATCGGCAATGTCATCGGCAACTTTTTGCAAGGTAAATGCATGCTCTTCCATTTCAAGCTTACCCGCTTCAATTTTAGAGAAGTCTAAAATATCATTAATAATGCGCATGAGATTGTTAGCTGAAAAAATACTTTTGCTAACATAATTTTTTTGAATCTCATTCATGCTAGTTTGTTCAAGCAGGTGCAAGAGACCAAGAATACCATTCATAGGAGTACGTATTTCATGACTCATATTAGCTAAAAATTCACTTTTGGCTTTTGCACTTTGTTCAGCAAGTTCCTTGGCATGGCGTAATTCTTGTTCATTATTGGCAATTTCTTGTAGCATTGTATTATGTTCACGCATGTCTTTTATATATGTAATAAGCCCATCTTTACCTTGGTAGGAAATACATACGACAAAAAGATCCACGGGTATTGATTCACCAGTAACGCAATGTATGCAGTTCATTTGCGAATATAATTTACCTTGCGCATAGGCATAGTTTGTTTGCTGCATAACTACATCACGTGACAATCGCCCATCTGGTTGAAATTCAGGAAGCATTTTATAGAAATTTTGCACACTATCTTCCCTAGATAAAAAACCAAAGGTATTAACTATTTCAAGGTTGGTATAAGCAAGTTGCCCGTCATTATTCCAAAAATGTACACCCATAGGCATAGAGTCAAGTATCAAAGTGTTACGTAATTCCGACTCTTCAAGTAATTCTTGAGCCTGTTTAAGCTCTCTTAAATCTTTCATATAGGAAATAACTATAACGTCTTGGCCAAGTATAGTACGAACAAGGATTATTTCCGTAGGAATAAGTTCACCATACTTGTCATGATGAAGCCATTCAAAACGATGATAGCCGTCTTTAAGTGTTTTACGGTGATTATCAATGATTGCTTCACGGGAATTTCTTCCGTTGGGTTGGTAATCTGGGGAAATACTATAGAAATTTGCTAAATACTCCTGCTTTGTATCAAATTTAAATGTTTTAAACACCTCCTGATTGCAATCAATTGGATAGCCTTCTTTATCCCAAAAGGTGATACCCAACGGAAGGTGGTCGGTGATGATAGTGTTTCGTTCTTCTTCCATTTTATTTTTTTGCAATTCTAATGTTTCTGTAATATCGGTAACGATAGATAAACGTACCTTTTTTTTATTATCCCAAGTAATGCATGAGTCTACACATTGTAAATGCTTTTTTAACACTTCATCATATCGACTCCAAACATACGGTACAGTCGATTTTGAAACAATATCATTGGTACAAACTTCGCAAGGTTCATCACGCCTTCTAAAAATTTTGTAGCAAGCTTGTGAAATAACATTATCGCACTCAAAAAAATCGTACACAGCTTTATTGCAGTACAATATCTTATGTGTATTTAAATCACTAATATAAATTGGCATTGGGAAGTTATCAAGCATGTTTTGAACTTCTTGTTGCTTGACCTCAATTGCTTGCTTCATAAGGCGTTGTTTTTTGATGTAAATAAAAAGCATTATCATCAATGCTATTAATAATGCAATAATACCAAATAATAAATTAACGCTAAAATACGATAAAAAGTTGATGATTTTAGATGTGTAACTTGGCTTTAAAGTATGATTTAGCAAAATGGTATTAAACTGCTCTTGAGGATATGCTGCAATAGCTTTATTAAATATGGAAATTAAATTCGAATCCGTGTTTTCATTAAAAATAAATGAAAATTTATCATACAATGGTAACAAGTTGACTATGCGTAAAAGAGGGTATCCTCCTTCTGAAATAGCTGTGCGAGCTGCGTGTACATTTTCAAAGGTGAAATCAGCATAACCATTTTCAACAGCTTGATATGCAGCTGTTATATCTTCAAATTCAATCACAGTGTTATCAGGAAAGGTTTGTTTGATAAATTCTATTACCAGCGGGTGAAGTTTTGAAATGGCAAATACGCTATCTTTGGACAGTTGATACTCTCTACCAATTATGGCAATAGGAGTTACAAGAAAAGTATCTGACAAAACTGCATTGAATTCTTTTGCCTTTTGGGGATTGGTGTCATAACTTAAGTGCATGTCGGTTTTGCCAAGCTTTAAGTTTTCTAAAGCATCACCATATGTAAGACCATGTACAAAATTAAATTGTAGTCCAGTAAGCTTTGCAATGAGCATTAGAATTTCATAGTTAATTCCTTGAATAGTTTGACTTTTTTTGTCAAATTTTTCAAAAGGTGGCCAAAAAGCATCATAGGATATTTTAATGGGAGCAGCATTTTTAATGTATGAGAGTTCACTTGGTGTGAGTTCTAAAGTCTGTTCTGCAAAGGCAGTAGTGCTTAAAAAACATGCTGGCAGTGTTAAAAATAGTAGTGCCAACATCATTGCAATTCTTGATGAAAAACGTGCTTTGCATATAGCACTATACAATTTAAAGCTTATAGGTGGAGTCAAAGTTATGTTGCCTTTGGTAATAGTATTTTGAGAGCTTTGTAATTTAGATAGGCACAATACAAAATCAATGTTTTTCAAAAGATAAATTGCTAATAAAAAAAATTAAGGGTGATTTCATATTATACTTCGTTGATATATTTTGTATTATGCGTCTTGTGCTCTAGCGAAAAAACTAGCCAACTGTAAAAAAATAGTATGCATTATTATTAACAATAATATAGCTGTATATTGTCATGGATGTCAAGGAGTGAAGCAATAATTGATGATGTTAAGTGGCATGTATATTAA
>CAYJPT010000144.1:0-5900 GCA_964372165.1 uncultured Desulfovibrionaceae bacterium | reverse complement strand
TGGCAAGTAGAAAATTGTATTCAATGTTTCCAATGTTCCTTTGTTTGCCCTCATGCTACCATTCGTCCAATTATAGCTACTGATGAAGAACTTGAAGATGCACCAAAATCATTTGTAACTAAGGATGCCATGGGTAAAGAATTGAAAGGCTTAAAAATGCGTATGCAAGTTTATGCCGAAGATTGCCTTGGTTGCGGATCTTGCGCTGAAGTTTGCCCTGCAAAGCAAAAAGCTCTTGTCATGAAGCCACTTGAAAGCCAATTGGACGAGCAAGTAGCTAACCTTAACTATGCCACAGAAAATATCAGCTTAAAAGATGATATTTTGCCTCGCAATACCCTCAAGGGTTCACAACTGCAACAGCCTTTACATGAATTTTCCGGTGCATGTGCAGGTTGTGGCGAAACTCCATATGTTAAACTATTAACACAAATGTTTGGTGATAGAATGATTATTGCCAACGCAACTGGTTGTTCTTCCATTTGGGGTGCATCCTCACCAACAACACCGTATACTACTAATAAAGATGGTTACGGCCCTGCTTGGGGCAACTCCTTATTTGAAGATGCAGCTGAGTTTGGCTTTGGTATTGAAATGGCTTATCAGCAACGCCGTGCATACCTTGCCAAGCGTATCGAAGAATTGCTTGAGGAAAAAGACTTAAGCGAAGAATTGGTCACAGCTTGTAAGGGATGGCTTGAAAATATGGAAGATGCCGATGCATCACAAAAATATGGCCTTGACGTACTTGGTAACTTAAATGGTATTGATCACCCAATTGCCCATGAAATTTGGCATATGGATGACTTATTCACCAAGAAAAGCATCTGGGTCTTTGGTGGTGACGGTTGGGCCTATGATATTGGCTACGGTGGTCTTGACCATGTTATTGCATCTGGTGAAGATATTAACATCTTGGTTATGGATACCGAAGTGTATTCCAATACCGGTGGCCAAGCTTCAAAAGCAACACCGCTTGGATCCATTGCAAAGTTTGCTGCAGCCGGTAAACGCATTGGCAAAAAAGATCTTGGTGCCATGGCCATGAGTTATGGCTATGTTTATGTGGCTTGCGTGTCTATGGGTGCTGATAAGCAACAAGTTATTAAAGCTTTCCGTGAAGCTGAAGCTTATAAAGGACCTTCCTTAATTATTGCCTACTCACCTTGTATTAACCAAGGTATACGCAAAGGTATGGGCAAAACCATGGAAGAAGGCAAACTTGCAGTAACCACAGGGTACTGGCCTCTATATCGCTACAACCCAGAGCTTACCGCAGAAGGCAAAAATCCATTTGTACTTGAAAGCAAAGAGCCTGACGGAAATATCCAAGACTTCTTGATGGGTGAAATACGTTATGCTGCTCTTGATAAAATTGACCCTGTAGCTTCTCCTGAGCTAAAGGCCAATTTAGAAAAGCAATACAAGGATCGTTATAATTACTATAAACTCTTGGCTGGATTACCTGGCCTAGGTGAAGTGTAATTAATATTCTATAGTTATAGCAATGCACCTGAAAAATGTTTATGACGTTTTTCAGGTGCATCTGTATGAAAAACAAAAATATTGCTAAATAGAAATTAGTCACAATAATTTGACACATTAAGGAAACGCTGACTAAATCAACAAGTCAAAAACATATTGTGCGTTTCCTTACAAAGTAGGCAAATGAGAGCAAAAAAACACGCTTTTTTGCGTCCCACAGGGCGAATGAAGGCAGTGTGCCTTTCTGATTTATTCTACTTGCAGAATAAATCAGTATTTCCTTAAGACTTTCACATTTTAGGCAGCTCAGTAAGAAAAAACAAAGTACCATTAAACTTTATAACATTACGGAGGCATCATGTATAAAAGCATTTATATTACTGCGACAGAATCTCGCTCAGGAAAATCAGCCATAGTGCTTGGCATGATGCATTTGATGACTCGTAATGCACGCAAAGTCGCTTTTTTTAGACCAATTATTAACGAGCCTATGTTTGATGACAAGGACCATGACATTCATCTTATGCTTACGCATTTTAAGCTTGATTTGTCTTATACTGATACCTTTGCCTACACCCTTGATGAAGCAAGACAATTAATAAATAATGGGCAAAGAAATGTGCTTATCGCTAATATTTTACAAAAATTTCGCTCTCTTGCAGAAACACATGAATTTGTGCTTTGTGAAGGTACCGACTTTTTGGGCAAGGATGCAGCCTTTGAATTTGAACTAAATGCCGATATAGCAGCAAACCTTGGTTGCGCCGTGATGGTTGTAGGCAATGGTGCACATAAAAATATTGATGAAATCATTGAAGGTACGCAAATTGTTATCGATCAATTGGAAGAAAAAAATGTTGATATCTTAACTGTTGTCATAAATAGAGCCAATTTATCAATAACAGAGCGAGATGAATTACTTGCAGGTATTAAAACTAAAAAAGCTGCCAAGCAACCACTTGTGTACACTGTGCCTGATGAACCTGTTTTGGGTAAACCTACCATGTCCGATGTTGCAAAATGGCTTAATGCCAAAGTACTATATGGTTCGCACCGCATGGATGCCTTGGTTGGCGATTATTTAATTGCAGCTATGCAAGTGCATAACTTTTTAGATTATATTTGCGAAGATAACTTAATCATTACTCCTGGAGATAGAACAGATATTGTGCTTGCATCTCTTGCATCACGCGTATCTTCGGCATATCATAATATATCAGGTGTTTTATTAACCGGTGGTATTGATTTACCAAAAAACGTGCAGCAATTGTTAGAAGGCTGGACTGGTGTACCAGTGCCTGTTTTATTGACGCCAGACCATACTTATAAAACCGTGCAAATGCTTTCACAGCTTTATGGACGTATTGAACCTGAAAATTTGCAAAAAATTAATACAGCTTTAGGTATTTTTGAGCGCAATATAAACACAAAAGAAATTTCAAAACAAATAGTGACACAAAAGCCAACGCGCATTACCCCCATGATGTTTGAATTTGATCTCATTGAAAGAGCAAGACAAAATAAAATGCGCATTGTACTTGCCGAAGGACAAGAAGAAAGAATTTTGCGCGCAACAGACATTTTATTGCGCCGTCATGTGGCAGAAATTATTTTGCTTGGTAATGCTGACCGCATTGGTACAAAAATAACTGCCCTTGGCCTTGAGCTTGATGGTGTAACTATCATACAGCCTGACTTATCTCCTCAATTTGAAGATTATGTAGAGACATATTATGAGTTACGCAAGGCAAAAGGCATGACAAAAGAACAAGCTCGTGACCGCATGAGTGATTGCAATTTCTTTGCTACCATGATGGTACATAAAAATCATGCTGATGGTATGGTTTCTGGCTCAGTTAGTACTACTGCGCATACTATCAGGCCAGCCTTTGAATTCATAAAAACTAAGCCAAATTGCTCCATTGTTTCATCTGTATTTTTAATGTGCTTAAAAGATAGAGTATTAGCCTTTGGAGACTGCGCAGTTAACCCAAATCCAACAGCACAACAATTGGCAGAAATAGCTATAGCTTCTGCGCACACTGCTTCTGTATTTGGCATTGTACCACGTGTGGCTATGTTGTCATATTCAACTGGTACATCAGGCAAAGGTGCTGATGTAGACATAGTTGTTGAAGCGACAAGAATAGCAAAAGAACTTGCGCCTGAATTATTACTGGAAGGCCCTATACAATACGATGCCGCCATTGATATGGAAGTTGCACGCACCAAGTTGCCTGACAGCCAAGTGGCAGGGCAAGCTACTGTATTTATTTTCCCGGACTTAAATACCGGCAATAATACATATAAAGCCGTGCAAAGGGCAGCCGGAGCCGTTGCTATAGGTCCAGTACTACAAGGATTAAATAAGCCCGTAAATGATCTTTCACGTGGATGCACTGTACCTGATATTGTTAATACTGTGGCAATTACTGCGGTACAAGCTGCGGCAGAAAAAAAATAACTGACTGTTTTACATAAAATTAGGGGGTAATATGAAAATTTTGGTTGTCAATGCTGGTTCTTCTTCTTGTAAATACCAATTATTTGATATGAATGATAAAAGTGTTCTTTGTGCTGGAGTTGTTGAGCGCATTGGCGATAGCCTAGGTAAGCTAATACATAAAATTGCTCCAGATGCACAAAATGAAGAAAAAATTATTATTGAAAAGCATTTTCCCACCCATGTGGAGGGTATGGAAGAAGTCATTGGCTTACTAAGCCACCCTGAAAAAGGCGTAATAAAAAATAAGGATGAAATTTTTGCAGTTGGGCATAGAGTTGTGCATGGTGGGGAAGACATAAATCGCCCCATGTTGTTTGATGATAAAGTAAAAGATATTGTGCGTAAATATTTTTCACTAAGCCCATTACACAACCCAGCTAACCTTATGGGAGTTGAGGTTGTAGAAAAACTTTTGCCGGGTGTACCCAATGTTGGTGTATTTGATACAGAATTTGGTGCAAGCATGCAACCTGAGGCCTATGTTTATCCACTACCTTATGACTTATATGAAAATTTACACATTCGCCGCTATGGCTTTCATGGAACATCACATAAATATATTGCTAAAAAGACAGCAGAATTTTTAGGTAAGCCATTAAATGAACTTAATTCTATCACCATGCACCTTGGCAATGGCTCGTCAATGACTGCCGTAAAAAATGGCGTATGCATTGATACTTCAATGGGATTAACCCCACTTGAAGGGCTTATGATGGGTACTCGTTCAGGCACAATTGATCCTGCCATAATACCCTATATCATGGAAAAAATGAATTTAAGTGCTAATGATGTAGATGTAATGCTCAATAAAAAATCTGGCTTGCTAGGTGTTTGTGGCACAAATGATATGCGTGATTTACACGCTTTGCGTGAAAAAGGTGATGAAAAGTCCGAGCTTGCTTTTAGAATGCTAACCCGTGGTATAAAAAAATTATTAGGCTCTTACTTCTTCCTCTTGGGCCGTGTGGATTCCATTGTATTTACAGCAGGCATTGGTGAAAATGATGATTTAGTACGTGCGGCTGTGTGTGAAGGATTAGAACCTCTAGGCATTGTGCTTGATAAAGAAGAAAATTCCGTTAGACGCTCAATAGCAAGGGCAATTAGTACCAAAGATACAAAAATACCAGTGCTTATCATACCAACAAATGAAGAATTACAAATTGCTGAGGCTACACTAGAAGTTTTGCAATAGTTTATTGTAATGCAAGTAAGGAGGGGTATATGTCGGTGGAATTTACCTTAAGCCAAACAGAAAAAGAAAACCTGGGCGATATTGCAAGCCTTGCCATTACCGCAGGGCTTGCCGGCAAAGAGCTTACATTACCCACAGTGCATGCAGGCATTTTAAATGAACATCTTGGTAGCTTTGTAACCCTAGAAATACGTGGTCGCTTAAGAGGCTGTATTGGCACAATGATTGGGCAAGAACCCTTATATGTCAATGTTGCACGTATGGCTCATGCTGCTGCTTTTAATGACTCGCGCTTCGCACCTCTAAGCCTTGAAGAATGGAAAGATGTTACTATATCCATTTCAGTGCTTGGCCCTTTAACACCTTGCCCTGACATACAAAAAGTTATTATTGGAAGACATGGACTTTTGTTACGGCTTGGTGCACGAAGTGCTGTGTTTTTACCTAAGGTAGCCCAAGAACAAGGCTGGGACTTAAATACATACTTAGAAAATTTATGCCATAAGGCTGGGCTTGGCTCTAACAGTTGGCAAGATTCAAAGGCAGAATTTTTTTGGTATGAAGCCTTAGTGTTTGATGTACACAAAAAAATAGATTGAGCTGCAACTCTTGATGAGTTGATACTAAAACATAGTATCAACATTTATTTGAAAGATACGGCATTCTAATTTATGAAATTAAAAGCTAATGTATGCGGTTTTGTAAAGTTTTTTT
>CAYJPT010000143.1:0-5933 GCA_964372165.1 uncultured Desulfovibrionaceae bacterium | reverse complement strand
TTCAACGGTTTTCAAGACCGCCGCGTTAAACCGAGCTCTGCCACCCCTCCGCATAGAAGTATTGTTTTCCAATACTTATTACCAATAGCTATGAGAAAATAATATATTGCTAGCTCATTTGGTTATAATTTTTTTTATAAGGTACTCTTATAGTTTTAAAAACAACGTACTATTTTAATGATTCTTTTAAGAGTTTACCTGGGCTAAATTTTGCTACTTTGCTAGCAGGGATAGTGATTTCTGCGCCTGTACGTGGGTTGCGACCTTTACGAGCTGCACGTTCTACAACCTTAAAAGTACCAAAGCCAGTAAAGGTTACAGATTCGCCACTAACGAGGGCTTCACGTACAGATGCAATAACTGCATCAAGAGCGCTTTCAGCTAGGGTCTTTGTAGGAAGACCTGCCTTGGCGTAAATTTTTTCTACAAGTTGTGCTTTAGTCATGATTATCTCTCCAAAAAAAGTTTGGGTATTTTGAGCTGTAGAAACAGCGCAATCAATCTATTAGAGAAAAAAAGCCACTTTTGTCAACATGAAACTGATTTTTTTTTAATAATTTTTTTCTCTTCATCAAATGTTATAGATTTTTTTTAATAATTTCAAGTGCTTGATTAATAAGTGTCAATTTTGCTTGACTTCCCATATGTCCTAGTCGAAAAACCTTACCTGCAAGTGGTCCAAAGCCATACCCCACTATGAGGCCATAATCTTGCAACGCTTTTTGCCAGGTTTCCCAGGTAAAGCTAGGTGGGATATGAGCCGTGGTAACTGTGGGTGATGGTATGGCATTAGTATCAGCCCATAATTTTATGCCAAGCTGTTGTAGGCCGTGGCGACAGCATTGCGCAGCTGCATTGTGTCTTGCAAAAACATTATCAAGCCCTTCTTCTAAAAGGTATTGAATTGATGTATGTAGTGCTGCCACCCCACCCCAATATGGTGTGTATGGGCATATACCATCACTTTGCACATTTTGCCAAGGTTGTAATGCATCATAGCCTTGATAGTTTACGTGGTTTATTATTTCCCATGCCTTTGGGCTAATGCCTAAAAAACATAAATTAGGTGGAGCAGAGAAACATTTTTGACTTGCCCCAAGCAGTAAATCAATGTGCCAATCATCCATGAGTACGGGAGTACCACCAAGGCTTGATACAGCATCGACATAGAAAAGTGGTACATCATATTTCTTTTTTAATTGTCCAATTCCATCAAGGGGATTAAGCGTGCCAGATGGTGTTTCGCAATGTACAGCAGTAATCATGTGTGGTTTAAAATCTGCTATAGCTGCTTCAATTTCTTCAAGATTGTTAACAGTAGAATTAAAGGGATAGCTAATAGTGCGCACATCACAGCCAAGACCGGCTGCCATCTGCCCTATACCTTCTCCAAACACTCCTGTGGAGATGGCTAAAACCCTATCCTTGGGCTTAAGACAACTTTTTAACCCTGCCCACAAAGCCAGCATGCCTTCACCCGTCATAATGACTACATCATGTTGAGTACCCATGCATTGAGCCAATAACAGGCTTGTAGATTGGTACAGTGGCAAGAAGTCTTCTTCATATTGACCTGAGCCATAATCACGTGCAAGCACCTCTCGTATGTAGTTTGGTACTCGTACTGGTCCTGGTATCATAGGTATTGGTGTATAAGTCATTATTAACAACCTTTTTTAAGTTACATGTTATAAAAAACCCTAATTGGGTATAAATAATATTTCTTATTAGAATTTGAATTAATTATAAATCCATATGCTCAACCATGTTTTTTTCAAGCTTATTACCAAGAAAAAGGCTACCCACACGGGCAAAGCGTGTGCTATCGTCTGTAGTAATGAAATGACATTGACCAGAGTTGTTATCATTTAGCATGTTTAGATTCTTCAATTCGTCATATACAGCTTTGGCAGTAGTTTCTGCTGAATCTACTAAAAAAACATGTTCACCCACCACAGCTTTTAAAGCCGCACGTAAAGGCGGAAAGTGTGTACAGCCTAACAATAATGTATCTGGTTGCTGAGTTTTTTCTTTATTGAAAATATGATTAAGGTAGCGTGCGGCTACACCTTCAACCAATGGTCCATCTATCCAACCTTCTTCAGCCAAAGGTACAAATAGAGTACAAGCTTGCCCTATTACGTTTATATTGGGGCGCAATAAAGCTATAGCTTTCTGATAAGCAAGCCCTTGTATAGTGCCCTCAGTGCCTATGACAGCAATATGCCCATTTTGTGTAGTTGCTACAGCTGCCATTGCTCCCGGTTCAATTACACCAAGAATTGGAAGATGAGAAAATTTTTGTCTCAAAGCCGGTAAAGCTGCTGCTGTTGCTGTGTTGCAGGCAATAACTAACATTTTAATGCCACGATCTACTAATTTAGCTGCAGCTTGAAGTGCGTAGCTAGATACGGTTTCTTTACTCTTTGTACCATAGGGAAGTCTTGCTGTATCGCCAAGGTAAATGAGATTTTCTTGTGGCAAGGTATTGTGTATAGCCTTAAATACTGTAAGTCCTCCAACACCTGAATCAAAAATACCTATAGGCAGGCTTGAATGTAACATGCTAAACGTCCTCTAACAATTCATAACTAGCGGCTGTGACGGGGGTGCGTAAATTATCTAAGACTCGTTCAAGCAAAATGCCCTCACGATTTGGCATATTATGCCCAAAAGTTGCCCGTATACCAATACTTACAAATTGCACTGCTCTATCCATAGCTAATGGCAACGAGTCACCAAGCAACAAACTGCCTGTTAAAACTGAAGCAAAACAATCACCAGTTCCTGGGTAAAAAGCCGGAATGTAAGGGCAATCTACCCTCCAAAAGCGTTGTTGTTCTGCATGGTATGCAACTACAGATGTAAATCCTTTGCGTGTAGCTATGGGGGCACTGGTTATGACTGCAACCTTAGGTCCCATTTGTGTAAGTTTTACTAAACGCTCACGCACTTCTTGTATGGTAATATTTTGGGTATATGGAATATTAAGTAGCCAGCAAGATTCAGAATGATTTGGAGTAATACAATCGGCATGAGTCACCAAGGTACGCATACGCTCAACCATGTCTTCAGTCATGGTTGGGTCAAGTTTTCCATTATCTCCAAGCACAGGGTCAATCACAGCAAGGCCGTCCTTAGCTTTGCAGTATTTAATGGTATCTTCTACCACATCCATTTGACGTGGTGAGCCTAAAAAGCCTGAGTATATACCATCAAAACTTAGGCCAAGCTTACGCCAATGCTGTAAAAATTTTGGCATCTCATCCACCAAGTCATGAAAAGAGAAATCTGTAAATTCAGTTGTATGTGTAGACAGCACTGCTGTTGGCATAGGGCAAACCTGAATGCCCATAACTGAAAGTATGGGCATAACTACTGTAAGAGAAGTACGTCCAAAGCCTGAAAGGTCATGAATGGCTGCAACACGTGGTACTGGGTGTTTCATATTTGCTTTAAATCCTTAACTATGTTTATTAAATCATGTTTTTCGCTATCACTTAAATATGTTGTATGTTCAGCTTGCGGAAAGTCACGCTTACGTACATCCTTGGCATAGCTTTGTATAGCTTTAATAATATTGTCACCTAGTTGTGCATATTTTTTAACAAATTTTGGAGTATGTCCAGTATTAATGCCTAATAAGTCATGCCATACTAGTACTTGTCCATCGCAGGTAGCACCTGCTCCGATGCCAATGGTTGGTATAGAAAGACTTTTTGTAATAAGTGTTGCAACTTCTTCCGGCACACATTCAAGCACTATAGAAAAGCAACCCGCCACCTCAAGTGCCAATGCTTCCTCAAGTAGTGCATGAGCCGCGTTGGCAGTACGGCCTTGAATTTTATATCCGCCAAGTGTTGCAACACGCTGTGGAGTTAGTCCTAAATGCCCCATAACCGGAATACCAGCTTGTACTAAGGCTTTTACTTGCGTTATAATATTAATTCCGCCTTCAAGCTTTACACTACGTGCGCCACCTTGTGCCATAATTTTTCCTGCATTGCAAAGGGCACTTTGTACACTATCCTCATAAGTTAAAAAGGGCATATCGCAAACTATCAATGCCTTTGTTTGCGCTGCACTAACAGCCTTAGTATGATGAATCATGGCATCTAAACTTACTGCTAAGGTATCATTATGTCCAAGCATTGTCATACCAAGTGAATCACCTACTAAAATTATATCAACTCCTGCAGCATCAGCCAGTAAAGCAGAGGGATAGTCATAAGCTGTTATCATTACTAATGGTTCATTGCCTTTAGCGTTTTGAATATGCATGCTGGTAAGTGAACTTTGAATTTTTTGGGTCGACATAATATGTCCTTTATAACTAAAAGTTTAAAAAATTATGCTCATGATATGTCATAAATAAAAGCCCTGCACAATTATTTTTTAAGTAATTTTTTACCAAGTTTGCAAAATATATTTGCAAAACAAAAAATTTTAGAGCAGGCATTAAAATACATAAAAATCAATCATTTTACTCTCGATTTACTTAAGGAAACGCTGATTTAATCAACAATTCAAAAAACATATTGTGCGTTTCCTTACAAAGTAGGCAGTGTGCCTTTCTGATTTATTCTGCTTGCAGAATAAATCAGCATTTCCTTAAGACTTGCAAACTCACCGAATGTAAACGGTGCAACCGCCCGTTGGATCTCTTCTAACAGCAAAGCAAAGCTATGCCTATTCTTGGTTTAACAAGAGTCAACGCTACAAAATCCTCTGCACAATGAATTGTGCAGGAGTCTTGATTTTTAAATACCATATGCAAAAAAATATATACTGCAAAAAAAAAAAGTCGGCAATTTTTTCCTACTGCCCTAATAGGTGGGAAAAAATTGCCGATAGTTATTGTACCAAGGCGATAAGTTTCACGGATGAAACTGCATGGTGCATCGCCTAAATGTCTGTCATTCAAGGAGGAATGTCATGGCGCTAACAACAAATACCAATTTAATGGCCCTTAATGTTACCAATAATCTTGGTGAGCATTATGGCAAATTACAAACCTCAACCCAGCGTTTGTCTACAGGTCTGCGTATCAATAGTGCAGCCGATGATGCAGCAGGTCTTGCTATTCGCGAGCTTATGCGTGCCGATATTGCCGCCCTTAACCAAGGTGTGCGAAATGCTAACGATGCAATTTCGCTTATTCAAACAGCGGATGGCGCTCTTGCCGAAATTGACACTCAACTTATTCGTATGAAAGAACTGTCAGAGCAAGCAGCTACCGGTACTTATGACTCTACAAGCCGTCTTATGATTGAGTCAGAATATCAGGCCATTGCATCGGAAATTACACGTATTGCTAACGCAACTGACTTTAACGGTGTAAAATTACTTGATGGTAGTTTATCTTCAGATACCCATGATGGTTCAAAGTTAAAGTCTACGGGCAAAATGCTTATTCACTTTGGTACATCCAATGATTCGGCTGAGGATTACTACTACATTAAAATTGGTGATTCAACGGCCTCTGCCTTAGGCCTTGGCACCGGTAGTGCTGAAAATGATGGCTACACCATCTCAACACAAGCTCAAGCTCAAAAAGCACTTAAGGCTGTTAACGAAGCCATTGTTTCCAAAGATAAAATTAGGGCAAACCTAGGTGCGTTACAAAACCGCTTGGAGTCAACTGTTAATAACTTGACTGTGCAATCAGAAAATATGCAGGCTGCAGAGTCTCGTATCTCTGACGCTGACATTGCAACAGAAATGACAGATTTTGTACGAAATCAAATTTTGACACAATCTGCAGTTGCTATGCTCACTCAAGCCAATGCTGTGCCACGCATGGCCTTACAGTTAATTTCCTAGTTTCAAAATCCTTGTGGGAAGGGATTTATAAAAAACAGGGGCAATTTTGTCCCTGTTCAGAGTGCTGACAAAGTCAGCACGACCCGATAAATCAAGAGTAGGCGCAATTC
>CAYJPT010000142.1:0-5961 GCA_964372165.1 uncultured Desulfovibrionaceae bacterium | reverse complement strand
TTCCTTAAGAAAATGCTGATTTATTCTGCAAGCAGAGTAAATCAGAAAGGCACACCGCCTTCATTCGCCTTGTGGGGCGCAAAAAAGCGTGTTTTTTTGCTCTCATTCGGCGTGCAAAGTAGGCACATTTGCCTACTTTGTAAGGAAACGCATAATATTTTTTGACTTGTTGATTTAATCAGCGTTTCCTTAAACAAAGAAGTTTTTTTGGTAAAGGTAACTGATAGGATTGTCAGAGGCAAGTATGTGGAATGTTGTTTCCTGCACGTATCTTTTATTTAATGTTTACAAATGCATATACAATGCATATATGATGGAGAAGCTATGTCATTGCGCCTAACAATTATTGGTGGAGGGCCAGGAGGTTACACCGCAGCTTTTGCTGCTGCCCGCGCAGGGTTTCAAGTTAATATTGTAGAAAAAGATCACCTTGGTGGTACTTGCTTAAATTATGGTTGTATACCAACTAAAACACTCAAAACGTCTTCTGATGCTTTGGAGTTGGCTTTGCGTCTTGATAGTTTTGGTATTGACCTTAATGGTACTCCAAGTGTTAATATGCCTAAAATTATTGAGCGAAAAGATGGTGTATTAAAAATTTTACGTGGCGGGCTTGAAAAAACTTGCGCTAAACTTAAAATTGCGACTTTTAAAGGGCAGGCGCAAATTCTAGCTCACAACAAGGTGCGTGTACATATTGAAGGAGAGCAAAGTCAAGATTTAGAAAGTGATTATATTATTATTGCGACTGGATCTGGTATATTGGAATTGCCGAGTTTAAAATTTGATCATAAAAAGATTATTAACAGCGATGATGCTCTTGAATTAAAAAAATTACCACAAAGACTATGCATTGTAGGTGGTGGCGTTATTGGTTGTGAAATGGCCTTTATCTTTAATAGCCTTGGTGTAGATGTTACACTTGTTGAAGGGCTTGAGCGTGTTTTACCAATACCTTCTGTGGATGTAGAGATAAGCAAGCTACTACAGCGTGAAATGAAAAAACAAGGCATTAAAACTGAGCTTGGGCGTACTTTAAAAGAAGTCACAACGGATAATGACATACTTAATGCAATCCTTGGTCCGTCACCATTTATTGAAAAAGCAAGTGCAGCACAAAGTGCTGAAAAAACATTGCAAACTGACATGGTTCTTGTAACAGTTGGACGCATTCCACAAACAGCTGGTTTAGACCTTGAGCAAGTAGGTATAAAAACAGATGCTAGAGGTTGGATTGAAGTTAATGACTTCATGCAAACATCTTTGGAAAATGTCTATGCCATTGGTGATATTGTAGGACCTGCAAAAGTAATGTTAGCTCATGTGGCTGCCGCAGAAGGTCTTTGCGCTATAAAGCATATTTTGTCTGAAAAACACGGTAAGGCAACCGATCCTATGGATTATACAGCAGTTCCTTCTGCCATATTTACATCGCCTGAAGTTGGCTGTGTTGGGCTAAGCGAAGCCCAAGCAAAGGAGCTTGGTGAGGATGTGTATTGCCCAGTTTTACAAATGCGTGAGCTTGGTAAGGCCCATGCTATGGGTGAATTACCTGGATTTTTTAAGCTGATTATCAGAAAAAGCGATAAAAAGATTCTTGGTGCACATATTGCTGGTGCACATGCCACAGATCTTATTGCCGAATTAACCCTTGCTATGCAAATGAATGCAAGTTTAAGTGATATTGTTGCAACAATTCATGCTCACCCAACCTTGGCTGAAGGTGTCTTTGAGGCAGCTTTGCTTGGGCTGGAACATGAAATTTAATTTGAATAATTTGCCTTAAGAAAATTGCATTCTATGCTTTGTTTTTTGCAACTTCACTGTAGCGTTTTAGCGTCACAGTGGGACAATTACAATAAATTGTATAGCTTTAAGCGCAACTAACTTAGTTGAAGTTTTATGTACAAATAAAGGGCAATGCATCAGTAAGTTTAGTGATGCATTGCCCTTTATAGTTGACATGTACTTTGTTTTGCTCATGTGATGTATAGAGTAAGGTTTTACAGCCCGCAGCTTGTCCGGCTTGCATATCTATCATTTTATCACCAATCATCCAAGATTTTGTTAAGTCAATATTATGCTGCTTAGCTGCTTGTAAAATCATATATGCAGAAGGCTTACGGCAGGTACAAGGCCCTGTAATGTCTGGGTGATGCGGGCAGTAATAAAAAGCGCTAATTTTACATTGTAAAGGTTGAAGTTGTTTGTTAATCCAATTATGTAAGATCGTTACATCGTCATGGCTGTAATATCCACGGGCTATGCCAGATTGATTAGAGATTACAATCAAAGTATATCCTGCTTTATAAAATGCTGCTAAAGCTTCTTGTACATCTGGTAGCCATTGCCAATCTTCAACTCGATATAAATATCCAATATCTTGGTTTAAAGTTCCGTCACGATCCAAAAATATTGCTGGTTTTGGTGGTAAAGTCATATATGCTCCATAAAAATTTTATGCTTTCAGTTTGCCATGTTACTTTCTACTTTAATCCATTTTGCAAAATCCGTATTAGCATCAACTATTGGTAGGGCAATAATACAAGGTGTAGTGTAACTATGTAATTTTATAATAGCTTCTTGAAGGGCAGGAAAATTTTCAGATTTGGTTTTGTATATACATACACATTCACTGCTTTGCTCAATTTTACCTTTCCAATGATAAATGGAATGAATTTCAGGAAAAATATTAGCGCCGGCTGCCAAACGTTTTTCAACTACAAAAGCTGAAATTTTTTTTGCTTCTTCAATATTTGGTACGGTCATATATACTAATATCATACATGTCTCCTTATAAACTCAAAAAAATTGATTTATGAATGTAGCGACAAAGTAAGTGCCTTAATTATTAAATAATACTTATAAGTAAGTTTTAAAATTGTAAGCCATAGCAAAAAAACGCATACACATAAACTTGCGCCTCTTGTTCACTTATGGCATGAAAACCCTATGCGTATGATACAAAAAAGAGCCGTACTTGTCCAAGATGTCCTAGCTCAAAAATATCCAGAACCTGCAACACATCTAATGGCAGAAACGCCGTGGCAATTGTTGGTTGCAGTTATATTGTCTGCTCAATGTACCGATGCTCGTGTAAATATTGTCACTCCAAAGCTTTTTGCGCTTTGGCCTGATGCCAAGAGCTTGGCAGATGCACCATTGGCAGAAGTTGAAGAGGTTATTCGTTCCACTGGTTTTTTTCGTAATAAGGCAAAAAATATAATAGCCTCAGCTAAGCGTATTACGCAGACCTTTGCAGGGCAAGTGCCAAATACATTAAATGAGCTTATCACCTTGCCAGGTGTTGCGAGAAAAACTGCAAATGTGGTGCTTTGGAGTTGCTTTGGTATTAATGAGGGCATTGCTATAGACACACATGTGGGGCGTATTGCTTATCGTTTAGGTTTAACAAAAAGCCAAGCTGTGCTAGAGGTGGAAAAGGATCTTATGGCTTTATTTCCGCAAGAGCAGTGGGGACTTTTGAACCATCGTATGGTGTGGTTTGGGCGGCATATTTGTGATGCAAAAAAACCTTTGTGTACACAATGCGAAATGCAATCCTTTTGCCCTAAAGTAGAATGGCAAGCTATAAAAAAGAAATGATTTTTCATATGTTCTGTTAAATTAGATAGATATCGTGACAGTTGTTATCTGTCACAATTGTGGTTATAATAATAAGTTATTAATTTTTGTATTTATTAAAGTAGCGAACATTATAATTTGGAATGACGCTGGAGGAAAAATTATGCAATTTACAAAGATGCATGGTGCTGGAAATGATTATGTGTATATTGATACACGCAAAACTCCGGTGGATGATGCTTCAACTCTTGCAAAATGGTTAAGTGACAGACATAAGGGTATTGGCTCTGACGGTCTTGTGCTTATACTTCCATCAGATAAAGCGCATGTACGTATGCGTATGTTTAATAGTGATGGTAGTGAGGCTCAGATGTGTGGCAATGCTATTCGCTGTGTTGGCAAATACGCTTTTGAACATGGTATTGTTAGTACCGATGAGCTGGATGTAGAAACACAAGCCGGCATTAAACATATTAAGCTACATATAAAGGATAATCTTGTACATGCTGCCACTGTAGATATGGGCGCACCTATTTGGACTCCTAAAGATATTCCTGTTGCTTACGCAGGGGAATTAGCTCTTGAATTACCTATAAAGGCTTTAATTGGTAATGAACAAAGAGATTTTAAGGTTTCTTGTGTTTCTATGGGAAATCCGCATGCGGTTATTTTGGGAGAAAATCTTGACACTTTACCCATTGCACAAGTAGGTCCACCGCTTGAAAATCATGTGTTATTTCCGGAGCGCATCAATGTAGAATTCATTGAAATTATTGATAGGAAAAATGTGCGCATGCGTGTTTGGGAGCGTGGTGCAGGTGAAACACAGGCTTGTGGCACAGGAGCATGTGCTGTAGCTTGTGTAACAGCCCGTTTGGGTCTAACAGAAAATGATGTTAATATACATCTTTTAGGCGGTGTATTAAATATAAGCTTGGCAGAAAATGGGCATGTATTTATGACTGGTGAGGCTGTAACTGTTTTTAGCGGACAATTAGAAATGCGTCGCTAGAATCTAATAATTTAGCGTATGAAATACTGTTTTTTTGTAATAAAGTAAAAATATATTGTAAAAAATAAACAAGGATAGATTATGTTTCAAGTAAATGATTATTATGCAGATTTGCAAGGGTCATACCTTTTTGCAGAGATTGGTCGTCGTGTTCGTGCTTACCAAGAAAGCAATGCCCAAGCCAAGGTTATTTCCTTGGGTATTGGTGATGTTTCACAACCACTTGCTCCAAGTGTAATCAAAGCTTTGCATGAAGCTGTAGATGAGATGGGTGAAGCTCAAAACTTTAAAGGTTATGGCCCAGAACAAGGTTATGCATTTTTACGCGAAGCCATAATGGAGCATGACTATAAAGCCCGTGGTGTTGCCATAGAAGCAGATGAAATATTTATTAGTGATGGTGCAAAGTGTGATGTGGGTAATTTTCAAGAACTATTTTCTGCACAAACTCGCATTGCCGTAACAGATCCTGTATATCCGGTGTATGTTGATTCTAACGTGATGTCTGGCCGTATGGGTAAATTTGTGGATGGCTTTTGGAATAAGATGATTTACTTACCTTGTACTGCTGATAATGATTTTGTTCCTGACTTTCCAAAAGAAGTTCCAGACATTATTTATCTTTGCTACCCTAATAACCCAACGGGTACTGTGCTTATGCAAGACGCACTTAAAGCTTGGGTTGACTATGCAAGAAAACATGGTGCACTTATACTATATGATTCAGCCTATGAAGCATATATTCGTAGCGATGATGTGCCGCATAGCATATATGAAATAGAGGGTGCGCAAGAAGTAGCAGTTGAATTTAGGAGTTTTTCAAAAACTGCTGGCTTTACTGGTTTGCGCTGCGCCTATACTGTTGTGCCAAAAGCACTAAGGGTTATGGGACAAGACATTAACTTAAATAGCATGTGGTCACGCCGTCAAAGTACTAAATATAATGGTTGCCCTTATATAGTACAAAAAGCAGCCAGTGCCGTTTATACTGCAAAGACAGAAATTAAAAGCATTATTGATGGTTATATGCAAAATGCTAGTAGCGTGCGCAATACCCTTAAAGATATGGGTTTGGAAGTTTATGGTGGCGAACATGCTCCATATGTATGGGTAAAAACACCAAAAGATGGCACAAAACAAATGCCATCATGGGACTTTTTCCAACAGGTGCTTGATAGAGCACAAGTAGTTTGCACACCTGGTGCAGGCTTTGGCCCTAGTGGCGAAAACTATGTGCGCTTTACAGCCTTCGCAAGCCCTGAAAATACTACTGAGGCCTTAAAGCGTTTAAAAAATGTTTTTTAAGGAAATGCTGATTTATTCTGCTTGCAGAATAAATCAGAAAGGCACACTGCCTTCATTCG
>CAYJPT010000141.1:0-5987 GCA_964372165.1 uncultured Desulfovibrionaceae bacterium | reverse complement strand
AAGTTAAAAGCTAATGTATGAGGTTCGGTAAAGTTTTTTTCGCGTTGCAGCACCTCCGCATACGCTCCGTCGCAGCAAATTGCTCAAAAAACCTTCCCCAACCTCATACACTTACATTGTTCAAATAAAATCTCTTATACATAAATTTGAAATTGGAATGCCGTGGTATATTCTCACTGAACCCCATATTCTTTTCAGCATTTTATATAGTTTTTCAGTGGTGACTAACTATGTTATTTGCTAATAAAAAAAGACCTCTGTATAAAAAATAGATGTTTATATTTAATATGCAAAGGTCTTAAGGAAATGCTGATTTATTCTGCTAAACTTAATTTTATTGTATACGTCTATGTTTAATATTAACACCAGCATAAATAAAATAGGTATGTTCAGCAAGATTCATAGCTCTTCTCCATATACGATTGAGAGATCGGCTAATTAAAATTATATAAATTGTTTTTTGTGGTTCAGCGCCTTTATCAAGTAATTGTAGTAGCTTGTGCATAATACGCACGTCTAGCAAAGCAGCATCATCCTCGTATTGACGCACCTTAAGGGCAAGATCTGGGCTTGATGCTTGGAATGCATCTGTAGCGTCCTTATAGGTTTTGCATGTAATATCCATAAGTTTATAAAGGTCGTCTTTCACATGTCCAAGATCCATACCTTCCATAAGCAGGGTACGTTCAGCCATACTAGCAGCTTCATCAGCAATACGTTCAAGGTCTACAACCATGCGTAAAGCACTAACGACCAAACGTAGGTCGCAAGCAACAGGTTGGGTGCGTGCAAGTAAACTTATGGCTTTGGCATCAATTTCGTTTTCAAGTTCATTGATGCAACCATCCCCGTCAATAACTGCACTGGCACGTCCTATATCTCCTTCTCTTAATGCTTTACAAGCATCATCAAGAGCAATACCAACTGTGGCAGACATGACTAACAGCCTGGTGCGTAAAGTCACTAACATTTGTTGTAATTGATTTTCTGGTGCAGCCATTAACCAAACCTCCCGGTGATATAATCTTCTGTTTGTTTAATATTGGGCTTTGTAAATATGGTATCAGTAATATCATGTTCAATGAGCTTACCCATATAAAAGAAAGCCGTATAGTCAGAAACACGTGCCGCTTGCTGCATATTATGCGTTACAATAATAATGGTTAACTGATGTTTTAACTCATGTATGCCTTCTTCAATTTTTTGCGTAGCAATGGGGTCAAGGGCCGAAGCTGGCTCATCCATTAGCAAAACTTCAGGTTCGACTGCTAGAGCTCGTGCAATACATAGACGTTGTTGCTGACCTCCTGACAAACCAAGTGCAGATGAATGCAGTCTGTCTTTTACTTCTTCAAAAATAGCAGCACGTTGTAAAGATTTTTCTACCATGCCGGCTATTAATGATTCATCCTTAATGCCATTAACTCGCAAACCATAGGCCACATTTTCAAAAATTGTCTTTGGAAATGGATTTGGTTTTTGAAAAACCATGCCCACTTTGCGCCTTAATGCTACCACATCTGCTTGATCACAATTAATATTATCGCCATCAAGCGTAATATTACCTTTAACACGCGCACCAGGTATTAGGTCATTCATACGGTTAAGACAGCGCAAAAACGTACTTTTTCCGCAACCTGATGGGCCAATTAATGCAGTAACGTGATTTTCTGGGAAACTAATGCTTACATCATGCAAAGCTTGGGCTTGCCCATAGTAAAAGTCAACATTCGTTGCTGTAATTTTGTGCGATTCTGTCACTTTGTCTCTCCAAGGGTAGTAGGAATTGTAAAGTAAAATACTGTTGAGTGCTTATCAGTTGGACTTTCTACCCAAATTCGTCCACCTAAGCGTTCCACAGTGTGTTTGCATATAGCAAGCCCAAGCCCGGTTGAGGCGTGGTTTCTGTGCTTTTCTACTCGATAAAAACGCTCAAATACTCTATCTAAATCAGAGTGTGGGATGCCAGGACCATCGTCACAAACTGCAAAGCGAGTCATAGATAGTTCAATGGGATCTTGCATTGCTTTAATAAGCACAGTGCTCCCTACTTTTGCGTAGCGGCTGGCGTTTTCCAATAGATTTCTAAAAACTTGTGTTAAACATTGATTACTTGCAACAATTTTTAATTCTTGTGGTACTTGAATGTCAATACTTATTCTACGCGCGTCAAATTGTTTGCGGCACAAATTTATAGCAGTATTAATACTCTCAGTGGGGTGCATGGTAGCAATATGCATAGGAATTTCACCACTTTCAAGACGTGCAAGCGACAAAAGCTCTTCTACCATTTGTGCAAGATATGCCCCATTTTTACGGATTATCTCAGCAAAACGCCGTGAATTTTGCGGCATGCCGTCAAGCTCAGTTAAGGTTTCAGCATAACCTTGAATGGCTGTTAATGGTGTGCGCAACTCATGGGAAACATTTGCTACAAAGTCACTACGAATGCGTTCAAGGCGCATCATAGCTGTAACATCATGGAAAACGGCCACCGCACCGAGATTTAATTTATTTGTACCTGCACGTGTTACTTGTACGGAAAAAACTCGATCTTCAGCAAGTTGTAGTTGTAGTGGTACAATGCTTAATTCCTTATTGTATTCTGACTTTGGTGTAGCTACAATCTTTTCAATTGCACTTTGTAAAGCAGGTGCTGGTATTGCTTCCATAACTTGCATGCCATTTGCCTTAGCTGCTGCAGGAAACATGGCACTTAAAGCTCTATTGCAACGACGTATACCACCATTTGGGCCAAGCACCAGCACACCCTCACTCATAGTATCAAGTATGCTTTGTAATTGTTCTGTTTGATCAGCAGTGGTGCGTATTTGTTCCTCAATTTGTGTTGTCATATAATTGATTTTTGTACCCAAGGGTTCCAATTCTTTATTGGATAAATTACGTAGGCGACGCTGATATTTGCGCATGGCAATGCCATCAATTGTGTGCATTATTTGACTAAGGTCATGTTTAAGCGGTCGTGTAAGTATGAAAGAGATTATAGTTGTAAAGGTCAACGACAAAACCATAATGAGCATAGTAACCTTGGGTTGGTTTTGTATAAAAGGTATGTAACCCTCTGACGGCGTAGCAATGCGTATTATATCATTATTTTTTAGGCGTATGGCTACATATATAGTATGCTTTTTTGTCACTTCATCCACACGGGTTGCAATGCCCTCACCAGTGTTTTGTGCTTGTTGTATTTCAAGTAAATCTGCATCATTATGTGCAGGGGAAAATTCTTGTTCGTCAATGTGATTATCAGCTATTAAATTAGCATTTGCATCGTATAGACTAAAACGCTTATTACCCAAATCTTTATCAATAATTTTTTTAGTATCGACCATAGGCAAGTCATTGTAGAGTTGCGCTATAAAGCGTGCTTCGTTTATTGTTTGCATGCCAATTTCTTTTGAAACAAACTCTTGTAGGCTAAAGCGTGTATAAAGCATGACTATGGCAAAAGCCAAGGCCATACCGGTTAGCACCGTTAAGAAAGTTTTGTAAAAAAATGACATGATATTTGTTTGTATCCTTAAATAAATTAAGCTTTAAATCTATATCCTACTCCACGTACCGTTTCCAAATTACCAGCTTGAGTATCAAGCTTGGCGCGAAGTCTTCTAACATGTGTATCTACAGTACGAGCATAACCTTCAAATTGATACCCCCAAACAGTATTTAAAAGTTGCTCGCGTGTGCGTACTGTGCCTGCGTGGCGCATCATATCTTCAAGTAAGCGAAATTCTGTTGCAGTTAAATCCACATGAGTGTCATTAATACTCACTGTATGAGCTGCGGGATCAATGCGTATACCATGCTTTAGTATACTTGAACCTTGGGCAACTTGTTCTTGCCGTCTTAATATTGCTCGAATACGCAAAATTAGTTCGCGTATGCTAAAAGGCTTTACAACATAATCATCTGCACCAAGTTCAAGACCCACAATACGATCTATTTCTTCGCCCTTAGCTGTAAGCATGATGATGGGAATATTGGCAGTTGTTGGTTTTTTTTCAAGTTCACGACAAACTTGAAATCCATCCTTACCCGGCATCATGACATCAAGCAATATTATATCTGGCTTATGCACTTGCGCAAGTTCTAGTCCTTTGTTGCCATCTTCCGCCTCAATGGGAGTAAATCCCTCACGCTCTAAATTAAAACTTAATAAATCGCGAATATCAGCTTCATCTTCAACAATAAGAACGACTGATTTGTTCATAATGTTCCTCATTAATAGAGATTACAAATATTTTTGTGCTAATCTTTGTTCTGAAAGATTTTAATTTACGCTATTTGCAATATTGAACACAAAAATATATAAAACTTACAGCTGTTTATAGTTTGAAGTTTGACTGCTTGTATATATTTTTTTTACACTAAGTAGTATTACAATAAAATGTACAAATATTATGGTCAACTATAAACTGGTGTTTTTTGCTCAATTATTTTTTGTTACCGTAAATACTTGAACACATACTCAAACATAACTTGAAAAAAATGACACAAAGTGTATTTTTGAAATAAATCTTTTGTTTTCAATAAAATACGTAATAATTATTTTTAGCTATTTTTTATTGCGCTTATGTATATTTAAAGTTTAAAGACCTTCAGACAATAAACTGTATTTTGCGGCAAAAGTATGTTGTAGTTGTTACAAAATGGTTACAAATATTGTTGTTATATTGTTTTTTTTATTGTCACCACTCTTTATGTATTTCGTCATATTTTTGTAACATAAACAATGCATACCTACACCACTGCTAAAATATAGCCGCATTTGAAAGCGTGAGTGACAAATATTTTAAGCATAAAAAGTTTGATGGATGTAAGGTTGCACTGGCAAAGGGCATGTGCCCAAGCCTAAAAATAAAAATTTCTCGAGGATTTTTATTTTATCAATTAAAATTTAGGAGTGTTAGAAATGAAGTTTTCACGTTTTGTTTTAGCTGCGCTTTTAAGCCTTGGTTTGGCAAGTCCTGCTTTGGCAGCCAAGGAAGTTGTAATTAATGGTTCAACCACTGTATTGCCTGTAGTACAAAAAACTGCTGAGGCCTTTATGGAAGAAAATCCAGAAGCAGTAATTGCTATCTCTGGTGGTGGTTCAGGCAATGGTATTAAAGCAATTATTGACAGTCTTTGTGACATTGCTATGGCTTCACGCGATATTAAATCCAGTGAAATTAAATTGGCTGAGTCAAGAGGAGTTAAACCTGTACGTTATGTAGTTGCTATTGATGCGCTTGTTCCAGTAGTTCACCCTTCAAATCCTGTTAAAAATTTAACTGTAGCCCAACTTGCAGACATCTATATGGGTAAGGTAAAAAATTGGAGTGAGCTTGGAGGCCCTGACGCTAAAGTTGTAGTTATCTCTCGTGATACATCCTCAGGTACATTTGAAACTTGGCAGGATAAAATCCTTGGTAAAAAACGTGTTACGCCAGCTGCATTGTCACAAGCTTCCAGTGGAGCTGTTGTACAAGCTGTTGCTAAAAACAAAAATGCCATTGGCTACATTGGTTATGGCTATGTAGATGAAAACACAAAGGTTGTAAATGTTGACGGGCTTGAAGCTACAGCCGAAAATGCGCTATCCGGCACATGGCCCATTGCACGTGAATTATATTTGTTTACTAATGGTGAGTTAAAGGGTACAGCAAAGTCCTTCATTGACTACTTGCTCAGCCCCAAAGGGCAAGCTTTAGTCAAAGAAGTGGGCTTTATCCCCTTGTCAAAATAAGTATACAATGCTACAAGAGAGTGCCTCTTTTGAGGCACTCTCAGAGTGCTGACAAAGTCAGCACGAGCCGATAAATCAAGAGTAGGCGCAATTCATTTGCGCCGTTAAACGAATGATTTTCGTGCCTTACTGCCAAGGCAGCTTGTCTGCCTTAGGCGGCACAAACACCCTAAAGGGGGTTTGTCATCAGTCTGATAATGCCTCTTTTGAGGCACTCTCAGAGTGCTGACAAAGTCAG
>CAYJPT010000140.1:0-5999 GCA_964372165.1 uncultured Desulfovibrionaceae bacterium | reverse complement strand
AGAGGGATTAAAAAATCCCTCTCAGAGTGCTGACAAAGTCAGCACGACCCGATAAATCAGGAACAGGCGGAGCTTTGCTTCGCCGTAAAGTGACTGATTTTCGTGCCTTACTGCCAAGGCAGCTTGTCTGCCTTAGGCGGCACAAACGCCTGAAAGGGGGTTTGTCATCAGTCTGAGAGGGATTAAAAAATCCCTCTTAAAATTACAAAATTAGCTTTCGTAGGTATGATATAGCACTTCAAAGTGTGCCTTTGGATGAGCACAAGCAGCACATAGATCAGGTGCACCAGCACCATGATGTAGCCAACCACAATTAAGACATCGCCACATGGTGGACTCAGCTTTGCTAAACATGCTTGCTTCTCTAATTTGTTTAGCAAGACTTAAGAAGCGTTTTTCGTGGAAAGCTTCTGCAATAGCAATGTTGCGCATAACAACTGCAACAGCTGCAAAACCTTCTTTGTCAGCAGTTGCTGCAAATTCTGGATACATAATTGTATGCTCGTGATTTTCTCCGGCAGCGGAGGTCACTAAGTTAGACTCAGTTGTGCCGATAATCCCAGCCGGAAATGCACCTACGATTTCAACTTCGCCACCTTCAAGGAATTTAAACAAACGTTTTGCATGTTCCTTTTCTTGGCTTGCAGTTTCAGCAAATACTTCTTGAACAAGACGAAAACCGTCATTTTTAGCAGTGCTTGCATAAAAATCATAACGATTTCTTGCTTGGGATTCACCCGCAAAAGCGGTGAGAATGTTTTTTTCTGTTTGAGACCCTTTTAATGATTTCATAATTTTATCTCCTTAAAGTTATAATATTATATTTTGTTATTATCATCAAGCCACTGGATAAGGCAATTTTGCAATATCTGAATATCAAATGGCTTTCCTATATGTTCTTGCATTCCAGCATCTCTAGCTCTAATTTTATCTTCTGGCATGGCATTGGCTGTCATGGCAATAATTGGTTTGTCATAATTGTTATAACGCAAAGTTTTTGCAGCTGTTAGTCCGTCCATGACAGGCATTTGTATATCCATCAAAATGAGGTCAAAATCGCCATATAAAGCCATGTCTACACCTTGTTGACCATCACATGCTACAGATACATTCACACCAAAACTTTCTAATACCTCGATTGCAATGAGCTGATTAATTTCATTATCTTCTACTAGTAATATTTTTTTGCCCTTTATACGATTCAAACTATCCTTATTATCTACTTCAGAATCAATTTCTGATTTAATCTCAGTTGGAATATTAGCAGCTATGGTAAAGCTAAAAGTTGTGCCGACATTTTCTTCACTTTCAACATGAAGTTTTGCGCCCATGGCTTCAATGAGAGAACGTGTAATTGGTAGACCAAGACCTGTACCGCCATAACGTCGAGTAGTTGAAGAGTCAGCTTGCATAAATGGTTGGAATATCCTAGCCATTTGATTTTTAGTCATGCCTATGCCTGTATCTTGAATTTTAATAGTTATGTTAGCCTTTTGCGTTATTTTTTGTTCAACAATAATTGTTAAAGTAACTCCACCAACAGAGGTAAATTTCACAGCATTATTGAGTAAGTTGAGTAATGTCTGTCTAAAACGCAAGGGGTCACCCAAAATATATTCGGGGATCGTACCTTCTATTATGTATTTAAGATAAATATTTTTTTCATTAGCTTGAACTTGCAGCATATCAATAGCAAATTGTATGCTGCGAGCAAGACGGAAAGGAATATGTTCAAGATCAATACGTCCTGCTTCGATTTTAGAAAAATCAAGAATATCATTCACAATTTTTAATAATGTTTTAGCTGAGATATCTATTTTTTCTAGGTATGCGCGCACTTCTTTTGAGCAATCTTGCTGTAAAGCTAGATGATTTAAACCTAAAATTCCATTAAGAGGAGTACGTATTTCATGGCTCATATTGGCCAAGAAATCACTTTTGGCAGTATTTGCGGCTGTAGCTGCTTCTTTGGCATGGCGCAAGGCATCTTCAATTATGATATGTTCTGAAATATCACGCACTATGCACACAATACCAACTGCATTATCTAAGTGATCTTTAAAAGCAACTTTAAAAATTTCAAGTGGTGTAGTGCGACCATCTGGATAGCAAATTTCAGCTTTATCACGTAAAACTTGGTCCGGATTTTCAAAACAATCTTGGTGATTTCTTAAAAAACCTGCAGTTGCTTCGGTAAAGGTGAAAGGTAGTTTGATATCACTTGTATACTTACCACGTATTTGTGATAAATTTGTGTTTAATAGATCAAGAAAAGCCTTATTAGCACCAAGCAATCGTCCCTCACTGTCTTTAAAATATATATAATCTGGAATATAATTTATTACATTGTAAAGTAACGATTTTTCATACATAATTGAATCGTCATTTTTTTGTGCAATGGCATAATGATCCTCAACTTGCTTTTCAAGGCTTTGCTGATAAATCTTGTCTTGCTCAATTTTGTTATACCATTCATGTATATCAATAAAAATACCAGTAGCATATTGAATAGATTTATTAGATGTTACGCCACTTATATGTCCTTTAAGGTGCAACCAGTGCCAATGTCCATCAGCATGTGCAAATCGTAAAATTTTATCAAAAGGTATTTGCTTTTGTATTTCAGTATTATCTGTATGTGAGAATAAGCCATCTTTCATATCATCAGGATGAATTAACGATATAATTCCATCCATGTCCAAGTTTTTTTGTACAGCGTCATGTTTGCCTAGCAATGCAAGTGAATGATTGTTCATTTTTAATATACCTGGCGCAAGATACTCCCACATAGGTAATTGCATAAGTTCAACTGCCTGAGAAAGACGTTTTTCATCTCTTACATTGCGATATAAAACTAGTTTTAAGATTGCATAAATGATAAGGCAACTAAAGAAAGTTATAACAACTATGATTGTTATGACGTCACGTTTGATAACCGTGGACACTTGAGCTAAGGATTCAACCGTTTGATATAAACCAACATAAATATCCAATTGGGGCAAATAAGTTGAAGTTAATATTTTATTTTCTATAGGTTTAGTAGTGTGTAGCAAGGATTCAAAAGTACCAATATTTTCAGCCATGCTTTCACTAGAAATTGTGTAATTTGAAATAGTAAAAATTTGTTCTTTTCCATTTGAAACCACGATAATAGCATTACTAGAAATCTGCTTAGCATATTGGTTGAGGATTGAAGACACTTTAGGTAAATCAATGTACATCTCACAACTACCAATTAATTTTCTATCATCATATATTGGGAAAGTTAAAAATATGTCGTGCGTGTTATCGTTGCGATGTAGGGTCAACTGTGAATGGCTGTCAGCATCTTCATGTGGAGCTTGATGATTATAGAGTGGATTATTAAGTAAGGGTAAGTTCTCGCCACGAGAATTCACATGAAGACGCATTTTATTATCTGATGAAAAAATTGCTATGCTAGTGAAATGTGTTTGAGCTATTCTTGATAGGCTTAGCAAAGAAATTAGTGACTGCGTTGCTTTATCAAGTTGGTTAGAATTAAATTTGCCAAGCAATAATAATTTTACTTCTGGGTTGCTGTGGATAGATTCTTGTAATAATTGTGCATCTAAAAAATCATTCGAAATTTGCTGCGCTGCCGCATCTAATATTAAGGATGTCTTGTAAGCTGAAATATCAGTAAGCGAATTTTCCACCTTGTCATAAACTGTATAGCTTAAAAAAATGATAGTTAAAATAACAAGCAAAATAGTGGAGATGATGATTGCAAATGAACGATTATCTTTCATAAATTACCACTTTTATTAAGACACTTAATAGTTTATACTTATTGTATGAATTAAGTTGAAAATAAGAACTTTTTGCCTCATTAGCAAGCTTTGTTAAAGGCTATAAGTTATCAAAAATCGGTATAAAAATTTTAGTGCAATTATTAAAAAAAGATTGTGGATTACTCACCTTGTGCTATGTATGATATTTTTTTTATAATGTTAGTGTTTAGATAGTGTCGCCAAATGCGCCTTTTTTGTTTTCTCTGCGTTAGATTTCACGAGCTATTTCGGTTATATATGTCTCTATACACTCCCTCAAAGCTCGTTCATCTTCCTTGATAAAACTCAAAAATTTGCAATTTTACGACACTATCTAGTCACATGAAATTTAATTGCAAACTTTTAGTACTAAGCAAAAAAACAGTAAGTATTATGGATTTAAATGCAAATCACCGCCTTGACTTTTGCTACTTCCTTGCATAATAATTTGACTGTAGTATGACAAAACAATTGTCATAGCAAATAAAATAGGTCGTGTTTGACTCCTGCTCTGCTCATTCTAACTAAAATTAAAAAAAAACTCAATGTAGATTTGCAAAGAGTAATTTTTTATTTTAAAAGAAATTATTGTGCATATTATTGTTAAACATGGGTATAGTAAAATAAAATACTGCCGATGTAATAACCATGTAAACACACTGAACATAAGACAGAAGGAAATACTATGAGCGATAAAAGTACTTACCATGGCTCCGATGATAGCAGTCTTATTCAACTGGTCACTTTCAAAATAGCCGAGGAAGAATTTGGTGTTGATATCCTAAAGGTGCAAGAAATCATTCGTATGATGCCTATTACCAAGGTTCCTAATGCGCCTTCTTTTGTAGAGGGGGTCATTAACCTACGTGGTAAAGTTATTCCAGTTATTGACATGCGCAAACGCTTCGGTATGAAGGCTGCAATACACGATAGCCAAACGCGTATTAAAGTTATGGATTTATCCGGACAAATTGTTGGGTTTGTGGTTGATGCTGTATGCGAAGTATTGCGCATTACAGAATCCACGGTGGAACCACCACCAGCAGTTGTTGCTGGCATTGGTTCAGAATATATGCGTGGTGTTGGAAAACTAGAGGATAGGCTATTGATCTTACTTGACCTTGATAAGCTTCTTACAGAAACAGAGCTTGAAAGCTTAGCAGGCATGTAATAGGAAAAATGTAAAAAAATAAAATATTTTAAAATTTCTTTATCAAAATATTGTCAATATAGCCAAAAGAGAGTGCATAGCACGCTTTTTTGGCTATATTGTCTTGTAATTGTATTGCCTATTAAAATACATAGTCGGCACTGAAAACTAAGCAACTCTTTATAATTGTACACTTAATACGCAATGGTTAATCTAGAAAAATTGCCAAAAACCAAGCATGGAATGCGACTTTTTCGGCAATTATTCGGTCACTAGCGCACTTTTTTTTAAGTGCTTAAATTTTCATTTTAATAATTACTATTAATGCGCTAATAATGTAATGCATTATGTTATGCTGACTAGCGGCACAAGAAAGAACATGATGTTTTTTGCCTTTGTTTAGCGTCACGCAACGAGAAATTTATAAATTGAACTAACAGGGATTATTTCGTGAATAGAAAAATATGTATAGCTGACGATGAAATAAATATTTTATTTGCTGAAGAGTCGGATAGGCGTTTAATATATGATTTAAGTATTAAAGATAGCAAAATTATATTGTCTATGTTTGATAATCCCAATGATTTTCGTTGGGAAGATATTAGAGATGAATATAATGAATTTTTTGATGGTATAGCAAGTTTAAATAAATACTTACTTATTGAATACAATGATGAAATCATAGGGATTTTTTATCATACGCATCATCAAGCCCCTATAGGCAATGTAGAATTTCATATGTGGTTTGTTTCGAGTAAGTATACAGGAAAAGGCTTGGGGACAAAAGTACTTACCATGATGAAAGATTACATTAATAAAAGATATAATATAAAAACTTTTATTATGAGGCCGTGGATAAAAAATACACAGGCAATACATACATATGAAAAATGTGGTTTTGAAATCAAAGCAGATTTTGAGTTAAGTTCTTTTTTCACTGCCGAAGAAATCGCCATATATGGCAATGGTGCTTACAGTATTGATGAAACGGTTAATATGGTAGCAGTTTGTACTAAAAATAAATGAGTTGATGTTAGCAACATACTTAAGGAAATGCT
>CAYJPT010000139.1:0-6055 GCA_964372165.1 uncultured Desulfovibrionaceae bacterium | reverse complement strand
TTTTGCGTCCCACAGGGCGAATGAAGGCAGTGTGCCTTTCTGATTTATTCTGCTTAAAGAATAAATCAGTATTTCCTTAAAAACCCTCTTCCAAGGGCGGCCAGACAAAGCCGCAATGTATGCCACAAGCATTATCAACTGAGGCTAAATTCTGCTCGCTAGGTGCTATGTTTACGCGCCTTTGCGCAATACTTACTCTGCCCTCAGCAAACCACTGTATAACCTGAGGATAAATACGGTGTTCCATCGTTTGAATACGCTGCTGCAAACTTTTTCCATCATCATTAGGCATAAGTGGTACTACTGCCTGTGCTATAATAGCACCATGGTCAATCTCTTCATCCACAAAATGCACTGTACAACCAGAAACTTTCACTCCCCAGCGGCAAGCATCTTCTGCTCCATGTGCGCCAATAAAGCTTGGCAATAATGCCGGATGTACATTAATAATTTTATCAACAAAGCTCTCAATAAATATTGAGGTCAAAATACGCATGTATCCTGCAAGCACAACCAGCTCAGCTCCACTTTCTTTTATAGCCTCAACAAGGGCAGTATCAAAACTTTCACGGCTGGCATATGCTGTATGATCTAACGCTAAAGTAGGAACACCAAATTTTGTTGCACGCTCAAGCACTTTCGCATTGGGCCTATTGCTTGCTACTAAACAAACCTGTGCATCAAGTCTGCCTGCAGAAATTTGATCAAAAATGGCTTGAGCATTACTCCCACTACCTGAAGCAAGAATTGCTATTCGAAGGGGCATAGTTACTCCCACATAATATATTTAGCAGTTTTATTCGCCAATTTTTGCAATTAATGCTTCACCCACACTTTTACCAAGTTCATAACAAGCGGCAATGCTATCGTGTGAAGTTGACCATTGCTGACGTAAAGGATCACCTACCATATCCATCTTCATTGATTGCAGCCATTCATGTATAATTTTAGGGCTTTCACCAGACCAGCCATATGAACCAAAAGCCGCACCAACTCGATTTAATGGGCGCAGACCTTTCATATATGTAAGCATTGATGCAATATATGGCATAACATTATTATTGTGAGTTGGGCTACCAACTATTACTGCACCACAATCTGCTAATTCAGTCATGACAGCACTATGGTGATTTTGCTTAAGCGACATAATGCGCATTGGCACACCTACTGCTTCAAGCCCACTACCGATAGCATAGGCCATTTTTTCAGTACTATGCCACATGGTATCATAGATTATGACAGCACGCTTTTGGGGTTTTTGCTCGGCCATTTCTTTATACAAATTCATAATAAAACGCACACCATCAGAGCCACGATGGATTAAGCCGTGATCTGGCGCAATCATATCAATATCCAAGGGGGCAAGTGCATCTATGGCTTTTATAACTTGCGACGAAAATGGCAAAACAATATTATAATAGTATTCCTTTACTAATTGTAACACCATTTCTTGACAAACCTCATCACCAAAGCGCTGTGATGAAGCTATATTTTGCCCAAACGCATCATTGGAAATAAGTAATTTATCTTCTGGAATATATGAAACCATGCTATCAGGCCAATGCAGCATACGTGTTTCAAAAAATTTGATGGTACGGCTGCCTATGGATATTTCAGCACCGTTTTGCACAGCCTCAACAGGCCAATCGCTAATGTCAAAATAACCAGCCATGGATTTAAGACCCATTGCGGAGCAAAAAATCTTTTCTGGTTTGCAGCGTTTTACCAGCTCTGCCAAAGCACCCGCATGGTCAAGCTCTAAATGATTGCAAACAATGTAATCAACTTTTTCTAAAGGTGTTACATGCGCTAATCGGCACAGCATGGTATTGGTGCAATGGGCTGAAACCGTATCAAAAAGAACTGTTTTTTCGTCTTTTATCACGTAAGCATTGTAAGTAGACCCTTTTGGTGAAACCGAATAACCATGAAAATCTCTATTGTTATAATCAACGGCTCCAACCCAAAAAATATCTTTTTTAATTTCTAAAGGCTGCATTTTTTTCTCCTAAATCTTCTACCTGATAAAACACATTAACAACTGACAAAAAGCACATTGGCTTAAAGCACCCTAAATGCACTGAATATATTAATCTAGTTCATTGGTTGATGCTATCATGTTTAACCATGCAGCTTTTTTTTACGCTGCATGGTTAAAGTATATATTAGGAAGGACTAAATTGGTCCTTACCTGCTCCACACACTGGACAAACCCAATCAGCTGGAACTTTTTCAAACTCAGTACCTGCTGGTACATCTGGCTCATCACCTACGGCTGGGTCATACTCATAACCGCAAAGATCACATACATATTTTTGCATAATTCTATTCCTCTAGGATTTCCACAATCCATGCAAATTACAATATTCACGAACTGTTACATCATTTGCTGCAACACAAAACTCCGCTACGGGAGCATCACCTGGCTTTAAGAACTTCATATAGCTTACACCGTCGGCAATTAACTCTATCCACTCAACATAGTGGCTTTCTTCCATTGGATGAGCTATACTACCAACGCTTACTTTATACCCCGCATCGGTCTTTTCCACCACAGGAATATGTTTTTCCTTAGCACCGTCGGTTGTACCTTCTAGCATAATTTTCATAGGTTGCTCACAACACGATAACTTGCCGCCAGCACCATTAAGTGCTTCTACAATACTACCGCATAGCTCACATTTACAAACTTCTAAAAATTGAGGCATAATAATTTCCTCGCATGGTTTAAAGTGAATAAAAATAATTTCTACTCCAGCGCATACAACGCTAAGCATAATTATATTATCAGTAGGCATACCATACGTCTAGTTTTTTCTTAGATACAACCTTAAAAACCTACTGTTTGATTGTATCTAAAACTACCTATACGCCTTTGCGCCACTGCAACTATTAGACTTTTTAAGGAAATATTTATACATCACAAATCGCTTAGCTCGTAGGCACTCAAGATATTTTTACACCTACAAAAAAATGATTTTTTTACATAAGCTTCGCTAATAGCAGTCATTATTGTTTATTAGGCTTACGTTGCACGCCAAGCACATTGGGCAATACCACACTTACACTACCCACAAAAATATCCGATGGATGCCACCCACCCCATAAAACGTCCTCTTTAGCACTACGTAACACCAAACCAGCTTGCACACCACCCTCAACATACATCACGGTGCGCACATTTATAGGTAAAGTCAGAAGAGTTGAGGCAAATGTATGAGCTAAGATGGGCTGGCGACAATGTAGAAACAAAATATTACCTAAATTATCTTGTGCGACAGCTGCGATGGAGTGCGCTTGCCCTTTTGTTGACCACAGCACCTGTCTTGATGAGTCAATTAACCTAAAGTTCTGTATAACTGTATGATATTGTCCCAATAACTCTTCCCACCCTTCAGTGTCACGATCAATCAGCCTTACTGATGCTAGTGAAGAGCTGTATGGCCTTGATAGAAAAAAAGCACCAAAATTTTTAGCTAAATGCTTGTTATTGATATGCTCACCAGAGCGCATATAGCCTGTACTAGTCTTGCCGTCAGGCAAATACATACTGGCATTAATTGCTGCCACAAGGTCAAACTGTTGCGCCCATTGCATAAGTGTTTTAGGATTACTACTGTTTTCACTTATACTAAATATAGAAAAATCAAAATGATTTGGATTAAAGCGCAAAACCACAATGCGAGTGTTGCTGTTTTCATGCAAAGGAAATGTTGCCAAGTCAAGACCAGGTTCTACAACTTCCCACGAATCAGTAGCAGCAAAACAAGCATATGGCATAAGCAGTGTAAATATTAAAATAAAAACTTTAGATAAAAAAAATGTATACATAATTATACTCAAAGATTAAGTGCGAAAAGACTAACATCTGTAACACAGAAATAAATTATATCATAACTAACCTCATGGCAATTGTTAAATATTGCACATGCACATGACTTGCAGCAATAGTTATATACTTTTTTATTTTTTCCAAAAATCACATAATAAAATCGTAGTATTAATTTTACTACGGAATCAGTTGTTTATAATAGCAACTTTACGCCAAAACATATACTTGCTATAGCTTTAGTTGCAATTTTTTTCAAACAGGCACACTAAAGTATATTGACATATCAAGCTATATTGATATAGTTTGCTTTCGCAATTTATGTATTGTTAAAAATAGAACACATCACTTTAACAATTGTTGATAAATCAAATAAGCTCATGTGATTTATCTTGTTTTGCTCAAACTAAACACAAAGCAACTATTATTAAGGAACACCATGAAAATATCAAAACTTATACAAAATTCAAAGAAACCATTTTTTTCATTAGAATTTTTTCCACCTAAGGACAAGGAGCAGTGGCCAAGTTTTTTTCAGTGTGTTGAAAAGCTACAAACAATTAATCCTCTTTTTGCATCTGTAACCTATGGTGCTGGAGGGTCTTCACAACAAAATACTTTAGAAATTGCAACACGCTTACATCAAATGGAGCTTGAAACAATGGCCCATTTAACTTGTGTAGGCTCAAGTTCTGAATATATTAGCGAATACCTTAAGAATCTACTCAATGCAAAAGTAGATAATGTGCTTGCTTTACGTGGAGATCCACCTCAAGAAAGTCTTGTTAATAATAGCTTTGACTGGGATAAGGGCGAATTTAGATATGCTGAAGACTTAGTAAAATACATAAAAAAAAGTGAACCACAAATGGGCATAGGAGTTGCTGGCTACCCTGCTCCACACCCAGAATCAAAAACCTTTGCGGATGACAGGTCTTTTACTATATCAAAAGCGCGTGCCGGTGCTGAATTCATAATAACGCAATTGTTTTTTGACGTTAGAGAGTATTTTGACCTTGTGCATTGCTTAAAGCAAGAGAATATACACATACCAGTAATACCTGGCATACTGCCAGTACAAAGTTTTGAATCCATAAAGAAAGTTCTTAGCATGTGTGGTGCCAATATCCCCGGCAAACTTTATCTTGATTTTGAAAAGGCGCATGAAACTGGCGGTGAAGAAGCCGTTCGACAAGTAGGACTTAACTTTGCTGTTGAACAGATACGCCACCTAATTGATGGCGGCGCACCTGGCATACATTTATATACGCTTAATAGATCAGCCTTATGCTTACGTTTGGTAAACGAGTTAAAGCAATTTTTTTCATAATATTATTAGCATTCATGCTGAAGCATAACATGCTTCAGCATGAATGCTATTATAACTGCTCTTCCATATAAATGCGCGCATTAAAGTACCGAGTTAAAATATCACGAGCATATGTCTTATGCTCACCACCTACATAGGCCTGCATTGCCCGGAAGATATTACGGTCATATCTATCAAAGTATTCACGCAAAACTTGAACACCAACTCTTACTCCAATGTTAATATCATGCAAATCCAATTCACCCTTGTTGATGCTATCCAACTTTTCTTTATGATAAATATAAATTACTTGCATAGGGCCTCGGGCATTGGCCGAAGACAATGTTTTAGCATTAAAAAAACTTTCACGCCAAATAATACTCAAAACCAAGAGTGGAGGCATGGAGTAATGCGCAGACCATGTGTCAACCGCCTCTAAATATTGATCTTCCACGTCCTTGTCTAACCTAACCTCTGGAAAAGCATGCTGAAAAACCTGTTTTAGCTGCTCACGTGACAATACATATTCTTGCTTTTTGATATCGTTTTCTAAACTACGTGCAAACTCCTCTTCAATGCTCTTCAAATGCTCATACTCACTTGTTGTTAAAACCATGCTATCTTGCGGTATTGCAAACTTTTTCATGGCATATATATAAGCACCCAAACCGCAACCCAATGCCAATAGAAATAAAAATACATAGGGTATGTATGATTTTTCTCTTATTATACATGAAACCAATTTACCATTTTTAACTGCATAAAATTGTGCCATAAGTAAAACCTCGTTATTATATCCAACTCTATATTCAATTCAAAAACACTTTATAATATGTCACCATAAGACTCCTGCACAATTCATTCTGCTGAGTCTTATGGCGCGTTGACAGCAGTCAATGCGACCGATAAATCAAGAG
>CAYJPT010000138.1:0-6129 GCA_964372165.1 uncultured Desulfovibrionaceae bacterium | reverse complement strand
AACGTGTTTTATGCCAAAGGCGGCCTTTTGAACGCCGTGGTATTTATGCCAAAGGCGGCCTTTTGAACGCCGTGGTATTTATGCCAAAGGTGGTCTTTTGAGCGCCGTGGTATTTATGCCAAAGCATAGCCGCAAGGCAATGCGTGGTACTTTTTGAAAATCGCATGGAAATGCGTTTTTCAAGCATCGACTATTAGTAGATTTTAATATTGAAACAAAAAAGCCGGATTAGATAGCTTTTGCCCAAAGTCTATATTAAGCAAACCATTTATGAGTTCTCTAAAAAATTGGCCATCTTCCGTATGCTCAAGAAGTGGTGTACTAGAATCAATCTTTGTTCTTTTGTATAGTACTGCTAACGCATTATCTTGACTGCCAAGCTCATCAACAAGGCCAAGGTCTTTTGCGGCACGTCCAGTAAATATGCGACCATCAGCAATAGGGCGTATTTTTTCTACAGGCATTTTACGCCCCTCTGCAACTAATTGAATAAATTGTTCATGCATATCATGCAAGACATTTTCAAAATAGGCACGTTCTTCTTCAGTCATAGGGCGGGTAAAAGTACCTGCATCTTTGAATTGACCTGTTTTTAGAGTAAGTTGGCCTATGCCAATTTTTTCCATAATATTTTGTAACTGCGGTACATCCATGCGTACACCAATGGAGCCGGTTACTGTACTTGGGTTTGCAACAATATGTTCAGCAGCCATGGCCACCATAAGCCCACCTGATGCAGCTGTTGACCCCATAGAAGCTATGATGGGTTTTTGCTTACCAAGCTCCAAGAGGGCTGCATAAATCTCTTGTGAGGCTGCAGCCCCTCCACCTGGTGAATCAATACGCAATAGTACTCCACGCACAGAATCGTCTTCAGTAATTTCCTTTATCCATTCTAATGTGGGTTTTGTATCAAGAATCATACCCTCAACACGCACTACAGCTATACGATTTTCTTCAGAAAACATACTGTCATTGCCAGGTAGTAAGCTTGAAATTATCGCAAAAAAGATAAGCCCTATGCCGCCCCAAAATATAATGGGATGTCGTTTATGAAATGGCTTTGGAGCAAGTGCTGCAATTAGTTGCTGTAAAAGTTTGTCTGAGAAAGCTTGATTTAATGCACTACTTTTGCTTTGCTCAGTTTGCGGCTCAGCCTGCTGAGAAGATTGTTGTGTAGCTTGCTCAGGTTCAAAGGAAAAATTATCTTTATCTTGCATGGTGTTTTACTATTTTTTATTTGTAAAAACAATAATTTTAATCTTTTAGTGAGTGACGTTTTATGAATGTGCTAGATTTGAATTATTGTTTTCGGTGTTTTTCAATGAATTATGTTAATGCGCAGTTTACTGTTAATTAATTTTAATTTTGTAAAATATTTAACATAAAAAAGGAGGGCTTTAACCCTCCTTTTTTATGATGATTTATGCTTTATCTTCTTCAGGTTTTTCTGCACTTTCAGCTTCTTGTGTTTCAGCTTCAGCCATTTTTTGCTGTAAGAGGTCACCTAAGCTTTGGCCAGCTTCGGATGATCCAGCACGGAATTCTTTAGGTTTTTTGCGCTCTTCTTCATCCTTAATTTGCTTTATGGATAAACCAAGGCGGCGTTCTTCTGCGCTAACGTGTATAACTTTAGCTTGAATTTCTTGACCTTCTTTATAAATTTCAGAAGGGCTTTTTATTTTTTTATTGGAAAGTTCAGACACATGCACAAGGCCTTCAATGCCTTCTTCAACTTCAACAAAAAGTCCGAAATCAGTAATATTTGTTACAATACCTTTAACGGTGCAACCAACTGGATATGTGGTTGGCACATGTCCCCAAGGATCTTCAACTAATTGTTTAATACCAAGGGTGAACTTTTCACTTTCTTGGTCAACGGTAAGTACTTTAGCTTGAACTATATCACCACTTTTGAACATTTCATTAGGATGACGAATTTTCTTGGTCCACGAAATGTCAGATACATGGATAAGACCATCAATGCCGTCTTCGATACCAATAAACATACCAAATTCAGTGATATTTTTAATGGTACCTTCAAGTACTGTGCCTTCAGGGTATTTTTCAGCTACAAGTTCCCATGGGTTTGGCTTAACTTGTTTCATGCCAAGTGAAATACGTTTTTTATCTCCGTCTACGCCAAGGATAATAACTTCCACTTCATCACCAACGCGTACCATTTGTGATGGGTGACGAAGTTTACGTGTCCAAGACATTTCAGAAATATGCACAAGACCTTCAACGCCAGTTTCTAGCTCAACAAAAGCGCCATAATCAACAAGGTTTGTTACTTTACCTTGATATTTTGTGCCTTCAGGGAAGCGGGTTGTAATATCTTGCCAAGGGTCGGCTACAAGTTGTTTCATACCAAGGGAAACTTTGTTTTGGTCTTTATCAAAAGATAGAACTTTAAGCTCAAGTTCTTGACCAACACTTATAACTTCTTTGGGGTGACGAATACGACGCCAAGACATATCTGTAATATGTAAAAGACCATCAAGGCCGCCAAGGTCAACAAAAACACCGTATTCAGTGATGTTTTTAGCCTTACCTACAACTAGCTGACCTTCTTCTAGAGTGCCTAGCAAGTCTTGACGTTTGGAGTTGCGCTCTTCTTCAAGTAGAACGCGGCGGGAAACAATTACATTGCTACGCCTACGGTTAATCTTCAAAACACGGAACTCAAACTCTTGATTAACCAATGCATCCATATCTGGAACTGGTCTTAAATCTACATGCGAGCCTGGTAAAAAGGCCTCAACGCCACCAATATCAACGGTATAACCACCCTTGATACGACGCATAATATGCCCCTTAATTACGCTGCTCTTATCTTGCACATCTTCAAGTTGATCAAAAACTTGCATTCTTTTGGCTTTCTCAAAGGAAAGGCTGATAGTGCCATCATTTTCATTTTTGCGCACTACAAACACATCAACTTTATCACCCACTGCAACTACAAGATTGCCTGCTGCATCACGAAACTCATGTACTGGTATTTGTCCTTCTGACTTGAAGTTCACATCAACTAAAACGTGATCTTCTCCAATACGTACAATCTCACCTTTTACAATGGAGCCTTCCTCCAAATCGCCAAAGTCTGTGCTAAGATAATTCTCAAGAGCACTTTCAAAGCTTACGTCTGCTTCATGTCCGGTTTCTTGGTTTGCCATATTTACATAGCCTCCACACAATAATTTCCCTATAGGGGTCTGTGGTAATTATCAGAAAGTTTTTGAAAAGACAAGTAAAAATATACGAGATTTTTAGCTAATTTATAGGGAAAATTTTGTGGAATATTATTAAAATGTTGTTGAATATTGCTTTTTAATGCAAAAATGCCAGAAAAATGTTTAAGTTTGCATTGTTTCTGGCATTTTTGTATTTTAATATATTAATATCTGTAATGATCAGTTTTGTAAGGTCCGTTTACATCTACTCCAATGTAATCGGCTTGCTCTTTTGTTAAAACAGTTAATGTTGCACCAATGCGACCAAGGTGCAACCTTGCTACCTCTTCATCAAGATCCTTAGGTAGGGTGTAAACTTTGTTTTCAAGATCTTTATCTGTGGCAAGACGAACTTGTGCAAGAACTTGGTTTGTAAAGCTATTTGACATAACAAAGCTTGCATGACCTGTAGCGCAACCTAGGTTCACAAGGCGGCCTTCAGCTAGTACAATAATGGAGCGACCAGATTTTACTGTCCACTTATCAACTTGTGGTTTAATATTAAGGCAAGTGATGCCACTGGTGTTTTCTAGATAGCTCATTTCTATTTCATTATCAAAATGACCTATGTTGCAAATGATGGCTTCATCCTTCATTGCTTCCATGTGTGCACCGGTGATAACATGGTAATTACCGGTGGCAGTTACAAAAATATCAGCTTCTTTTACTGCTTCTTCCATGGTGGTAACTTCATAACCTTCCATGGCAGCTTGTAAAGCGCAGATGGGGTCTATCTCGGTAACAAGTACGCGTGCACCAAAGCCACGCATAGATTGGGCGCAACCTTTACCCACATCACCATATCCGGCAATAAGGACAACTTTACCTGCAACCATTATATCTGTTGCTCTTTTGATACCATCAGCTAATGATTCACGGCAGCCATAAAGGTTATCAAATTTAGATTTTGTTACTGAATCGTTAACATTAATGGCTGGAAAGAGTAATTCGCCCTTCTCAGCTAATTGATAAAGTCTATGAACTCCAGTAGTTGTTTCTTCAGATACACCCTTAATATTTGCTGTCATGCGCTGCCAATGGGTTTTGTCATTTTTATATGCTAAGGCAAGGCGTTGCATAATAAGTTGAAATTCTTTATTATCATATTCTTTGTCAAGTAATGATGGATCTTTTTCAACCTCAACACCTTTGTGTAGCATAAGTGTTGCATCACCACCATCATCAACAATCAAATCTGGTCCACTACCGTCTGGCCAAGTAAGCGCCATTTCAGTGCACCACCAATATTCTTCAAGGGTTTCACCTTTCCAAGCAAAAACTTTAGCATAACCAAGCTCGGCAATGGCCGCAGCGGCATGGTCTTGGGTAGAAAAGATGTTGCAAGAGGCCCAACGTATGTCAGCACCTAGCTCATAAAGCGTTTGTATAAGTAGAGCTGTTTGAATTGTCATATGTAAAGAACCTGTAACTTTAAGTCCTTGCAATGGTTTTTCTTTGCCGTACTTTGCTATGCATTGCATAAGACCTGGCATTTCACGCTCAGAAAGTTGCATTTCTTTTTTGCCAAAATCGGCTTGTGACATGTCTGCCACCTTATAGTTAAGTGTAAGGTCAAGTGCTTGAGCTTGGCTCATTTTTTTCTCCTTAAATTAAAGTTGTTATTTTTCGGCTAGAACTAACAAAAGTCCTAGATTTTTTTCAACACTTTTGCGCTCTATATTAATCATAGTAAATCCGGCATCACGCACAAGGCTTGTCAACATCTCAGGCGTAAATCCAAGCCAGCGATCACCGTACTTGCTGCGCATATTTTCATTATCATGTTTGTCAAAATCAGTAATAAGTAATCGTCCTTTAGGGCATAAAATACGTTCCACTTCACGCAAAACATTTAAAGGTGTTGACAGATGATGTAATACAAAATTGGTGCAAGCAAAATCTGCCTCAGCATCACGAAGTGGTAAATGGTCAAGCTCTCCAATGCGAAGAGAAACACGAGAATTACTACCATTGCTTAGTTGTGGGTTAAAGCGGCGTTTAGCCATTTCTAACATGCTTGCACTGCCATCAACGCCCACAACACCTTGGGCCAAAGGCAATATCTTTTCTAAAACCGTCCCAGTGCCACAACCAAGGTCCACTGCAAGTTTGCAATGCTCTGGCATGGCTTTACATACTGCGTCTGCAAGGTCAAAGTTTCCTAAGATCTCACGATTTAACTCGTCCCAATCTTCAGCTATGTCATTAAAAAATTGCCTTGTTTTGCGGCTTCTTTCTTCAATGCACCGTAATGCCATTGATAAATCGTGTTGAGTATGCCCATTTACATTAATATGAGGCATGATGCTTTCTAAAAAACGCTTACCATTACCAGATGTTGTGACTGTATAAAATACCCATAATCCATCACGTCGCCATTGCAAAAGACCAGCTTCAGATAAAATTTTTAAATGACGAGATACTCTTGATTGTCCCATGTCCATGATGTTTACTAACTCATTGACCGAAAGCTCATGATGATAAAGCACGTGCAATAAACGCAGGCGAGTTTCATCGGCAAGAGCTTTAAAGTAAGTAAGCATAAAAAACATATCCTTAAATATTTATTTTAGTGATTTTACTTTATGTAAGTAATTTTACTGCCTTGTGTTATACATCAAGAAAGCTTGATGTTTATATCAATATTTCAAGATATAGGCAAGTGTAATTTACTTGCGCCGCTAAGCGATTGATTTTTGAACCTTTTAGTCCTGCACTGTAAATTTTTTGTAAACTTTTTTACAATTTTCACAAAATTATACTGAAAAAGTAATTGTACAGGGCTCTTAATATTGGATTTATGCACTGCTAAAAAGTTATGATGTGTTTATATGGGTAAAGAAAGTCAATATTGACAAGTAATACATTAAAAGCGTAACATATTAGCATTATGTAA
>CAYJPT010000137.1:0-6132 GCA_964372165.1 uncultured Desulfovibrionaceae bacterium | reverse complement strand
CGAAAATCATTCGCTTAACGGCGCAAGTGAATTGCGCCTACTCTTGATTTATCGGCTCGTGCTGACTTTGTCAGCACTCTGCCCTCTGCATAATGAATTATGCAGAGGTCTCAACATGAAAATTTGTATCACTGCACTATGCATAGTAATTGTGTTGATAAATATTTTATTTTAAACGCTATTGTTTGCAATATAAAATATTGCAACGTGAATGATTTGTGACAAATATAAATTGCACAAAATATTATGAATTTTAAGCAAATACTTTGTTTACACTTGTAGCAATCTAAACTACAATGTAGAGATACACTGAGCTTAGAGTATTTTACGACTTTTTGTTTCAAATAATAATAAAGGCATTTATAATAATATGATAGTCGGACTACGCTTTAATGAGCATGGACAAATATATTACTTTTCTGCAGAAATGCATATTGATGAAGGTGACTCTGTAATTGTTGAGACAGAGCAGGGTATGGGTTTTGGCAAGGTTTGCTTTGTGCGTGATACTTTGCCCCAAAGTGAAGAAGAATTGCTAGGGGCTCCCCTTGCTTCAATATTACGTGTAGCTACAAAAGAAGATATTGCCTCTGAACAAGATAATGTCAATTTAGCTCAAAAAGCATTAGTTTTTTGCAAAAACTGCATAAGCGAACGTAAGCTTGAAATGAAGCTTGTGGATGTAGAAGTGTTTTTTGACCGTAGCAAAATCATTTTTTATTTCACTGCACCAGCTCGTATTGATTTTCGTGATTTAGTTAAAGACTTAGTACGTGAATATCGTGCACGTATTGAGTTGCGTCAAATAGGTGTGCGCCACGAAACACAAATGGTAGGTGCTGTTGGTAATTGTGGTATGGTATGTTGTTGCAGGCGTTATTTACGCAAATTTGCGCCAGTTACAATACGCATGGCAAAAGAGCAAAATCTTTTCTTAAATCCAGCAAAAATATCAGGTGTTTGTGGGCGTTTATTATGCTGCCTAAGCTATGAGCAAGAAGTGTATGATAATTTTCATGATCAATGCCCAAAGCTTGGAAAAAAATATCAAACTGCACAAGGCCCTATGAAGGTTTTACGTGCAAATATGTTTCAAAATAGCATTACGGTGCTAAATGAAAATAATGCTGAGCAAGAATATTCTCTTGAAGATTGGCATAAACTTAACCCCAACCGTCCAGAGCAGCCTAAATCTAGTAAAATTATATCAAAATCAGGTACAAAACCACCAGCATATGATGACCTTTTAGTTGTAAGTATCAGCCCAGATAATGTTGATGAATTATTTGAAGATGATGATCTTGATATAGCAAATACTGAAGATGAATTGCTAGGTAATAAACATTTACTTGAAGATTTAGAAAGAGAAGATCCTCAAGATGGTGGAGGCGTATTTGGACTTGCACCACGCAAAAATAAACCAACAGCAAAACATTCAAGCAAAAAACATATTAAACAAAAGTAGTGGAGGCTTTATAATGTCGTCTTTTTATGTAACTACTCCAATATATTATGTAAATGCAAATCCACACTTGGGTCATGCTTATACAACAATTGTAGCGGATGCTTTTACACGTTTTCATAAATGCCTTGGAATAGATAGTATTTTTCTGACCGGTACTGATGAACATGGTGACAAGATTGTGCAAGCTGCTGAAAAAGCTTGCCTTGCACCTAAAGACTTTACCGATGGCATAAGTGCCAAGTTTCAACAACTGTGGTCAGACATGCATCTTCGTCATGATAGATTTATACGCACAAGCGACGTTAAACATAAAGAGTGTGTGCAAAGCTTTTTGCAAAAAGTGTATGATGCCGGAGACATATACTTTGGTGAATTTGGTGGTCATTATTGCTATGGTTGTGAGCGATTTTATACAGAAAAAGAACTTGAAGATGGTTTTTGTCCTCAGCATCTAACCAAGCCAGAATACATTAGCGAGAAAAATTATTTTTTCAAAATGTCAAAATATCTTCCTTGGTTAAAGCAACACATTGTTGACAACCCAACATTTATAAGGCCAGAACGCTATCGTAATGAAGTTTTAGCCATGCTTGATGGTGCAGTGCTTGATGATCTTTGTATTTCTCGCCCCAAAACACGCCTCACTTGGGGAATTGAGTTGCCCTTTGATACAGATTATGTCTGTTATGTGTGGTTTGATGCTTTGTTAAGCTATCTTAGTGCTTTAGATATGCCAAATGGTGATGATTATAAAAAATATTGGCCGGGCCAACACTTAGTAGCAAAGGATATTTTAAAACCACATGCTATCTTTTGGCCTACCATGTTAAAATCAGCAGGCATGCCCTTATTTGAGCATTTGAATGTGCATGGCTATTGGTTGGTGCGTGATACTAAGATGTCAAAATCTCTTGGCAATGTTGTTGATCCACTACAAATGGGGCAACAATTTGGACTTGATGCATTTCGTTATTTTCTTTTGCGTGAGATGCATTTTGGTTCAGATGCATCTTTTAGTGAAGATGCACTAATCACCCGCACTAATGCAGATTTAGCTAATAGCTTTGGTAATTTATTTAGCCGTGTCCTTTCCATGAATGCTAAATATTTTAATGGCATTGTACCAAAACCCTTGGGTGACTTTGATGCAGATATTGCCATTAAGGGCATAGGTTCTGAGTGTATGCAAAATTTTGTGCAATTGTTTGGACAAGTACGTTTTTCTCAAGGACTTGATGCTTTATGGGATTTTGTACGAGCGTTAAATAAATATGTAGATACTGAAGCCCCATGGGTACTTGCTAAACAAGGCAACATGGAGCGTCTTACTGCTGTTATGTACACCTTACTTGAAAGCTTACATAAAATTGCTTTGTTTATATGGCCGATTATGCCAAAAACTTCTGTGTTGTTGCTAGAACAGCTAGGCACTAAGGCTAGTGAAGATGTACCACCTTGTGCCAAGCTTGATCATGAGGCTTTGGCTTGGGGAACATTGGCATCGGGCATTAATATTGCTACAAATTCTAATATGTTTCCACGTATTGAAAATCAAACTCCAATGGACAAAGCGAAAAAAGCAAATAAAATTAAAAAAGAAGTTGAACAAACACCTTCTGAAGCAAAACAAGCACCTACCTCGCAGCCAAAGGTTGAGGAAAAAACACAATTAGTACCAGAGCTAAAGTTTGATGATTTTAAAAAGGTTGAAATGCGTGTGGGAACAATTTGCTTAGCTGAAAAACATCCCAATGCTGATAAACTTTTGCGTTTAGAAATTAACCTTGGTGAAGATAAACCAAGGCAAATTCTTTCCGGTTTGGCGGAGTTTTTTAAGCCTGAGGATTTAGTTGGAAAGCAAGTTTGCGTTGTTGCAAATTTAGCTCCTCGCACCATACGTGGGCTTGTGTCGCATGGCATGGTACTAACAGCAGAAAAAGATGGCAAGCTAGAGCTGCTTAGTGTTATGGCCCAAGTTCCAGATGGTAGCAGTATTTCTTAGCTATTTTCTTGAGTGAATAGGCGTTTAAGAGCCTCACTGTCTGCTGGTCCAAGGTTAAAACGCATGCCTGCTTCGTCAAGAATGCTGTCTAAATTTCGTTCAGGCTGTTCACTCTGTGTTTCAGATACATAAATTACTGCACGCTTTAGTAATTCACTATGGCCAATTAGTTGTGACATAATACACTCCGCTACTAGAAATAGTTTTTTATGTGTTTAAGATTTTGATTTGTTAAAGAATTGTAAAAATATATATTCACAGTTTTAGATTGTTAATGATGGATTTTATATGGATAATTGGATTATTGCAATTGTTTTAAGTATTGTAGAAGGATTGACCGAATTTTTACCTGTATCGTCCACAGGGCATCTCATCCTAGCAAGCACATTACTTAATTTCACAGGGGAGAAGGCTGCAACCTTTAATGTAGTTATACAATTAGGTGCTATTTTAGCTGTGGTTGTTCTTTATTGGCCACGCTTTTGGGGATTATTAGTGCCAGATCCAAAGCTGCGCTTTGCAGGCTTGAGGGGCATTTATTTGCTAATCATAACCTCTATACCTGCATGCGTACTAGGGCTTGCTGCACACTCAACCATAAAGAGATATCTATTTACACCAGAAACCGTACTTTTAGCCTTGGTAGTGGGAGCTATTTGTATGATTTTTGTAGAAAGGCGTAAGGTAGAACCAGAATTTATGACCCTTGATGACATGAATCCAAAACTTGCCTTTGGCATAGGTTGCTTTCAATGTTTAGCTTTGTGGCCCGGCTTTTCGCGCTCAGCAGCAACTATTATGGGTGGCATGCTACTTGGAGCTAAAAGGCAATTATCCGCTGAATACTCATTTATTGCAGCTGTACCAATTATGGTTGCTGCTACCGGCTATGATTTATTAAAAAGCTGGCATTTGTTTACTGCTGACGATATAAGCTTTTTTGCTCTTGGTATTGTATGTTCTTTTTTGGCAGCTCTTGCGGCAGTTAAAGTGTTTGTATCTTTAATTTCACATATGACACTGATTCCATTTGCCTTTTATCGCTTGGCTATTGCACCATTGGTGTATTATTTTATGTTGTATTAAAAAAATCCTTTAATGTAAAAAAAATGCTTGCTAATGTTCGCACTTTTGGGTAAAAACACCTTCGCTGCTTAAGCAGTTTATTAAAAATGGCAAGGTAGCTCAGTTGGTCAGAGCATACGGTTCATACCCGTAGGGTCGGAAGTTCAAATCTTCTCCTTGCTACCAAATTTCAAGCTAATAAAGCCCCGCATGGTATATAAAACCTTGTGGGGCTTAGCTTTTTTGTGGGTTTAGCCTCTCTCTTTCTCTCTCAAACTCTCTAGTCACCTTGCTTGATTGTAGGTATTTTTGTAGGTTCTTCACCAAAAAGAGGGGCAAACCAGATTTGATACGTTATTTCTACGGTTAATTGTTTTTCATTTATGGAGCATAAATGTTAGGGGAGCTTTCTAAAATGACAGCAAGGACAAAACCGTCTTTGCCTAAACGTGCCACGCTTTCCGCTGTCATGTCATCAATAATAATATGGTGTTTGTCGTCAGAAAGTGGCGTATAGTAAATATTCTCCCTACGAGCTTGTAGCTTGAGCATGGTGGGGATACTCGCCAACACTTCATCAGCGGTGAACCCCTTGGTCACGCCATCTCGATTGTCTAAAATAAAGGTCTTTTTGCCACTGTATTTAGGCATTTTGATGCACGTTACCCGATAGCGGTTTGGATATCTATTTTTCACTTCATCAATAGAAAGACCATACATATCAAGAATCATCAGTTTGCGAGAGTTCCCCATAATATCTCTACCATTAAGATAAGGACGAATATGTTTTTGAAGCCCTGTAACTGTTTCTAAACCTAAAGATTTTGCCTGTTCTGGAGTAACTATAAAACCGCTACCATTTACTGTCACACCAGAAAAAGCCATGTCCTCATTGGCTTTGATTTTTTTGGCCTTGCTCACGTCAACGCCAACGGTTAAATTTGCATTGATAGTGCCGTGTTCTTCCACAAGATGTATCTGCATGTCGCCATGTTCTGTAGGTTTCTCAGACACAACTTTGGCAAGCATACCGTCTTTTTTTCCTGCTTCAGCTACGGTCTTGGCACTTCCAAAAGGTCGCACAGCTCATTAAGAAAAGATTGAGAGGAACCAAGTTCACTTCCTCCAGACGGTGTCCATTTTAAGATAAAGGCTTCAATCGGTGGCAAATTCAACCTCATTTGAGCGGCGTAGCCGTTTGGAATTATATATAAAAGGCAGTGAACACAAATAACACCAATAATTATAATACAACGTGCCATATGTAATCCTTCTGTTTGCGGATAGTTGTAACATTTCTTAAATAGCCAAGTAATTACTTGGCTATTAGTGTATAGCATTATCCGTATAATGGCACAATGGAAGATAATACTCCCACTAAACCCCCTTGCCCTTTCGGGAAAATCCTCGTAAAAGCACGTAAAGAGCGTGGTACTTGTGCCAAAGCTTGACTGCCTTAAAAGTCAAGCGTGGTATCACGCAATATGCTCTTGCCAAGCGTGTTGGCAGAAATACCATGCATGTTTTTATTATATCATGCTTTGGCACCAAAAAAGACAAAGCGTGGTGCTTGTGCCAAAGCTTTGTCACCAAAAAAGAC
>CAYJPT010000136.1:0-6147 GCA_964372165.1 uncultured Desulfovibrionaceae bacterium | reverse complement strand
TAAGGAAACACACAATATATCTTTTGACTTATTGATTTAATCAGCGTTTCCTTAAAATATTAAAACGTGGAAGTAATATGCAAAATGAATTTGATTTAACCAACTTTAAGCCTGATTTTTCTAAGGGCAATGGGCTTGTAGCAGCCATTGCGCAGGATCACATCACCAAGGAAGTGCTTATGCTTGCTTGGATGAATGCTAAGTCTTGGGAGCAAACCCTTGCCACCGGTGAAGTACATTATTATAGTCGTAGTCGCCAAAGTTTATGGCATAAGGGTGCAACTTCTGGTCATGTGCAAATAGTACATTCCATACGTCTTGATTGTGATAGTGACGCTATTGTTTTATTGGTTGAACAAAAGGGCGGTGCTGCTTGTCATAAGGGCTACGCTTCTTGTTTTTATCGTGAACTAAATAATGGTGTTGTTAAGCAATGCGCGCCATTAGTATTTGATCCTAAGGAGATATATAAATAATGTCCAATGTATTAAAACTTGGCGTTCCTAAAGGTTCGCTTGAAGAGGCTACCATAAATCTTTTTGAACGTGCTGGCTGGCGTATTCGCAAGCATAATCGCAATTATTTTCCAGACATAAATGACCCAGAAATTAGTGTTTCTTTATGTCGCACACAAGAAATGGGTCGCTATGTTATGGATGGCATATTAGATGTTGGTCTTGCTGGACTTGATTGGCTTGTGGAAACAAAAGCCCTAGATAATGTAGTCAAAGTATCAGACTTGGTATACTCCAAAACATCAAATCGTCCGGCTTGTTGGGTGTTGGCAGTGGCGGGTGACTCTCCATACTACAAGCCAGAAGATTTAGCAGGTAAACGAATTGCTACAGAAATTGAAGGAATAACACAGCAATATTTTGTTAACAAAGGCATAGATGTTAACATATTTTATTCTTGGGGTGCAACTGAAGCCAAGGTGGTTGAAGGCTTGGCAGACGGCATTGTTGAAGTTACAGAAACAGGCACAACTATACGTGCGCATGGTCTACGTATTATTGATGAAGTTATGTGCAGCAATACTGTACTAATAGCTAACAAAGAAGCTTGGCAAGATCCATTTAAGCGTAGTAAAATTGAACAAATTGATTTACTTTTGCAAGGGTCTTTGCGTGCTGAAGCCTTGGTATGTTTAAAGCTAAACGCTCCGGCTGCAAATCTCGATGCATTGCTTGATTTATTACCAGCCTTAAATTCCCCCACGGTGTCACCACTTCGTGATACAGCATGGCTTTCAGTGGAGACTGTTGTAGGTACAGATGTTGTACGAGATTTAATACCTAAATTACGTGCCGCAGGTGCTGAGGGCATTATTGAATATGCTTTAAATAAGGTGATTTAAGCTATGGAAAAACATGATAGTTCACAAGCTTTTTTAGATGCATTACCTGAATTATTACCTAACGAGAGTTTTCTATTTGCTTGCAATGAAAAGGTACCTTGTTTCAATCGTTGCTGTGCAGAGCTAACTCTACCTTTAACTCCCTATGATGTTTTGCGTATTTGCAAAAGCATTGATATGAAGAGTGATGAGTTCTTAAAAACATATACACAAATGCGTACATTTCCAGATACTGGTTTTCCTTTGCCTTTATTAAAAATGTTAGATAGGCCCGATGAGCCATGTCATTTTGTTACACCTGCGGGTTGCTCTATTTATGAAGATAGACCGGGAGCCTGTCGTACTTATCCCTTGGGGCGTGGTACCAAGGTGGATAAGGATGGTGCAGTGGTTGAACGTTTTTTTATTGTGCAAGAAGAGCATTGCCGTGGTTTTGATACCGGTAAACACTGGACAGCTCAAGAATGGCTGCAAGATCAAGGCCTTGAACCATACAATGTGTCAAATGACTATTATATGCGCATTATGGCCAAGGTAAAAGAAACAGGTGAGCCAATTTCGCCCAAAATGGCAACTATGGTTATTTTGTGCTTATACCAATTAGATAGATTTCGTGATTTTCTTGCAGAGATGAAAATCTTTTCTAAACTGGAAATCAGTACCGAGCGTTGCGCAAAGATTATATCTGATAATGAAGAATGTCTTGCATTTGCTATGGAATGGTTAGAACTGGTGATTTTTGGATCATGCCAAACTCTAAAGCGCAAGGCATAGACCTCTCTCATCCTAAGATTAGGGACGCACAAAGTTTGCGTGCCGAATTAGAAACAATACGCATGCAAAATGAAAAATTGCGTGTCGTTTTTACTAATGGTTGCTTTGATATTTTGCACCCCGGGCATGTAAATTTACTTTCAAGGGCTAAACAATTTGGTGACATTTTGATTTTGGCTCTTAATACTGATAATTCAGTAAAAAGCTTAGGCAAGGGAAAAAATCGCCCAATAAATCCATTGGCTGTACGCGCCTTTACGGCTGCCCACTTACATGCTGTGGACTTTGTAACAAGCTTTGATGAAACCACCCCATATAATTTAATTAAGCTATTAAAGCCAAATGTGCTGATTAAAGGTGGTGATTGGCCGGTTGAAAGCATTGTTGGCAATGATATTGTTACTGCTTATGGTGGCAAGGTACTAAGTTTAAGCTTACTTGATGGTTTTTCAACAACAAAACTAATTGAAAATATCTTAGTTGAAGTTTAACAGCACTTGAAAATGTGTTGTTAAACTTTGACTATCTTAGGGAAACGCTGATTAAATCAACAAGTCAAAAAACACATCGTGCGTTTGCTTACAAAGTAGGCAATTGTGACTACTTTGCACGCCGAATGAGAGCAAAAAAACACGCTTTTTTGCGTCCCACAGGGCGAATGGAGGCAGTGTGCCTTTCTGATTTATTCTGCTTGCAGAATAAATCAGCATTTACTTTGATAATTAAACATGGTGTGCTATGCCACGTTTGAAATTAACTTTGTCCTATGTGGGCACACAATATTGTGGTTGGCAGATTCAAGACAATGGCCCAACTATTCAAGGTGAATTAGAAAAGATTTTTAAGCCCGTGGTCGGAGGCTTAGTGCGTGTACATGGTGCAGGACGCACTGACAGTGGAGTGCATGCCGAAGCACAAGTGGCACATGTTGATTTGCCTGAAGATAAGGCCAGTCTTGACTGGCAACGTATTTTAAATACCTCCCTACCAAAAGATATTAATGTACTCAAAATTGAGCATGTTCATGCAGATTTTCATAGTCGCTTTGATGCCATAAGTAAAACATACCATTATACTTTTTGGACAAATCGTAATACTATGCCACCACGCTTGCAGCCCTTTGCATGGAATTGTGGTCCTCTGAATATACCGTCTATGCAGGCTGCATTAGTTCATTTGCTCGGTCGGCATGATTTTGCATGCTTTCAAAATACCGGAACACCCATAGAAGATACCATCAGAGTAATTAACGCAGCAAGCTTACAGTCAACATGTGCATGGCTGCCAGCGCAATTTCATTCACATGTATTAACACTAAGCATTAATGCCAATGGCTTTTTAAAGCAAATGGTGCGTAATATTGCTGGTTTACTTGTTGCTGTGGGACGAAATAATATGCAAGCAGAAGATGTTATTTCTTTAATAATAAACGGCTCACGTAAAGATGCACCCCCTACTGCTCCTGCATGTGGTCTCACTTTAATTGAAGTACACTACCCTATTATAAACACATAAAAACTATATTTTACAACATACAATTAAGATTCCAGCACAATTATTTTTTAACCAAGCTTAAGCTATAGTCTAACAACATGCTTTAAAATAAAAATTGCATGCGTAGTCTTAAATCAGATTTTATCGCTTAAAATATTCTTTACCAATAAAGTGAAATAATTCACAAATGCATGGTAAATGAATCAATTTCAACATGAATTTAAAAAACATCTAGAAATAGGTTGTGTGCTCAATCAATATATGATATTTAGCTCTACAAGTATGACATGACAAGTAAAATAATTTATGATATGTGGCTTAAATATTAATTGGAAAGGTTAGTATTTAATTCATGTAAACTGGTAAATATAAAAATAATTTTGATAATAACACTATGTGCCGCATAGGCGCAAAGGAGAGTATCATGGCAAAGATGAAAACTATGGATGGCAATACCGCCACAACACACATTGCATATGCCTTGTCTGACACGGCAGCAATTTTCCCTATTACCCCATCATCGGTGATGGGTGAGCTTGCTGACGACTGGGCTGCAGCCGGACGCAAAAACCTTATGGGTCAAAAACTTGTAGTGCGTGAAATGCAATCAGAGGCCGGAGCTGCAGGTGCCGTACATGGCGCTTTAGCTGCTGGGGCTTTGACCACTACATTTACAGCCTCACAAGGTCTTTTGTTAATGGTTCCCAATATGTACAAAATATCAGGTGAGCTTTTACCTGGTGTTTTCCACGTTTCAGCACGTGCACTTGCTGCGCATGCTCTTTCTATTTTTGGCGATCACCAAGACGTTATGGCATGTCGTCAAACTGGTTTTGCCATGCTTGCTTCTGCCTCAGTACAAGAAGCTATGGACTTAGCTCTAGTTGCACACCTTGCAGCCATTGAATCCTCAATTCCTTTTGTACACTTTTTTGATGGTTTCCGCACCTCACATGAAGTTCAAAAGATTGAAATTATTGACTATGAAGACATTTACCCATTGGTAAATTGGGAAAAAGTGGAAGATTTCCGTAGCAATGCCATGAATCCTGAACATCCACATATCAGAGGAACAGCACAAAATCCTGATATTTATTTCCAAAACCGTGAAGCTGCCAACTTGTACTATGATGCTGTGCCAGGCATAGTTATTGAGAGTATGAAAAAAGTTGCCGCCATTACCGGTCGCCAATATAAATTATTTGATTATGTGGGTCACCCTGAGGCTGATCGCATCATCATTTCCATGGCTTCTTCGTGTGAAGTTATTGAAGAAACAGTTGATTACTTAAATAACACCTTAGGTCAACGTGTTGGCCTTGTTAAAGTTCGTCTTTTCCGCCCATTTTCAACTGAACATCTTTTACGTGCAATCCCTGCTACTGCAAGCACCATCACTGTGCTTGACCGTACTAAGGAACCCGGTGCACTTGGTGAGCCATTATATCAAGACGTATGTACTGCTTATCTTGAGCGTGGTGAAGTACCAACTATTGTTGGTGGACGTTATGGCCTTGGATCAAAAGATTTTACCCCTGCTATGGCTAAAGCAGTTTTTGATAACATGCTTTCAGCCGGTCCTAAAAATCACTTTACCGTAGGTATTGTTGATGATGTATCTTTTACCTCACTTGATGTTGAAGAAGAAATTTCAACTGTTGCCGAGGGTACAGTACAATGTAAATTCTTTGGCTTAGGTGCTGATGGTACTGTTGGTGCCAATAAGCAAGCAATTAAAATTATTGGTGACAACACTGATATGTATGCTCAAGCTTATTTTGCTTATGACTCCAAAAAATCCGGTGGCTTTACCGTATCGCATTTACGTTTTGGTAAAGAGCAAATTAAGTCATCCTACCTTGTAACCCAAGCTGACTACATTGCTTGCCACAAAGCAGCTTATGTAAATCAGTATGATATCTTAGATGGTATTAAGGAAGGCGGAACCTTTGTTCTAAACTCCAATTGGTCACTTCAAGACATGGAAACGCATTTACCTGCACATATGAAGCGTACCATAGCCAATAAAAAATTAAAGTTTTACAATGTTGATGCTGTTAAGGTTGCTACCGAAGTGGGACTTGGCGGACGTATCAATATGATTATGCAAACATCATTTTTCAAACTTGCCAATGTGCTTGATTTTGAAAAAGCCGTTGAGCTTTTGAAAGTATCCATTAAAGATACTTATGGCTCAAAGGGTGATAAAATTGTTAATATGAATATTGCTGCTGTGGATCAAGCTCTTGGTTCACTTGAAGCTATTCAATATCCAGCATCATGGGCAGATGCCACTGACAAAGTACAAGACGATAGCCATGAGCCAGAATATATCACCACTGTAGTTAAGCCTATCTTAGCTCAGCAAGGTGATAAATTACCTGTATCATCAATGGATCCAGCAGGTTTAATGCCTCTTGGCACTGCTGCTTTTGAAAAGCGCGCTGTTGCCATTGCTGTTCCAGAATGGCAAGTAGAAAATTGTATTCAATGTTTCCAATGTTCCTTTGTTTGCCCTCATG
>CAYJPT010000135.1:0-6179 GCA_964372165.1 uncultured Desulfovibrionaceae bacterium | reverse complement strand
TTTGCGTCCTACAGGGCGAATGAAGGCAGTGTGCCTTTCTGATTTATTCTGCTTGCAGAATAAATCAGCATTTCCCTAAGGTTGTCAGTATTGGCGGCAATTTGCAAGAAAAATAATAAAGATTTAACCTTATATTATATGCTTACTAAGCTAAAAAAATAAAATTTTTACAAGTATTCTTTTGATAACAGTTTATTGTAAAGTAAAACTACACTTTTGATATACAAAAAATCATGTAGCATAATTATCAGATATAATTGTATTTAAGTTTAAGTTGGCATTTTATGTCACATAGTTTATTTGTATCTTATTATTTTTTCATATTAGAAATTGATTGGAGTATTATTATGTCGGGGCAAAATTCAAAGCCACACCATGCTGAACCATTACTTAGCCGTATAATTCCTTTCGCTTACGAATTAAAGGAATTAAATGGTGGAAGTTTAAAGGCTGATTTCATGGCAGCCCTTGCTGTTGTTCCTGTGGCATTGCCACAGGTAATGGCATATGCAGTAATTGCTGGTATTCCCGCTCAATATGGCTTATATGCTATGACTTTTGCAGTCATTGCGGCAGCTCTTTGGGGTTCGTCGCGTTTTTTGGTGGCCGGTCCTACCAATGCTATATCAACTATATTATTTGCCACTGTAGCACAGGCAAGTATTGGCGGAGTGCTACTTGCTGATTTGCCCATTAATGAGCTTATGCCCATTATATTTTGCATAGCATTGTTTGCAGGTTTAATTCAGGTGTTTATGGGTGTTATAAAGCTTGGTAGCTTGACCAATTTTATTTCACATTCTGTCATGGTGGGGTTTAGCACCGGTGCGGCCTTACTTATTGTTTCAGGTCAACTCAAAAACCTTTTTCAATTGGATGTTGGCGGTGCTAATTTCTTTAAAAGTATTGTAGCTACCATAAACAATATTCATTATTTTAATCCTTGGAGTTTGTTTTTAGGCATTTTGAGTATCATTGTTGTTATTTACTGTAAGAAGAAATCTAGCCGTATACCGGCTTATTTAGCTGCTGTTGCCGTGACTTCTTTTGTTGCTTATGTTCTTGATTTACAAAGTAAAGGTGTCGAATTTGTAGCATCTATTCCTAGTGGGCTTCCACCTTTATCAATGCCTAATTTGTGGGATTTTGATGTGCTTAGAGAAATAATTAATCCTGCATTAGCCATTGCTATGCTTGGCGCGGTTGAATCATTAACTGTTGCCAAGGACTTGGCAGTAAAAAGTAAAGGAATTTCCCTTGATGCCAATAAAGAACTTATTGGGCAAGGTTTAGGCAATATTGTATCTGGCTTTACTTCTGGCATACCTGGCTGTGGTTCGTTTTCTCGCAGTGCCTTAAGTTATTCTTGTGGTGCAAAAAGTCGCTTTGCAGCAGTTTTTGTTGGGCTAATTACCTTACCCTCCATTGTCTTTTTTGCGCCACTTGCAGACAATATCCCTATGGCATCCCTTGCTGGTATATTAATATTTATTGCTTGGGGGATGATAGATAAACACGCTATACGCCTATGCTTAGTTGCAACTAGGGTTGATAAAGCTGTATTTATTGTTACTGTGCTTGCGGCATTAGTGTTTGACTTAGAAAGGGCTGTGTTTTTAGGAGTTCTTGTTTCACTTGTGCTACTAGTCTACAAAGAGGCAAAACCACGTTTGATACGTGTTAATAAAAATGAAATTCACGTGGAAGAATTTAAGTGGGTTAAGGATTATCCAAGCTTGGAAGTGTTTTTTGTAGAAGGTACATTGTTTTTTGGCGCAGTTGCAAGCCTTGAAGAGCAATTAATGCACGAGGATGCTCAAACTAAGGTTATTGTTTTAAATCTTTCAAGAGTATTTTGGGTTGATGGTACTGGAGCGCATAGCCTTGGGCGCTTTGCAGAGCATTGTAAGGATAAAGGCATTGAATTAATAATTATTGTTCCTGATGAAAGTATACGTGGAGTATTTGAACGTACCAAATCCTTTACTGCATATGGTAAAAATATTGTGCATAGTGATATTACAGAAGCTTTAGCTTTTGTGCATGCATTATTTAGCAGCCACGTAGAAAAAAATAATGAGTTGGCATAATTGCATAAAACGGTAGACAATTTTTCAACTCGACTAATTTAAATGTGCGTACAGTAAGTAGCGCACGCAAACATGAAACTTATTTATTATTTTATAATTTGAAGAAATTATGTTTAGTTATATGTCATTAACATTTTTTAGCGTATTTTTACAATGCGGTGTGGGTATGGTGCTTTTTGCTACAGCACACATATTATGCCCTAACGCATCCGGAGCGTCTTGTGGCGTACACACATGGGTTGAAAAGAAAACCACTGAAAGCACTTGCCCCATTGCGGTGAGGTTATTTATTGGTACGACAAAGGCACACATACGTGTAAAGCAAACAACCAAGGATGATAGGCTAAAATACAAACACCTTGGGATATACATTACGAAGCTTTTTTACACGCCGGCGGTATTTATACAGAAAAACATGCAAGGCTTTACGCCGATTTTGCCAATGACCTCATGTGGAAAGAACCAAGTGAACAAGTGTAAACAAGGTTTTGTTATACTTTCTTAGGAACAAGTTATTTTGACAGCTCATCCATAATTGCAGGCTTTATGTCTAATAGTTTTGTGCCACTTACGCAATCAAGACCTTTTACTTCTATCACGTTCTCGTTGATATTTTCAATGCCTACAACGGCAGCTCCTATGGGATTAGGGCGATGAGGAGAACGCAAAGAAAACACCCCCCTTTTGACTGTATCATCTGGAGGACTTTGCTCCATAGGCGCATCTTCAGAGAGATTTAACCAATACAGAATAAGAATTTTATCTCCGGCCTGTAAGCCTTTAAGGCCGTTTTGATATTCTTCATAAAGAGCAAGTGTGCATATTGGGCCATCTTTGCTAATATTGCGAGGGCAATCGTTCACAGTTTCATAAGGAGTTTTAATTTCACCGATAAATTTTAACATAAATACACCTACCTATAATTTAGCAGCCTTTGTGGCCATGTTTGAAAAAATATGTTTTCTGTCATTCTATAGTGACTAATATATTCATAAAAGCCAATAAAAGCAAAAACCATAGAAATTTGTCAACTTATAAATGTTTCCAGGCTGTATCCAAATTCCAACGTACTTTTTTTCAATACGTTTTTTAACTCTTCGGCTGGCAATTGCCCCATGTCTGAATAAAGACTCCTCACAATGAACTGCGCAGGAGTCTTTATTTAGATTCTCAATATTATTAACAAAAGGAATATTTTCAATACTATCAATCTCTTTCTCTTGTATTTTCTTATTCCTATAAAAAATCATACACAGAATTTCTGGCAACTGAGTATAGCCACTGTTTTGCCTTAGATGCTTCTTTTATTGATGAAAATTTTTCTTGAAATTTGATAAAGACATCTTGTGTAATATCAGCTGCATCTTAGTCATTTTTTGTTTTTGACAGAATGAAAAGATATAAGGTGTGCGCATTTAAGTGCCATATACTCATTCATTTTTCCTACGCTACACATGCAGGATTTGTTAAAACAAAACGCTCATCGGCATTTTTCTCACCCCATTCGCACATAAGCTCAAGAATGGGCATAAGCGTTAAGCCTTTCTCCGTAATAGAATATTCCACTCTAGGGGGGATTTCGTTAAAACTTTGGCGCAAAATGAGGCCATCAACTTCTAACTCTCTTAATTGATTGGTCAAAGTTTTTTGTGAAATGCCTGTGACCTCGCGCATAAGGTCTTTAAAGCGTTTGGTGCCATCCTCGGCAAGCATATATAAAATCAGTGGCTTACATTTTCCGCCTATCATTTTCAAAGTTACTTCAATTTCTGAAGCCACTACTATTTTTTCCATTAGTCACCTTCCTTTCCCTAAGAGAAAATAATGTACCGTATTGACAAGATTTTTTTGAACAAGTAAAAAATCTCTAAATAGTATTTTGTACTATAATAGAAAAAAAGGCAATGAAATTTTGCTTTGAAAGTTGTGAATGCCGTTAACTATTTATTAGTCGCTTGTACATATAAGGTTTTTGGCAACTTGTCTTTTAAAATCAACATGGGAGATTTTGCTATGTATAGGAAAAATTATGCATTTCTAACAATTTTAACATTTTTATTGGCTTTTACATCCTTTGCCTATGCCGCTCCGGTTCCTCCCGGTGACAGCCCCAAGGCAACAGTGGAAAAAGTAAAATTCCAGAACAGAATATCCATTGAAATTGTAGGCGATTTGTACGTCCCTAAAAACATTGACACATCTAAAAAGTATCCTGCCATTATTGTAGGGCATCCCTTTGGTGGCAATAAAGAGCAAACAGCAGGCTTACATGCACAAAAACTTGCCGAGCTTGGCTTTGTAACCTTGGCTTTTGACGCTGCTTTTTATGGTGAAAGTGGCGGTCAACCACGCAATACAGAAATGCCTGATGTGCGTGTGGAAGATTTTAGTGCCGCCGTGGATTTTTTGAGCAACCATAAGTTAGTTGATAAAAATCGCATTGGCGTCTTAGGTATTTGTGGTGCTGGTGGCTATGCCATAGGCGCAGCAAAAATCGACCCACGCATGAAGGCCATTGCCACCGTGAGCTTGGTTGATATGGGTGAAAGAAACAGAAAGCAAGGCTTTGCACGTAATGCTAAATTGACGCCGGAAAAGCGTGCTGCGCTGCTAAGTGCCATGGCAGAGCAAAGAACAAAGGATTTTGCCGCCGGTAAGCCACATTATATTAGCAATATACCCACAAAGGGACCTAATGAATTTTATGAGTATTATAGAACTGCCCGTGGCGCACATCCTCGTGCCTCAACAGATTATACTTTTGTGAGCAATGCAAGTTTGCTGACTTTTTATCCACTTATCGACATTGAAACCATTGCCCCACGTCCTTTATTGTTTATCATGGGTGACAAGGCAAGCTCTGTTTATTTTAGTGAAGAAGCGTACGCAAAAGCCGCTGAACCCAAAGAACTTTATATCATAAAGGATGCGCTCCATACTGACTTGTATGATAATCCCAAATTTATGAAAGATTCTATTCAAAAGCTCAAAGATTTTTTTGATAAAAACCTTTAGTAAAAATATTAAATTTAAACATTGGAGAAAATAATGAAAAAACTCGTTGTTATTACTGGTGCTAGTTCTGGTTTTGGTAAAGTGTTGGCAGAACAATTTAGCGCGGCAGGACATCCTCTTTTGCTTCTTGCTCGTAGAATTGAGTTGGTGGAGGCCATGAATTTGCCAAACACCATCTGCAAAAAGGTGGACGTAACCAATAAAGCAGAATTTGAGAGCGCAATTCGTGAGGCTGAAGCTCAATATGGTAAAACTGATTTACTCATCAACAATGCAGGCGTTATGATGCTTGGTAGTTTGGAAGACCAAGACGCAGCGCAGTGGAAAACCATGCTTGATACTAACGTGCTTGGTGTAATGAACGGCATGCAAATTGTTATGGCCGACATGAAAGCTCAGCAATGCGGTACAATCATAAACATATCTTCCATTGCCGGGGTTAAAGCTTTTGGAAACCATGCAGCTTATTGTGCTTCAAAGTACGGCGTAGTCGGGCTTAGCGAAGTGGCCAGAGAAGAGCTTTCTGCACATAATGTAAGAGTTATTACTATTTGCCCTGGTGCTGTGGCTACGGAACTTTTGGGGCATACCACCAATGTCGATATTATTAAGGGGTATAAGGAGTGGATGCATTCCGTTGGTGCTACAAGTATTACCGCTGAAGATGTAGCTACAACTATTAAATTTGCGTATGATATGCCGCAAGGTGTTTGCTTACGCCACATTCAACTGGCTGACACCAAACAAAATATGTAACTAAGGAAATGCTGATTTATTCTGCAAACAGAATAAATCACAGAGTGCTGACAAAGTCAGCACGACCCGATAAATCAGGAAACCTGCCCGAAGGGTGCGAAGCATAGCCGTTAGGTGAGCTTGCGAACCTTACGGATACAGAGAGCAAAGATAGGCGGAGCTTTGCTTCGCCGTAAAGTGACTGATTTTCGTGCCTTACTGCCAAGGCAGCTTGTCTGCCTTAGGCGGCACAAACGCCTGAAAGGTGGTTTGTCATCAGTCTGTGATTTATTCTGCTTGCAGAATAAATCAGAAAGGCACACTGCCTTCATTCGCCCT
>CAYJPT010000134.1:0-6205 GCA_964372165.1 uncultured Desulfovibrionaceae bacterium | reverse complement strand
AAAAGACTCCACACAATGAATTATGCAGGAGTCTTAAAATATATTTTTCAAACTCAAGGTTTGTCATCAATTTGACTCCTGCACAATGCGTTGTGCGGGAGTCTTAATTAAGCCTATTTTTGTTACCCAAGTAGTGAGTATTACTTGCTACTAACTACCGCCAGTTTGCTGGCTTGGTGGTGTAACAGGAAAAGCTATGTTGCCTGTAGCGCCTGCGCTATTTTGCATTTGCCCATAGGCTGCATGAGCTTGCCTTTTACCTGCATATCCTCCCATAGGTGTTGCTTGAGTATTTAAATGTGCAGTGCGTTGTGTCAAGCTTGCATCAGTATTAAGTTTAGCAGCTATTTGAGCAGAAAGCTTTCTGGCTTCAGGTGTAGTAATAATTTCTGCATAAGCATTACGCAAGCCTTGTAGTATATCAACAACATCATCAAGCTGTTTTACATTCATTTTTAAATTGGCTTGCAGTAAACGCGTTGTACATAAAAAATATAAATTATTTAAATTTTCTGCCAAAGTTCCCCCACGCTCAAGGTTAAGCGTGCTTGAAAGCTCATTTACTATATCAATAACCTTTGAAATAAGGATGCCTTTGGCGGCATAGTCTTTTTCAAGCATTTTTTCTCTAGCTTGTTGTAAAAACTTCAAAGCACCATCATAAAGCAATAGTAGTAATTGCCCTTGGTCGGTAGTGCTAACCTCAGTTTGGAAATAAGCTTGTGCTGCCTTATTCATAGTATTCTCTTATCCTTTTCATCTTACTTAAGACTTGTGCAAATACGCACCCAAGCCTTAAATTATAATTTATAAATCAAATGTTAATTAACCAATTTGTGCTAATTGTTGGTTAAGGTTAGTCATTTGATTGTTATACTCACCAAGCAAAGTATCTAATCGTGCAAACTTCATACGCTGATAATATTCGTATGAATCTAACCTAGTTAACTCATTACCAATTTGTGCATCTAAATTGTCGACCAACTCTTTATAATTGTTTTGTGCAATCATCAGTGGTCCATTATTTTGACCAATGGTTGGATCTTCAGCACTTGGAGCACGAAATTGTAGTTCTTTTTCAAAAAATGATTCCATAGAAGGCACTAGACCGCGCTGAATGGAAACAGTACCTGTTTTTTCAACATTATATTCAAGGTCGTATAATGTAATACTAAGACCTTGCTGTGGACCAGGACCAGGAACAGTGTATACATTTGAGTCTGCGCTACTCCTGCTTGCGCGCACACCGTTAATGGTTACTTCAGCTGCATTAGTTGCCGCATCAATAACTCTATATGACACTTCATAAGTTCCAGGCTCTGTTATACCATCAATATGGTTTGAATAACCAAAGTCACCAGATGAAGTAACACCAGAATCATCAGCCGCAAAAAAGTTAATAACATCTTCAATATTTTTTGCTAAAGCTTCATCAAAGTTTTGCTGATCTAAGGCTTGTAATTCTTCGCTAAAACCTGATGGTGCGATAGCAAAAAGACCAAAATTAGGATCTTCAACATCCGTAACGGTTTTAATACCCATTTGAGATAACGTGGCTATTAAGTCTCCACTAAAAATATCATCCCCTGTCATGTTTTGAAATCCACTAGGTCTACTAATGGCTTCGTCTTTAAGGCGTGACAAAAAGTTATTAACGCTATATTCGCCAGTCAAGGCAGAGTCATTTAAAGTGCCTTGCAAATTATAGTTTGTATTTGAATCCTCATCAACATAGGTGCTGTTTGGGTCATCACTAATAGCAGTTAAATCTTGTACTTTAGATATAACAGAATTAATAGCATCAAGCACAGTTTGAATATTTGCCTTTACTGAATCTGTATCAGAGGCAATACTTATTTGAGCAGTACCTGTGCCTTTTAGGCTTAAGGTTACACCCTCAATAACTCCGGTAACTTCATTGGTGCTTGAGGTTAAAATTTGTTCAAAGTTATCAAGCTTAAATTCAGCATTTCTGGATTCTTGTATTGTCCAACCATCAGAAGATGTAACACGCCCACTAAAGTTCATCTTATCGGTAAATTCGCTTGAAGATGAAGTCAAAGAGCTTATACCATCTATAACCAACTTGCCGCTAGTTGCATCAATGGCAGCACTTACACCAGCAGGAGATGCATCATTTATGGCCTGAATCATTTGATCGTAGTTCATGCCAGTGTTAAGAGTAACTGCATAAGCAGGACCAGAATCTGGGGTTATATTTAAATCAAATGTATGCGGAATAATACCTGCCTGTATGGCGTCAGTGGCTACAGCATCAGTTGAATAAGTATAATTTGGTGCACTTGGATTTAAGTTTATACCAGGTGTATTCACTATACCCGTAATGCCTGTGAAATTAAGGTTTGTATTACCTGCACCGTCAGACTCAGCTGTTATTGATACCCCTGGAGTCTCGCCCAATTTAGTAAATAAATCACTAACAGTACCGTCAGCCGTCAAAACTACGTCAAAGTTATTACCATCTACATCTTTAAAAGTGTACGTTCCAGCGCTCACAGGCGTTGTAAGATCGCCCGCAAATGAACCAGTCATCGTAGGTTCAACTTCCAAAGCTGGCTGAGCCGTACCGTCAATTTCTGTTGTTAAACTTTTTACACCACTTAAGGTCAACTTTCCGGTAGCTGAATCAATATCTGCAACATTGCGTCCGGCTCTGGTGTTCATTTCCGTGACAAGCTCTTGCTGTGTTGCGTCACCACTCATTGAAAAAGATGGAACAACAGTACCATCATCAAGAATCATATCATAAGTAAAGGTCGATGGAGTTTGACTTGCACCGATATTATCAGTGCCAGTAATAGTTGTGTAAGTTTCCCAACTGCTACCACTACTGCCAAAACCTAATAGCGACGATGGTTGAATTTGTAAATTGGCATTTGCCCCTGATTCTGTGCCTGCCATTTGAAAAGTATAACCTTCGGCAGTATTAATAATTTGCATTTTCACACCGGGGTTTGCCCTATCTTCATTAATCATATAGGCAAGCCCTTCAAGCGTGGTGTTACGTGGTACGTCTATTGTGTGAGTTTGTCCCTTGTAGGAGTAAGTAAGTGTTGTATCAGCTGTTGGGTTAATGTTTGTAGTTCTACTTGCAAAAGTTTCTTTGGATGCCCAAATAGCATTACTTGCAAGCTGCTGAACATGTACACTAAAGTTGCCATCTACAGCTTCTGAGTCAGCTTTTGCAGTCACAAGGTTTTCATTACTGCTGGAGGCTAACTTTAATAGAAATTTTGACGGAGAATTTAGCTGAGTTAAGGAATCTTTAGCTTCAGTAATAGAACTAATAAGATCAGTCATGGCTTCATAAGTTTCCATGGCCGTCTCACGGGAGTCCTCAAGCCCATATAAACGATATGACTCAGCCTCAACGAGTTTGCTTACAAGCTCGGTAAAGTCAGTACCGCTACCGATACCTGAGAAAAATATACCGCCAGATGTGCTACTTGACATAAACCTACCCTCACGTGGAAGTTCTTGCCCCATTTATTCAGGGCATAAAACTTCATGCAAAAAGCGTGCTAATGCGTCCCAGCTAATTGTGCTAGTCTACAATAGTCAAGCACACAAGCGCATATCAACTTTTTACATAAAAATAAAATCGGGTAATTCTAGAAAAACTTAAGAGTAGAAAGTGATTTTTGTTTCAGGAAAACAATACATGCATCACACAAAAAGAAGATGTAAACGCTAAAAATTCCACAAAAATTTCATACCCATACCAAGCTCGGCATTGGTTGGTGGTTCGTTTTTATCATCAAGAGGAGAGTACATACTTTCAGCAAGGTGTACTTCAGGGCCGGCAGAAACATGGAAATTTCCGTCATCAACAACGTGAGCATATGCGCCAAAAACACTACGTTGCGTTTTCAAAACAGGTTCATCAATTTTTATTGGCTCTGTTAAAGTTGGTCGCCAAGTATTTTTTTCCACCAAACTGTCAGTATCTAATTGTGCAGCAGCCAAATTTAAAGGCTTATCATCAAGTGTTCTATCATATTCTTCAATACTTTTAAGCTGATGTTTGGCATTATGATTAAATGCTACTGATTGCTTTTTGACAATATTTTGTCGATTAAGCTGTTGTTTGGTATTTTTTGCAGTATTGAGGTCACGTCTACGGTTCAAATCTTCTATAGACGTGCCATTCTCCCAAAGTTCACCTTTGTCACCTTGAGGCTCACCATTTTTATACCAATATTGTGCAGGTTTCAACTTCGAAGAAGTTTTATGAGTTGTATTTAATTCTACCTTACCAGTAAGATAACTTTCATGACTAAATGCTTCAGAAAGATTCAAGCCTAAACTAAAAGCTATAACCAAAAAAATGGAAAGGAAAATACGCATGCTAAAACCTATGCTTTTTTTAACGGGTTGACTGATTTACTCTCTATAAAAAAAATGTACATTAGTCAAAGGAAAAAACATTTTATATAATTTATGTACACTGCATTTTAATTTGTGAGGTTAAAAGCTAAAGTAACAATACTGTAAATTTATGTACATTTTATTTAACTTTCAGGCAACAAATCCACCAAAAAATATTTCATTTGAGCTTAAAATCATACATGCAATAATTAATATTCCCAGCTAATTATTAATTTTCATGCGGCTTAAAATTTCCGTCAACTTTGCAGTTTTGGCAGGATTGGTGTAACTTAAAATTTCACCTGCTTGCTTAGGCTTCATGTTAATCAAAATTTTAGCAGCAGTTTCCTCACTTAAAGTTTCTATTGCCCTAGCAGCCTGCTTTGCCTTCATATTAATGTACATGTTTGTTAAAACATCGATTTTTGACCCTTCAACACTTTTAGCTTCCTTCAACATATCTTGCACTTTACGCTCTGCAGCTTGCAATTCTTTTAAGCGTTGCTCAGTTTGCTTTTTAAGCATTAACAATTCTTGCTCACGACGTGCCAATTCTTGTTGCTTTTGCATTGGATCTTCAGGGGATACATAAGCATTTACATTGGGTGCCGGAGGATTTGGATTTGGTACTAATAAATTTGATTGAGAGCCACCAACTTGTGGACCAGCAGTACCAGCAGGTAGCACTTGAGCAGGGGCTGCAGGGGCTGGATTTTGCTGCGGCGGTGCAAATGGAGATGAAGCTTGTGTGCTTGGTATTGCAGGTGGCGGCGGTGCATTTAATGTTGCAGCATAAGCTACTTGGTCAAGCCCAAGAAGCGGCACTGGCAAAGAAGTAATGGCCAAAATATTATTCCACCACGTTGGGCTATCCTGCTCTGGTGCTTGAGGCTTTACCCTACTTCCAACAGTTTGTATAATTGCAGGTGATTGTGCCACTTCAGCCATTACTCTATCTTGGCTTGGTTTATGTTGCTTAGCTGCAAGCACAGCTGCAGCACCTTGCGGATCTTGTCCATTTATTGGTGCAATTGCATTTGGTGCAATTTCTTTTTCGCTCACTTCAGCAGCTACAGGAATTTGTTTATCAAGCTTAGCAACTTCTTGTTGGGCAGTGTTTTCATTACTTGCTACTTGTTCTGTGCTTAAATTTAAAAACTGAAATTCAGGCAAAGAATAACCTGCAGCCAAAGCCACAAGCAAAGCCACCTTCATTACGCCAAAACATATAAGTAAGCGACAAATTTTAGAAAGTTGTGAACGCATGGCGGAGGGTTGCTGTTTCGTCGTTAATTTTTCTTTCAAGTTCTTTTTCTGCAGCATAATAACGCTCCTGCTGTTTTTCTTTTAATTTTTCTAATATTTTATAGTCTTTCGCACGCATAATTACTAATGTGCGGCACTGTTCTACAAGTTCTATTAAATGACTTAAACGTAAAGAGGTTTGTGCAATATCTTCTCTTAAGCCTTTAATATAATTTTCTAGCAACCATCGAGAAGCTGAATCAGCTTCAATATTTGCATACAATTCTCTTTCTTTTTCAAATAACTGTTCTTTAAGCCCTTGCATGCGGTTTTCTTCGTGTAAAAGCATACGCTGAGCTTCTGCCATTTTTATCTTGGCTTCTTCTTCCAATTGTCCTCGATAATCGAGTATTTTTTGCATATTAAAATTAAATGACATAGTTTTTCCCGTCGTAGTAATGACAGCATCACCATCAACTATGCAAACTTTGAGCCAAGCATTTCATTTATTAAATACAAGTTTCAAGACTTATACATTAATATTAAGTAAATGCCTTCATTTGCCCTGTGG
>CAYJPT010000133.1:0-6304 GCA_964372165.1 uncultured Desulfovibrionaceae bacterium | reverse complement strand
CAGCCCCTTAAAGTTATTGTTTGGTTGTTGATTCAGTTGTTGCCGGAGCAGCTGGCTCAGGCTTTGCATTTTGCTCGGTGCTTGGCGCAGCAGCCGGTGAGTCTACCGGAACTTGCTCCAAGGGAGTATTAAAAATAACTGATTCATCACTGGTTGGGGTACTAGTAATGTAAGTATAGCTTAAGCAGGTAAACAAAAAAAGTACTGCCATAAAGGCTGTCATTTTAGAAAGCAAACCACCTGCACCTCCACTACCAAAAACAGAACCGCCGCCGCCACCAAAAATAACGCCCATACCTTCCTTACCGGACTGTAATAAAACAAGAATAACCAATAAAACGCATACAATGCTATGCAAAGTTAAAATAAGTGTTTGCACAAAGAACCTCCTACCATATATTTATGCCTGCACAATTTTTGCAAAACTTTCAGCTTGTAAAGATGCGCCTCCTACCAGCACACCGTCTACATTGTCAAGTCCTATAATTTCAGCAGTATTTTCTGGTTTAACACTACCGCCGTATAAAATACGCACTTGCGCACCCAAGTCACCAAGTTTTTCTTTCAAAATTTCACGCACAAAGCCATGCGCTTCAACAATTTCTTCCGGCCCTGCAACTTTACCGGTACCAATGGCCCATACAGGCTCATATGCCACGGCAAATGTATCAATATTTGCTTCTTTAGGCAAACGTGCAAGACAATCAAGTTGAGCACTTAAAACACTTTGAAGCTTTCCGTCTTCGCGCTCAGTAAGTGTTTCGCCAACGCAAAAAACAACATTAAATTTATTTTCTAAAGCATAAGCTGATTTTTTTTCTATAAAGTCAAAATTTTCACCAAAAATATGTCTGCGCTCTGAATGGCCTACTAAAACCCAAGTAGCTTGCACATCCTTTAGCATAGGCAATGATATTTCACCGGTAAAAGCACCATTTTCAGCAGGATAAAAGTTTTGTGCTCCAATGGCCATAGGCAAAGATTTGTCCATTGCGTCTGTAGCGTCCAAAATAGATGTAAAAGGCACAAATAAGAGTACTTGCCTATTGCTTGGTAATGCTGTAAGCTTTGAGCATAGGTCACTTATGGTATGCTTTGCCTCGGATCGAGTTTTAAACATTTTCCAGTTAGCAGCCATTAATTTTGACATATTTCTCTCCTAAATCATGTGATTAGCTTATAAATGAGGGCATCTTCACCGGTATCAGTATAGTATTTAGGTCTATTGCCAATATGCTTAAAACCTATACCCTCGTATAATTTGCGCGCAGCAACATTACTTGGGCGCACTTCAAGTACGACCGTAGTCATACCCATATTACTTGCAATTTGCAAGGTGTTTATCAATAAAAATTGTCCTAAACCGTTTCGACGAAATTGAGGTAGTACTGCAATATTCAATATTTCCATTTCATCTAAAACTTGATAGAATGAAATATATGCAATTAACTGCGAAATACCCTGTTTTAATTTTAAACCAAAAGAAAAAAAATGTTTTTGCTTAAATACTAAGGAACATTGTTCAACACTCCAAGGTAAAGTAAAACATTGTGCCTCAAGTTCAGCAATTTTTTTAGCGTCTTGTGCATTTAATGAAGTAAAATCCATTTTTTTTATAAGGGTATCTTGCATGAAAAACTATCCCTACACCTTACCTCTTGAGCCATTACTACTTGAAGTCATTGATAAAAATGACAATCCATTCATGGTATTACCTCAAAAGCAAATTATTCAACAAAAATTACCACATCGCAAAGTCTATCTAATTTTATATGATGGACAAAGACGAGTATTGCTACAACATTTTCGTAAAAGTGAAACATTAGATTTACCAATAACTGATGTTTATGCAGGTGAAGCTCGTGAATATGCCAATAATCGTCTACAAAATGCACTTTTTAATACAAAAATAGAATTAGAGTTTGAACAATTTACCTTAAAAGAATACCAACACAGCACATTTTTTGTTTGCACCATTGATGAGGCAAGCAAAAAAAGATTAAATAGTTCACTACTTTGGCTTGATTTTGTTGAACTGCAAGGCTTTGTCACTCATTTTAAAGATATGCTAGGTAGTAATATATTGGAGCTTACTACTAATGGGACTTTAGAATATTTATCTGATTTGAACTAGCTAAATAATGTTTTTTAAAAACAACAACTTATCTATCACAACATACAAGTTGGAAGCATTAAAAGTTTTAGTTTATAAAAGTACGCTCAAAACCCTGCATATCCTCAATAGTTTTTCCTGCACCTCGCACTATAGTGGTAAGTGGGTCATTATCAACAATAACTTTTAATCGTGTTTCTTGAGTTATGCGTTGGTCAAGCCCTTTAAGCAAAGCACCACCACCAGCTAACAAAACACCATTACGATAAATATCGCCAGCAAGTTCAGGCGGCGTTTTTTCAAGAGCTGAAAACACTGCATTTATAATAGTACGTAAACAGTCTTGCAAAGCTTCGCGCACATGACCTTCAGAAACACGCACAACTTTTGGAATGCCTTGTACAGTATCCTTACCAGATACATCAAGTAAGGGTGCATTGGGCATAGGAACAGCACTGCCTAGTATTTTCTTTACATTTTCAGCTGTGTTATCACCAACTTGCAGCTGAAATACATCTTGTAAATAACGTCTAACTGCCATGTCCATGGCATCACCTGCAACACGCACAGATGCAGCAGAAGCAATAGCTGACATTGAAATAACAGCAACTTCTGATGTGCCACCGCCAATATCTACAACTAAATTACCAAGCGGTTCACGCACCGGAAGGTTTGCACCAATTGCTGCACCCATTGGTTCTTCCAAAAGTCGTACATCACGTACTCCGGCCAGTAAAGCAGCGTCAATTACAGCCTTTTTTTCTACTTGCGTAATACCTGTTGGTACACAAATAACAATACTTGGCTTTACAAAACGTATTCCGGTAATAGTTTTACGAATAAAGTAAGAAATCATCTCCTTAGTAATATCAAAATCAGAGATAACTCCATCTTTCATAGGTCGAATTGCTCTAATGCCCTTGGGAGTACGACCTATAAATTGCTTAGCTTGTGCGCCTACTGCAACTACTCTATTTTCAAGAGTATCAACAGCTACAACTGATGGTTCATTAAGCACAATGCCATGCTCTCTTGTGTAGAGCAAGGTGTTAGCAGTGCCAAGGTCCATAGCAATTCTTTTTCCAAAAAATTCAGCTAAACGGGCAAACATTATTCTTCCTCTCTATAAATGTCCCCATTGCTGTCATAACTGCTATCACTATGTACAACAGCTTTAGGCAAAAGAGCATGCAAGCGACTTTTTAGGTATAAATTTTCTAAAAATAAAGCTAAATGATCAAGACTTTGATGAACAAAACTACGCAAAGCTTCATCCATAACATGAGCGTCATAACGTCCAAGACACAGTACACCACGCACCGATTTATCAACCACAATGGGCATGCAAATCACAGCACGAAATGCAGGGAAATCTGGAAAATTACCAAAAAATGAAGGTGGCCCGCTCTCGTTAAAGCCTTCAAAAAAAATAGCTTGTCCCTCATCACGTAATAACCAACCCACAATGCCACTGCTCAAAGGTAAAGTAATATTTGCATGTTCTTTAAGCAATATAGGTGTAGATTCACCTTCAAGAATGTAGTTTTCACCAGAATGGTCAATTGATGCAAAAGCACAATAATCAAATTTGGTAGTCTTAACCACAATATTTAAGAAGTTTTGCAAAAATACACTCCAACGCTTATGCTGAAAACGTAATCCTTGCACTACACCAAGATTCACAAAGTACTCAGGTATATTACCTGTTAAATCAGTACTGCCACCCACTCCGCTTTGTCGTCTGGCAATATCAGCAAACATCTGCAAAATTTTATTATCTTTATCTGAAAATGAGTATTGCCTTTTGCTGTCAACACAAAGCACTCCTCCAGCAGGTACCGGACATCCCATAAAGGCTTTTATGCTAACGTCAACACCTTCAGCATAATAGCCAAGATTACTGTGGTGTTGGTCAAAATTTGCTACAACAAGTGGTTGATTGTTACGCAAAATCCAACCAGCTAAACCAAGACCTGGTAAAAGGACTTGACGAAAATCTTCTTGAGCTCCAAGAGAAAAAGAAGCCACAAGTTCAAATTCATTGCCTGTGTCACTAGGTAGGTAGAGCGTTGCCGAGTATGCATCAAAAACACTGCACACAACTGCAAGTAGCTGATTTTGAATACTATTTTCTTTTTTCATATTTTTGTACAGTCTTGATATATGGGTTAATTTCCTATTCTTTTTATAAGTTTACCAAAGCCCGTGACGAGTCGCAATAGCTTTTCGTACTAATATGAGCATAAAACAAAAAAACATCTATAATATCGGTAGAAAACACTAGAAATTTAAAAAAAAATTTTGTACTATACTTTTGCTGAGCTTGTATAAAACTGCACAATTTTTTTTATCTACTTCATGGGTAAGAAGTTATGGTCCCTTGGAAAAAAATATTCACTAAGGATGGTTATCCTTGGTCTAATGAAACTTCTTTCAAGAATGTTATTGAAGTTAACACTCTTGAAGAACTATATTCTTTTCTTAATTCTGTACATATTCGTTACTGTCTTGTCAAACCATACCAAACTACAAAAAATTACCCCTTAGTTGAAGCTAGAGAGCTTTTGCCATCTTTTGATAATGATATGTGGGAATATACTCACCTACCAGGTTTTGCCTTAGTGGCTTTTGCACGTCCTTTGCAATATCTTTCTGAAATTTTTCAATATGATATTATTCACCCTGTGCTTAATGCAGTTCACGCACCTGAAGGAGATTTTTGCCCTTTAGAAGAACCTATCATTAAACAAAACGTTCAAACAATAGCTACACGTTTGCCAAGGGTAATTCAAGACGAATTTAGACAATATTGCGGAAGACTGGATACATCGTTATTAGATTATTATCCGGCATTGTTACCATATTTATTAAAACTTGACCGCGCACATGTTCTTGCAACAGACAATTTTGGGCAATTTCATTTAAATGGAATTTTTGCTTCATTTCCTTCTGATATAGACAATGAATTAAAACGCTTTGGTATGCGTATTGGTAAATTTGTCTATGGTGATAACGAGATGTATGAACGCAATAGGATGTTTGTATATCAATATCTTATGGAACTTTATGGTTTTCCTGTAGTTTCTGAGCGACGCACGTCAAGTGCACTTTTTGCTCGAAAACTGCATAATATGAACGAAAAATTCCTTTTGCGTGTCCTTGGGCAAACAGATCGCACCATCACCACCTATATGGGTATAGGTAACCATAGCCGCTATCCCCATGTTGAAAAAATTGCCCTTATCAGTGTTGATAATGACCAACAAGAAGCTTTGCAAGCCATTGATAAAGGCGGTTTTTTCCTTGATGAAGAAAATCGTGTTGTTATTATCAGGGTTACATATCATCAACATGCTTTTAATGCAGCCAACGTGCGCCAAGACCGTGCTTTATCCGTTTTTAAGCAAGAAGTATTGCATCCGATAACGGGAGTTCCACTAGAAGGGCTTAATATTATTAGAGATAGCAGTAATATGTTTTTACGCCTTAATGATATTGTGCGCGGTGAATATGCAGGTAGAATCATTTATAAACGAACTGAAGTAATTGAAAATACAGATACAGAAGAAAAAAGAATTAAATTTCTTTATACTTGGCTTACAAAGCATCAACGCCGCATCATAAGCTACAGTGATGATTTTTTTGCCAAGGTTGAAAGTGTTGTAAATAACTACCTACAATCGCCTGAAAAAGAAAATGATTTTGATATGAATCGTGAAGCCCATCATGAATTATTAAAAAGAGTTAGCTATATACAACAAGCAAGAAAAGTACGTATTCTGGAAGATCTACATGAGCGAACTTTCAAGGGCACACGTATTAGTTATTATCAAATGACTATAGAAGCTGTTAGCCTACTTAGTGAACTTTCTTATGAAATTGTTAACTTTTTCCCATCATTAGTTGATACCATAATTGAACTTATTGATAATATTTTAACTGATAGATATATAGTTCGCACCTACATGGAAGCACCAGAAGACACTTTATCACCTAAGGGTTTAGAGATACGGAAAAATTATCGGCGCATTGTTTCATTACAAGATATTTTTATATCTGTACGTAAGGCTCGTACTTGTCTTTAGGAATATTTTAAGGAAACGCTGATTAAATCAACAAGTCAAAAAACATATTATGCGTTTCCTTACAAAGTAGGCAATTGTGCCTACTTTGCACGCCAAATGAGAGCAA
>CAYJPT010000132.1:0-6314 GCA_964372165.1 uncultured Desulfovibrionaceae bacterium | reverse complement strand
CAAGCGTTCCCCTTGACCCCCTGCTGCCATAAGGCCGCAAAAAGGCAAAATGCAATCTGACTTAATCACCACATCAATAAATCATAAGATAAATCACAGGAGAAAAATTATGACACTCACTGCATCCCAAGTAAAAGCCATCGGACAAGAGCTGAACAAATTAAGACAACCTAAACTCCGCCTTGACGGAAACCGCACCCTCACTGTGCGTGAGGCCATATTTATCCTAGCCCCAGTACTTCTCAAGATGAAAAATCGTGACTTTGAGATACCAGAAATAGTACAGCTTTTACACGAAAAAGGGATAGATATAAAACCGCCAACCCTTAGCAAATATTTGAATGAATACAAACGAGGCGCAGACAAAAAAGCAGAGGCCAAGGCAGATAAAAAAACCAAAGCTGACAAGACAAAAGATAAGACACACCCCAACCCCAAACCAGAACCAAGCCCATCATACTCTAGGGGGGGCTTTGAAATAAGACCAGATATTCCCGATGATGAATTGTAGATAAAAACAAGACTAGTTAAAATAAAAAAAGCGGTAGTTTTGAGGCTGCCGCTTTTTTTGTGTCAGATGTAATTATAAAGTTTTCTAGCTTGTTTTAATTTTTAATAACCTTCAATATCAGGCAATAATTTGGTATTACTTGAATTCAATTCTTTAATCATGGCCAACGCCTCATCGCGTTTTTGCTTACTTGAAAATAGCAAACCACGAGAACCAAAATCACCATGCATATAAAGTTCTACCCCTCTACCCCGAGAAAGACGATTAATTTCTGATAAAGGAATAGTATCTACACTACAATAATCTTTTATAAACCGTAATGTGATATAATCAGAAATCGTGTAACTTTCCATGTCATACGCAAATGCAACAAAGTCTCTTTGCTCATCAACGATAACACCTAAATAACGTACTGCAAGATGTTTCGCTTCTACTATACCAAGCATGCACGCAATAATACAGACAAAAAGTGATCCAACTTTGTATTCAAGCATATCATGATTCAAGACAATAAGAGCACAAACAAACAAAATCAAAATCATCATGCTGATAGCGTCTACAGTTGGCAAACAGTTCTTAATGTCTATCACTCGTACTGCTGATTCTTTGTTAAGGTATTTTTTTGCAAATCCACTAAAGGTAAAATAAAAAATTATCATAAAAAATACAAGAAGTGTGCTTAAAATTATACCTGCAATCATTGGAGGTATTTGATACCCGAATGTAATCATCCCTACGGCTCCCAATAAGGTGAAAATGCCGCTCCCAGGTACATGTTTTACTTTTTTCTTAGCCATGTGTTACCTCGTAGAATTAGATGTTATTTTAGCTTATTAAAACTACGCTTAATGATTCTATACAAGCTTTCTGTTAAGGAATTTTCTTTATTAGGTGTAAGTGTATTAATGAAACCTTCTCGCCCTTCTATGTCCCACAATATGAACCATCCATCATCATCGTAATATGGCTGCATTGAAAAGAATTTACGTTTGCTAGACCTTACATAAAAACTAATAGCGTCTTTTAAGAAACTCACTCGTATTGACTCTGAATATTCGATGGTAAGTTTTTTATATATTTCGTTTGCAACTTTTATGATATTATCTGGAACCTTTCCGCCTTCAGCATACATTTTGTAATTGAAAAAAAAGTCTTCAATACTATCATAGCGTATATTTTTTCGTTGATTTTCAGTGGTTGCAATTGATGATTCAGAGGTATTTACTGTAGTCACTGAAGCCACACCTAGAACTTTTGTAATAGCAATCATTTTATCATCTGTTTCTCCTGGAATATTATCCCATATTATATTTAATAAACTTGATACTGAAGGTGCTCGAGGCTCCAAGTGCGCATCATTAATGCATTTTCTGTAGAGGATTTGTTCCCAGCCTTCATCAAATTCTACCATTATTTCTAGCTTGGAAATGATTTCATTATCTAATTTGGGTAGTGAGTGCTTTGTAGCAGTTTTTTCATCCCACCCTTTTATATTTGGCTCAATTTCTAGGAAGTTATAAAGAATAGGATAGCTTATTTGAACGCAAACAAGGCCAAAGGCCAGTAGTCTATCACTTACGGTCAATTGTAAATTTTCTTCTTCGCCTGTAGAAACAACAGCAAGTTTATTATTATGCATGATTAAAATTAACGATAAAGTATTAATTAATCTTTTAATTGCTCTAGGGTTAAACCCTGTAGAAAGTCGAATCATTTCAACTAGTATGACTGCAAGTTTATCCTGTCTACTTTTATTGTTTTTTTGCTTTTTATCATCAGCGATACTTAACTCTTGCCCTATATTCTCAGTATTATTTACCTTGACTTCTTGCCCCATCTCATCTTTTGTAAAATAACCTATTGATTCAAGCGTTTGCGCTAAATAGGTGTCAACTTCGTATCTTCCAACAGGCATATTAAAAGGTAATTGAATTATTTTATCAAAGAAAGAGCGAAATTCTCTTTCATTTTTATCAGTTAATTTCCCAAATTTAGGTTCTAGGCCTTTAACAACTACGTCATAATCGATGGCAAGCACAAATATACAATGATTGACTTCAAAGAGATTTTTTAAAATTTCAAGAATTTGCACCGCTACCGGTGGGTCTAGCCTATCTAAGTCGTCAATAAAGAAAATAAAACCTCGATACTTACTACCTTTTTCATTATCTAGCTTTAGACAATGCTTTATGGCATCAGATAAGGCTTTACGAAACACGAGGGGATTTACATCAGAGCTTTCTTTTTCAATACGTTCATCATTCAAAGCATTGGGGTCACCACCTGCAAAACCTAGCGCAACTTTTACACCAACTTTAAACACTTTTTTTGCTAGGTGGCGTACCTCTTCAAAATTTTTCTTAAGCTCAGGGTGTCGTCTGTTCATTATCCCAATAACTTCATCAGTAATTTTCTTAATGATAGACACAAGAGTTTCTTCTTGCGATTTCATAAGAGAATATTGCCATGTATTTAACCAAATACCGTAATAAAGCTTTTCTTCATCATCACAATTTTGACAATCTGACATTTCGCACAAGTGATGACTTACTTGATTCATGAGCGACGTTTTGCCACTGCCCCATTCCCCTTGAATCGCCATGGTGGTTGGCATTTGAGCAAGCCTAATGAACTCTACTAAAGATTTAACATGCGGCTCTACACCTAATGAGTCCTTCCCGCCCGGCTCGAGGGGACTATCTATGACATTAGAATAACGCTTTTGTTGTGACATCATTTTCTCCTGAATATTTACGTTTAGGTGTATTTAGTCTAATTTACTTAATCTAACACAACCTACATACAATTAACAGTTGAAATTAAATGAAAAAATGACAACGGTATTTGTGATGAGACATTATAAATAAAACATGATTTAAGTCGTTTAGTGATGTATTTTATTATCACTTATTGGGTAGATCATGAACTATTTTAACACTTAGCCAATCAGCCAGATATTTTACGTTAAGATATTGAGATTGATATATTTTGGTTAACAGTTCTAAGGCATATTTTTGTGTTGCGGAGCCTTTTACTAGCATCGGGGTATTATCAACAAGAATTTGTACTGAATAAAGACTAAAGCTACCATCGTTAACATTCATAGCAAAATCAAAAATAACTCTAACTTGTGACACTTTTTTTGAATTTAACTCAACCGCATGTGCTAGCATTTCTTTTGGCATATCGTATTCTGCTATAAATCTCACTATATGCCTTCCTTGTGAAGAAGTAAGCTCTTCCCATGTATAACTAGTGAAAAGTGGGTAACTTTCCAAAGCATTGGCTAAATAAATACTTTCGTCTATAGCAAATACTCCACTGCGTACCGATTGAATTTGTTCAGAATATACATCCTGTGAAGTAGATTTTGAATGTGAAGAACTGTTCGCTAGCGACTCGTCCATAAGATACAATACACTTGCAGCAATGGATATAATTAAAACCGCCAAGTAAATAATTGTGCTCTTTAAGCTGACCCCTCCTTGTTGTTCAAAATATTCCTTAGCGTTTTGAAGCGATTGGTCATCACTATCTTTAGATGTTATGTACATAGTGTAAGTCTTTGTTAAGTACCAATCATAGGAGTATGTAGCGACTATGAGGTTTAGCATAACTGACAAAAATGATAGAACATTGTTCATTTGTGGAAAAAATAAAGGCAACACCACAATGAGTGCTCTTAAAAAAACAATGAAAGAAGCCATGAAGTACATCTTTCTATAAAATAGCCAAAACTCACCTAAGAATAGACCCGCCCAATTCCATGACACAGTCGTCCCAAGCTTAATTTTTGCTTTCTTCCCAGCCCATTTTAACCATCGTTTTTTGTATTTTTCATGATTTTTTTGAATGATACCATCAAAGATAGGAGATTCACAAAATTCCACTAGCTGCTCTTTTGAAATTTCTTTTTTCGTCATGTCATACCCCTTTTTGATTATTCACAAGAAAACATCGAATCCACGATGAAAATGCTATCCCTATATCATCGCCTGTGTCAAGTGAAGATACTTTTAAAGTTTCAAACAGTATCATCAATTTTAATGTTATTCACTTGATCATGAAAAAGACGCTGAGTAATATGAAAAAAGATTTAGATATGGATTTAGGAAAACTAGTGGCTTTAAAACTTTTCAACAGAGATGAACTTGCTGAAAGGCTAAGTATATCTCGTCCAAATTTGATTTCTGCATTTAAAGGAAGACGTCTACTTCCTCAGAAATATTTTACTCATTTAGCTGAAATATTAAATTTGGACTCGAAGGTGAAATTTAAAGCGAATACTTTTCACACGCTTACTGTAAATAACGCAAGTAAGCAGTACTTTGATGTTTATGATGTCCTTTATATCTTTTCTCGAACACCTTTAAGTTTTATTGCAGTCCTAAATACCATTGGTGAAAGGAAAAATGGCTACGCTTATGTTTTAAAAGATAAAAAAAATTGTTATATCATAGTACGAGATGATGAAAAAATGCTTTCGTATTATGACGAAGAAAATCATTTTACAGAAGCTGACAAAAGCTTTAAAAAACTATTTAAAATTGAAAACTACCAAAAAATAAGAGAGATTAGTCTGCCAAACTTTGAGGTAATTATGGCAAACAAAATATCTCTTGATAAGTTGCTTGATTTTATCAATAAAGAAAACACGAAGGTATGGACTTGGGAATTGCTTAAGAAACAAGCTCAAGAAAAACAATATAGTACAAATGAAATTGCTAAAATGCTTGGGTTTGAAGAGTAGTACTTTTGTGATTTTTGCATCCTCATCTTTTATATCATACCAAGTTTAATTATATTAATAACAACGTCTAGCACTTCACCTAGCTTGACAAAAAAAACAAGTAACATTACTTCAATTAGAAATGGAAAAGTAGCCAAGATATGTGGTTTAATTATAGCATACCTTTACTTTTTTGCATACCTCGAGCTGTAAGATGAATAAATAATATGCCCAAAAACATTTACATACTAGCAGGGCCTAACGGTGTAGGCAAAACCACTTTTGCAAAGGTGCTCTTACCTGACGTTTTGCAGTTGCATGACTTTGTAAATGCAGACCTCATTGCAGCAGGGCTTTCACCATTTGCGCCAGAAAAGGAATCTGTGAAGGCAGGTAAGCTTATGCTCAAGCAGATTGATAAGTTAGTTGAGCAGGGGCAGAGTTTTTGTCTTGAAACTACATTATCAGGGCGTGGGTATTTGCCCAAGATAGCCAAGTGGCAGAGCTTGGGTTATAAAGTGCATTTGTTTTTCTTGTCATTGCCAGATGCAGATATGGCCATTAATCGTGTGAGCAAGCGTGTTGTGCAGGGTGGACATTACATTCCCGATGACGTGGTGCGGAGACGTTTTGTGGCAGGGCTTAAAAACTTCCATGAACTTTATAAGGGTAAAGTTAATACTTGGATGTTTTTTGATAATTCGGGTGAAAGGGCTATTCTTTTAAATGAAGGCGAAAACAACGTATAGTGGGGTGCATTATGGATAACAAAAAATCATACTCCAAAGAAACACAAGAACTTTTCGATGCTGCCACAAAAGCCTTGCACCTTGCTGGGCTTGAAGCTCGTAAGGTGGCTATTCAAACCAATACCAATTTAGTTATTTACGACCCCGAAAAGGGTGTGCAAGAAATTCCACCTTCACAATTAAAAAAAGAATTGGGAATGATTGAATAAAGGTACTGTTTTGCGTGATTGCAAGTAGTCGCTATCGATGTATCCTTAATTAAAATTTTCCCACTTTTCTTTACTAAGAAAATTTATAATTAAGATTTTGGCTATTTTCTTAATTA
>CAYJPT010000131.1:0-6469 GCA_964372165.1 uncultured Desulfovibrionaceae bacterium | reverse complement strand
CACGTTTTTTTGCGTCCCACAGGGCGAATGAAGGCAGTGTGCCTTTCTGATTTATACTGCTTGCAGAATAAATCAGCATTTCCTTAATATTACAATACAATATATTTATATTTTTTTACTCATTTTCAGCATCCGTCATCGACTAATTAAACAACACCGTGCTCACCAGGGCGTTCATATTCTTCATCCTTATCTTCACGAATGTAAGATTGAGTATCCCCAAGAGCCATAAGTAAAGCTGATGATACATACACAGATGAAAAAGTACCAACTACAACACCAATTAGCATTGTTAAAGCAAAGTCATGTATAACACCACCACCCAACAGCAAAAGCGCCAAGGTTGCAGCAAGTGTTGTACCACTGGTAAGTATGGTACGGCTAAGCGTTTGGTTAACGCTGGTATTAATTATATCAGGCAAAGCCTTACTACGCATATTTTTCAAGTTTTCACGCACACGATCATATACGATAATGGTATCATTTAACGAATAGCCAACTAAGGTAAGCAGTGCTGCCACAACATTTAAGTCAATCTCTCGCCCTAAAAGTGTCAATAAGCCAAGTGTAATAGCAACGTCATGCAATAGACCTACCACAGCTCCCAATGCAAAATTAAGACGCAATTTCCAACAAGTGGCAATAGTCAAACCAAGAGCAGCAAGTACCAACCAGCCCATTCCAAGGCCAGTATAACTCATACCATACATGCCACCCCAAAGTACCGCTGACATAAGTGCAGCAGTCATCCAGCGTTGCTCAAAACGACCAGAAATATATACGGCAATAAGCAATGTTGCATAATACATTGCCTCAAGAGCTTTATTTGTTAAATCTGCACCAACCTTTGGTCCCACTTGCTCAAGGCGTTCAATACTAACTTTATTATCTGGAAAGGCTTTAGCTAAGGCCTTTTCAACATTATTACGTAATTCCAAGCCATTGGCATCAAGAGTGGAAAAACGTAATAAGTAGTCACGCCCACCGTCACCAAAACGTTGCGTAGAAATACCCGGTAATTCAGGAATATCTAGGCTATTTTTCAAAGTGTTATCATCAACAGGATTTGCAAATTTAACCTGAACAATAACACCACCGGCAAAATCAATACCAAGCTTTGCCCCACCTTGTAAGCCCATATAGCCAAAGCCCACTAAGATGAATATTATTGATATAATATAAGCAAATTTGCGTTTGCCCACAAAGTCAATGTTAGTATTGTGTTTTATAAAAGAAAAGCCCATATATCTACACTTCCTTAGATGCTAATGCCCTTTGTGGACTTGCGAGCCCAAAGTTCAAAAATTCCTCGCGATACAACGATAGCTGTAAACATAGAGGCCAAAATACCAAGAGATAAGGTTACTGCAAAACCGCGTACAGGTCCGGTACCAAATTGATACAAAATGATAGTTGCAATTATTGTCGTAAGGTTTGAATCAATAATAGAGAGTGAAGCACGCTCAAAACCTGCATTAACAGCCGCAAGAGAGGTTAATCCTCGTCGCATCTCCTCTCTAATACGCTCAAAAATAAGCACATTTGCATCAACTGCCATACCAATTGTTAAAACTATACCAGCAATACCCGGTAAAGTTAGCGTTGCTCCAAAGGCTGCCATACCTGCAAGCACCATGGTCATGGTAAAGATAAGCATTGCATTGGCAATAAGACCACTCAAACCATAGTAAATTGCCATAAACACTATAACAGCCAATGCTCCAACTATTGCGGCACGCATACCACTATCAATAGATTCTTGCCCAAGTGATGGACCAACGGTTCTTTCTTCAAGAATATGAACAGGGGCTGGTAATGATCCGGCACGTAAAACCAAGGCTAAATCTTGAGCTTCGTCAGTACTAAAATTCCCTGTAATACTTGCCCGACCGCCTGAAATACGTTCATTAATTGTGGGCGCAGAGTAAACTTTTTTATCAAGCACAATGGCCATGCGTTTACCAACATTTTCAGCTGTTAAGCGGTCAAATGCGGTAGCACCGCGATTATTAAAACTTAAAAGTACATAGGCTTGGTTAGTTTGGTCAAAGCTTGGCCGAGCATCAATTACATCTTCGCCTGTAAGCACAGCATCTTTTTCAAGGGCAATACGTGTTGTACTCTCAACCCCATCCCCTTGGCGGCTAATCATGGGTAAAGCAATAACACCAGGAGGTAATATGCTTTGATTTGGATCAACATCTTCACGCACTATGTGAAACTCAAGATGCGCAGTTTGACCAATTAATTGCACTGCTCGCCTTGGATCAGAAATACCGGGTAGTTGAATTTGAATGCGATAATTTGCTTGCTTACGGATGTCTGGCTCAGCTACGCCAAATTGGTCAATACGATTACGTATGGTACGCAAGGCTTGTTCTTGCGCCATATCTTCCACAGCCTTTTTAGCGGCATCTATAAATGTCACAGCGTATAGTTGCCCACTTTCCGTAGGTGTTGTACTAACAATTTCAAGATTTGCAAAACGCTCTTGCAAAAGTGCTCTAAGCTCTGCATCTTGACCTACACGCACCAGCACAAATTCAAGAGTAGTAGCATTTATCATGCGCGGACGCAGCACACTAATGCCCTGATCTTGAGCTTCAGCCCTAATATCTTGCCCAAGCTGCGCTAGGGAGTTAGTCACAGCCTTTTCAACATCAACTTCAAGAGTTAAATGTATGCCACCTTTAAGGTCTAGACCGAGATTGATTTGTGACTTTGGCAACAAATTTCCCAAGGCCGACTGCTTCACTACCGGAATACTAGGCAAAGCATAAATAAGACTTATAACAAAAACCAAGATTGCAACAATAATACGCCAACGAAACGAGGACATTAAAATACCTTCCCAATAACCAAATTAAAGCCATCAATAAAATGAGCGGCTATTTATTATTATGCCGTGCAGATACAAAACTACACGGCATATATTAAACTAGTATATCTTGACCCTGCAAGATTATATGCCTCAACCTTTCTTTTCTTCCGGAGCCGGAGCTGATTTAGCCGAAGCATTATATAAGCCACCAATGGCACCACGACTGATGCGAAGTTTAGATTCGCCGCACTCAAGTAACACAACGTCAGTTTCAATCTCAAGTATACGACCAATCATACCACCAGATGTGATTATATAATCGCCACGTTTTAAATTTTCTAACATGGCTTTGTGCTCTTTGGCACGTTTTTGTTGCGGGCGAATGAGTAAGAACCAAAAAATACCCAACATAAGTATAAGTGGAACAAATTGCACAAGCATATCAGCGCCACCGGCCTGACCGCCGGCTCCGGGTGCTGGACCCATTGCAAAAGCGATAGATTCAAAAAACATGATGCCTCCCAAAAAAACAGCGTTTTAAATATATGCAAGGCTAATCCTTGCATATGAATTTGGCATACTAGCCATATAATAAAAAAGGTGCAACTTTATTTTGCATGAAAAAAAATTAATTCTATGCGAAAAAGTGACATTTAAATGCACATTCACACAACATATAAATATAATAGAAAAAAAATCTTACATGACTATACACAAATTATATTAACCATTGTATGAACAGCAAAATATAATCAAATCTACTTCTAGATATTATATTGTAATACTAAATTTTTTTTATGCAAAATGAATTTCTGAATTTTATTTTTTATTTTAATAAGCAATTTATTAAATTGCTATAGACTAATCTATGTTTATGTTATACAGTTACAGCGCTAACAAAAACCTATTTAACAAAAAGGAGGATTTTTTATGGAAAATGTTAATTTTCTATTGCTAAGTGCACAAACTGTGATAAGGTTAAACAAAATTCCCCAATATTTATTATTCAAAAAACTAAAGAGGTTTGATTATGGTTAATTATACAAAAAAAATGCCAAACTTTGATGATGTACGCACAACTAGCAAAGGAAATTATCCATTTTCTGGTGCGCAAAGAAAAAAAGAATTCTATTATAACCCCATTTGGATTGTTGACACTTCACGCGAATGGGAAAGCATGCTCCACATAGGACGTTATCTCACCTTCAATACAAAAGAATACATTCCCCCAACTCAAGATGGTCAAAGCGGATTTTACTATCTAAAACATGGTAAAGTGCGTGTCATACATAATGATGACAATGACAAGGCAGTGACCCTCTATCATCTAGGGGAAGGAACTCTCATGTATGATTTAACAATGCATGAGTATACCCCCCACTACTCAATTTACACAATTACACCGGTTGAGGCTTATTTTTTTCCAGAAGCTTTGTTCTTAACCGAGCACTTTGCTGAGGATCATCCTCATCTTCTACTTGGTTTAGTACGAGCGCAATCGTTAAAAAATATGTACTATATGCGAAGAATTGCCAATATTGCAGGCGGAAATGCTTTTGCAAATACATGCAAATTAATGCTTGAGCTTTCACGTAGTTATGGCAATGCTCTTGAAGTTCCACTTGGGGTAACACATGAAGAAATAGCCTCACTACTATGCGTAAGACGTAGTTGGCTTGGTAAAATTCTTCGTCGCCTCAAGGATGAACAAATTATTTCACGCTGCACAAAATCACGGTTAGTCATTTCAGACCTTGATAAATTGGCTGCATATGCCAGACATTAAGCTATAGCAAGTTAACAACTTGACTTTGTGGGGCGTGTAAATTGCTTTTACAAGTAGTTTGTCACGCTCCACTTATTTTCTAAATATCTGTATGATTAAATCAGACCAAAACAACGATTATGTTAAATTCAAATTATACATTAATTGTTGTTTTTAGCTTAATATCTTTTCTTTATCAGTCATATATTTTTTTTAATGTCAGTTAATTAAGTTACACTAACAACACATCACACATTAAGCAATTTAAAATTTATTAATATTTCTTTATAATCACAATACTTATACATGGATATCAAATTTGTCATTGACTATAAATTTTATAAGTGTACTATAAAGACAAGCAATTATATAAATAGTTCATCTATACATTTATATAATTTTTTATGTTAATATACTTTTTCTTAAAGTATGGTGCTAAAAACTACTCTTATCCTTATTTTGACACAGAAAGGCTCCTGCTAACATGAAAAATAACAAGCAAATATATCTGCAACACAGTGACCAAAGGCATCGTTATCATATTATGATAAAACCTATTGGTGCTATGTGTAACCTTGATTGTACTTATTGTTATTATTTGCATAAAAAAGATTTGCTAAACAATGACAGCATGCCACAGGGTAACACTTCAACGTGTTACACATCTAATAATCATAGCATGAGCGACGCCACTCTTGAGGCCCTAATATCCCAATATATTAGTAGTAATGAGCATGATAACATTGTATTTTCTTGGCAAGGTGGAGAACCCACTCTACTAGGCATAAAATTTTTTGAAAAAGTTTTGCACCTGCAACAAAAGCACAATACAGATGGAAAAAATGTTGCAAATACTTTGCAAACCAATGGCACATTGCTTACAGATGATTGGGCTATATTCTTAAAAGAGTATGATTTTTTAGTAGGTTTGTCCCTTGATGGACCAGAAGAAATACACAATTTATACCGTATTGACACACATGGTAAAGGTAGCTTTAGTAAGGTTATGCAGGGCCTTGCATATTTACAAAAACATACTGTACCTTTTACGACCCTGACCACTGTGAATAAGCATAATGCAACCAAACCCCAAGAGGTTTATGACTTTTTGACTAAAACCGTTGGTTCAACATATGTGCAATTTAACCCTTGTGTAGAACCAATTTCATTTGAAACTTGCGCACCACATCACTGGAAAAAAGAATCTTTACCTAAAACTAAGCATTATCAAAATTCATCTAAAATACAAAACTTTGTGACTCCATGGTCTGTTGTCCCAGAAGATTGGGGAAGATTTTTATGTTCAACTTTTGACCTATGGAAAAATAATGACTTTGGACGTGTTTTAGTAAATTGGTTTGAAACTGCCGTTGCACAAACTCTTGGCCTACCAGCTCAAATTTGCACCACAGGACAAATTTGTGGCAAGGGTGTAGCTATGGAATATGACGGAAGTGTTTATAGTTGTGACCATTATGTTAATTCTGAGTATTATCTTGGAAATATAAATAATTCAAGACTCAAAGAACTTGTATTCTCAGCCAAGCAACAAGCCTTTGCATTTAAAAAACAAAACGAATTGGCTATAGAATGCCTACATTGTCCTCATGGGGCGCTATGTTGGGGGCAATGTCCACGTCATCGTTTTGTGTACACAGCCAATGTAGGGCATGCTTTAAACTACCTTTGCCCTGGATTTAAACACTTTTATTCCTATGCAAAACCGCATATCCGAGCCATGGCAGAGCAATGTATGCAAAACATTAAATAAAGGAAACGCTGATTAAATTAACAAGTCAAAAAACATATTGTGCGTTTCCTTACAAAGTAGGCAGTTGTGCCTACTTTGCATGCCGAATGAGAGCAAAAAACCATGTTTTTTT
>CAYJPT010000130.1:0-6542 GCA_964372165.1 uncultured Desulfovibrionaceae bacterium | reverse complement strand
AAGGAAACGCACAATATGTTTTTTGACTTGTTGATTTAATCAGCGTTTCCTTAATTTCCACACTATTTTTTTAGGTTTAGCAGATGGTTCTTATGGAATATTTTTGTATACTGTCATTATTATAAATAATAACAATCTATATTTAAAAAATAATATGGTAAATAATTTTAAATGATACACTTCTTATGACGCATTGACAACCACTCAAGAAGATTTGTAAAAAATTTTACATTTAAATGATTGTTATTTTTTTATAATAATAAAATATAAAATTTATAGGCAAGAAAAGTTTAACCAAAAGCTTGACACCCCAAGGGGCTAAAGATAATCACTTGTGTGCAAGATATATAATTCTTGCAACTATACTATATTTATTGCGCCAAGAGAAAAAAGTTCTTGGGCAAAACATTGGAGGATACAATGGGTTGGAATGTAACTGTTGATAATGAAAAATGTACTGGCTGTGGCGAATGTATAGACGTTTGCCCTGTAGAAGTTTATGAGCTTCAAGATGGCAAATCTGCACCTGTGAACGAAGAAGAATGTCTTGGTTGCGAATCTTGCGTAGAGGTTTGCGAAACCGGTGCTGTTGCAGTAGAAGAAATGTAATTTATAAGTGGTCTGCTAGATCCTTGTTTGTAATTTGTTGAGAAATTTGTCTTGCCAAATGTATAATAGGTCTTATTTCTAGCAAGGCCCATACAGGTTTAATGCCGCCGGGCGTGTTGTGCGCTTGGCGGCATTCTAATAATGACGTGTAATATTAAACGAAAAAGTAATATGATACCTGACATTTCTGATATTTTTAAGCGTTATGAAGCTCTTGTAGCTGAAGTTGATGCTATTTTTACTCATGTTCGCACAAATCATTCCGATTGTGTTATTTGTGAACCTACATGCAGTGACTGCTGTCATGCTTTGTTTGACCTTTCACTTGTAGAGGCTATGTATCTTAATCAAGCTTTTAGCCAAAAAATACCTTATGGCAAAGAACGCTCTGATATTATAAGCAACTCTGCAGATATTGACCGTCAAGCCGTGCGCATGAAACGAGATTTTTATCGTGCTTCAAAAGATGGACAAAGTGCAGAAGATATTATGGCGCAAGCAGCACTTATGCGCTTGCCTTGCCCCTTGCTTGATAAAAATTTGCACTGTATTCTTTATGAATATAGACCCATAACCTGCCGTCTTTACGGAGTACCGCTAAATATTAGTGGTACTGGACATGTATGTGGAAAAACTAAATTTAATAAAGGGACAAGCTATCCTACTGTGCACATGAAAGCCATACAAGATCGTTTAGACGATTTATCACGTGAGATAGCAACAACTGTTAAGAGTCGTTTTAAAGAATTACACCAAGTGTTTGTCCCTGTATCTATGGCATTGATGAATAATTATAACGAACAATACCTAGGTATTGGAGCTGCTAAAAAGGAATAAATCTATGCTTGAGATGATTCCTGCATCTGTGTTTCGTGATGGTACTCCCCAAACGCTCAATGAAGAGCAAGAGGCCATGAAACGTGATATTTATGAAAAAATGAATCCAAGGCGACGTAAATTTATTGATCGCATTGGCTATGATAATTGGGATCCATTTCAAAAACCCAATGACCCTTTGGATATTCGTTTGGATACTACCAAACGTACTACCCAACAATTAGTGCGTGAATTTTTACAAGTAGCAGCACAAAAGGGGCATTATGGCAATGATTATGGACGTGGGGCATTGGAATGTGCCCTAGGTGTTGTTAATAGAGATGAAAAATATTTGGGTATATTTGATTTTTGCCTTTGGTATCATGACTTATTAAAGAAAGAAGGGTATATAAAAAATGAAGAATAACTATGATGATTTAGATGAGTATATTGAAGATCTTAAAGCTGAAATTGAAAAAAATGAACAATGTGCCAATCACCATTATAACCTTGGCCTAGCCCTTTTGACTAAACGTGATTTTGTTGGTGCAGAAGATAGCTTTTTGACCGCTGTGCGCCACTCACCTCGTTTAGCTGAAGCTTTTGTACAGCTTGGTGGAATATGTCTTGAGCGTGGCGATCTTGATGGTTGTTTGCGCTACAATGAAGAAGCTGCACAGTGTAGAGCAAAATTTCCAGTACCGTGGGGAAATATTGGCTTTGTTCATTTGCAACGCGGTGAGCCAGACAAAGCTATTGTTGCATTAAAAAAAGCTATCAAGTGGGAGCCAAATTTTATTCAAGCCCATAATGCTTTGGCAACTGCTTTCTTTATGCAAGGCGACTATAAAGCAAGTGAAGAAGCTTGTAATGAAGTTATTCGTCGTGAGCCAGGTTTTGCACCAGCATGGAATAACCTTTCTCTTGCTCTTTTTGAACAAGGTGAATTTGCACGTTCTGTTGAAGCAGCAGATAAAGCCCTTGCTGCCGGTTTTGAAGTTCGTCCAGAATTTCTTGCAGAACTTTTGCCACATAGGAGCGCGTAGCGTAAATACATTATAAAATAAGCTGATTATGTACAAAACACATGCACTGATACTTTTTGCACTTGTGGTTATAATTTGGGGTGCAAATTGGACAGTAGTTAAATTGATTGTGCAATCAGTTCCGCCTATTTGGTCTAATGTGCTGCGTTGTGCCATTGCGGCTGTAGCGTTATTGATTTTACAAATGGCAACTAAGCAATTTATAATACCGAAACGGCATGACCTTCCGGCTATTATTATTGTAAGCGTTTTTCATATGACTATTTTTGCAACGCTTATGGCTATTGGTTTGCAATATACTTCCGTGGGACGTTCTGTCATTTTAGGATATACCACACCTTTGTGGGTAACGCCTGCCGCAGTTTTGTTGTTGCATGAGTCATTAAATAAATTTAGGCTCACTGGGGTATTGTTAGGTGTTATAGGGGTGTTAGTTCTTTTTGCACCTGCTATTGAAACAATGCACACCAGCACAGACTTTATAGGTAATAGTCTACTTTTAGCCGCATCTTTGTCTTGGGCCATTACAATTATTGCCATAAAATTCATCAAGTGGTATTCCACCCCATTTCAATTGGTTTTTTGGCAAACTTTAGTGGCAACTTTCTTATCTATTTTGCTTGCATTGTATTTTGAAGGGCCATTGCTAATTGCATTTAACAACGATTTATATTGGCAATTTGCATATAATGGTTTGTTAGCTACAGCTTTTGGGTTTTGGGCAATGACGGTAGTTAATCGTTCTCTTCCTGCCATTGTTACTTCACTTGGTTTATTAGCAACACCAATAATTGGTATTGCCTTTTCTCAGTACATTTTAGGCGAAACATTAGACATATTTCTTATTTTTGCTGGATGTTTTATTATTGTAGGAATTGCTCTTGGTTGCATACATTGTGATAAAGAAAGTGGAAAATAATTATTAAAGATATATGTATTTTAGTTTTACCTGCTGTAATAACACAATTATTTTATAAATCTTAATCCTTTTCATAAATTTAATTTTAGTCTATATTCAAAAAAGTGCATTATGTATGGTACTTTAAAAATTGTTTTTCTATAATAAAATAAATTATATATACTTCAGAGTATAACGATGTTTTTCAGGAGTGCACATGAATAAAAATATAGCCCTGACTATTGTTGCTGTTATTTTATTGGGTATGGTATTAGTTGTATATAATGAATACACTACTAAGCCTATGCCAAATATTAATGGCATGGCAGATGCGCAAGATACAAGTCAAGAGCCTTCTCCCATAGGTGAAGATGAACAAGGCTTGGAACAATCGCCAGCCCAAGATACTGCAGAAAAGAATGACAATGACGCAAACGCTTTGGAGCAAGATGCACAAAACATCAATGAATCATCTAAAGATGCTCCATTGGCTTTAAAAGCTCCGTCTTCATCTGCGCAGGATGAAAGTGAACAAGCAAGACCGAGTGCACCACCACCTGCTGAAAAGCCAGCACGCATTGTTATTGCTCCACCTGTTATAGTGAATCCATCTCCATTTGCTGCAGATACTTCTGATGAGCCTGTAAAGGTAGAGGCAAAAGAACCAGTAAAAGCGAAGGAAGAAGCTAAACCCGCACCAAAACCGAAAAGCGTTAAAGTTGGAGCTAAAGAAATTAGAAAAATCACCGTTTCCACCATAGGTGATGGTGTGACAGTACGTATTGATAGTTTGCAAACGCCAGCTTATAAGGCTATGCGGTTAAAATCACCTGAGCGTATAGTGCTTGATCTCAATGGAGATTGGAAAGTTGTAGCACCTGGTGTACCCAAGAATGAATTTGTCTCCAATGTACGCATTGGTCAGCAAAAAGATGGAACACGCATTGTTATTGATTTATTTAAATCACCAGCATCAATACGCTATCTCAAATATGGAGAAACAGGACTAGATGTGCGCATACGCTAAGCGTGCACACAAGTAACATTTATCTATTAACACATTGCAAGTAAATTTTATTGTGCAATAGCAGTTTTTCTGGAGGAATATTATGCGCTCTTATATACACTTTGTGCTGGCGGCATTTCTTATTTTGGTATGTTCCAGCAAAAGTTTTGCTGAAGAAGGAATGTTTGAATCATTAAAACGCTTTAGTCAAGTCATTGATATTGTAGAACAAAACTATGTAAACGACGTTACTTCCAAAGAATTATTGGATGGAGCTATAAAAGGTATGCTAGAGGGACTTGACCCACACTCTACCTTTATGACGCCGGAAGAATATAAAGACATGCAAGAAACCACATCAGGTGAATTTTCTGGTGTTGGTATTGAAATTTCGTTAGAAAATGGTCAGGTTATTGTCGTTTCACCCATTGAAGACACTCCTGCATTTCGAGCAGGGCTTTTGCCAGGTGACATAATACTCAGCATTGATGATGAACCAACTCAAGAGCTTACTTTACAAGAGGTTGTCTCAAAAATTAGAGGAACAAAAGGGACTAAGGTTAAGTTAACCATAGTTCATCAAAACTCTAATATGCCAGAAACAGTGAGTATTACACGTGACGCTATTCCATTAATTAGTGTGAAAGCTAAGGAATTAGAAGAAGGTTACCACTGGCTACGCATTACACGTTTTTCTGAACGCACCACTGATGAATTGCATGAAGCTATCGAAAATGCAGGTGAGAAATCTATGAAAGGCGTTATCCTTGATATGCGCAACAATCCGGGCGGACTTGTTGATGAAGCTGTGGGCGTTGCAGATACTTTTTTATCAAGCGGTAATATTGTTTCTATACGTGGACGTGAAAACTATTCACTTCGTGAATATAAATCAAAAAAGCAAAGCACAGATGTAAATGTGCCTGTTGTTGTTTTGGTTAATGCTGGCTCGGCTTCAGCTTCTGAAATTGTAGCAGGAGCACTGCGAGATCATAAGCGCGCTCTTATTCTTGGTGAAAAGACCTTTGGTAAAGGCTCAGTCCAAAATATAATTCCTTTATCTGATGGATCTGGCTTAAAACTTACCGTTGCTTTATATTATACTCCTGATGGCAAATCAATTCAAGCTGAGGGTATAACACCTGATCTTGAAATTCCTTTTGAACCAGTAGAAAAAGACGAAGCACAAACTCCTAAGTTTTTACGTGAAAAAGACTTAAGTCGTCATCTTGGTAGTAGTAAGGATAAAGATAAAGATAAGGAAAAAGATGAAGATAAAGGCGAAGATAAGGACAAAAGCAAAAAAGATGATGATGTAGCCGAACAGCTTGCCAAGGATAATCAATTGCGTATGGCTTTGCAATTTGTTAAAAATTTACCTAAATTGCAAAAAATACAGTCAAATATTTAAACAAATGATTAATATGTTTGCAGAAATTGGAATTATTTTATAACAAAAATACTAAATTATACATTCAACTGCAGTAGGTATATTATAATAGCCGACACTGAAAACTATACAGCATGCTGAAAATAAACTGTTTTTTAGCAAAAATAAGCAAATAAAAATGCCGGAAATAAGAGTATGGAATACACTTTTCCGGCATTTTTATGATACTAAAATAAGATTCCTACCCGAAGGGCGGCGAAGCCGTAGCCGTTAGGTGAGAAAAGCGAACCTTACGGATATAGAGAGCAGCGCAAACGATTGATTTTCGTGCCTTTTAGTCCTGCACTGTAAATTTTTTGTAAACTTTTTTACAATTTTCACAAATTATATAGTAATTTCAGATGAAATTACTACTGTTGGCTGCGATAGCAGACAAGCATTGCGTAGGCACTTGTGCCCTTTAGGGTATAAGTGCAATTTTATTGCACTGTTAAGTGCCGGAGCAAGTCCGAGGCAACGCCCACCCCAAAAGGGTGTTTTCGTTAGGCGAAGTATGAGCCTTACGAAAATCGAGAGCAACGCGTGCCTTTACTTAAGTTGACAGTAGTGATGCCAACTTAAAATACTATACCGAAAAAGTAATTGTGCAGGATTCTTGAAATACGTTTTTTTAGTGGTCGATTATAATAGATTTAGTTTTTAGGTGGGTATGCAATTTGGGGTTAAATTCGTACCAAAGTAGAATAGGGCGCAGGTATAAATTCGTACCAAAGTAGA
>CAYJPT010000129.1:0-6649 GCA_964372165.1 uncultured Desulfovibrionaceae bacterium | reverse complement strand
CAAGTGAATTGCGCTTACTCTTGATTTATCGGATCGTGCTGACTTTGTCAGCACTAGAGGAATAGTTAAAAAAACTATTCCTCTCAGACAGATGACAAACCCACTTTCGGGTGTTTGTGCCGCCTAAGGCAGACAAGCTGCCTTGGCAGTAAGGCACGAAAATCATTCGTTTAACAGCGCAAGTGAATTGCGCTTACTCTTGATTTATCGGATCGTGCTGACTTTGTCAGCACTAGAGGAATAGTTAAAAAAACTATTCCTCTTTACCAAACACACGGCATTCTAATTTCAAATTTATGTATAAGAGATTTCATTTGAACAATGTAAATGTATGAGGTTGGGGAAGGTTTTTTGAGCAATTTGCTGCGACGGAGCGTATGCGCAGGTGCTGCAACGCGAAAAAAACTTTACCGAACCGCATACATTAGCCTTTAACTTCACAAATTAGAATGCCGTGACCAAACAAAGGTACGTTAAAATTTAAAATCACATCTTTTGCTAGTGAGCACTCAAAAATATATTATGAAGAAAGCATATCTTAGGGAAATGCTGATTTATTCTGCAAGCAGAATAAATCAGAAAAGCACACTGCCTTCATTCGCCCTGTGGGACGCAAAAAAGCGTGGTTTTTTGCTCTCATTCGACGTGCAAATAGACTATACCTAAAGACTCATAAAAAAACACATACTCCGCGCTATATGATACTCTTAAATTCAAAATACCAATATGCACCGTGAGTTAGAACATGCGAATAAAATTGCCAGAAAAAAACGTATAAAATACTATTTTATGGTAACTTTATGACTTATAAAAAAAGTTTTTACAGTATAGACTAAATAACAACTAAAACGATAAAAACTTTAACAAATTTTCAAAGGATAAAATATGTCAATTTATATTTCCGGTTCCATAGCATTTGACCGTATAATGAGCTATCAGGGTTATTTCAAAGATGCAATTGTGCAAGACAAATTGCACATGATTAGCATAAGTTTTATGGTTGATCGTATGGAAGAAAAACTTGGCGGTTGCGCTGGCAACATTGCTTATACCTTGGCTTTGCTTAATGAAGCTCCAGTAGTTTTAGCTTGTGTTGGACGCGACTTTGAACCGTATGCACAAAAAATGCGTGAATTCAATTTGCCGCTGGATGGTATCAAGCGTGACGCTGAGTTATTTACGGCCCTATGTTATATAACGTCAGATCTTTCCAACAATCAAATTACTGGATTTTATCCTGGTGCTATGTCATTACCGCATGAATATACTTTTCCAAACTTAAACAACAATATGGATATAGCCATTGTATCACCTGGTAATATGGAAGATATGCGCACCTTACCTGCCTATTATAAAAATAATAATATGCGTTATATTTATGATCCAGGTCAGCAACTACCGGTACTTGATACAAATGATTTACTAAACGGAATTGATGGCGCATTTGCTTTAACAATAAATGACTATGAATTAGAAATGATATGTAAAAAAACCAATAAAAGTGCTGCTGAAATACAGGCCATGCCAACATATTGTATTGTAACACAAGGTGAAAAAGGCTCGTTAATTTTTGGTAATGATAGACGTGAAGAAATCCCTTGTGTTAAGGTTGAAAAAACCATTGACCCTACAGGTGCAGGTGATGCACATCGTGCTGGCTTACTAAAGGGATTATATTGTGGACTAGACATTTTTGAAGCAGCCACTATAGGCTCAACAGCTGCAAGCTTTGCAGTTGAGCACTATGGAACACAACTACATAGCTTTAGTAAAGACGAATTCTTAAAACGCCATACATCAGTATTTTCAGCACCGTCTAAGGATTTATGGTAAGAATTTAAAGGTGGGCGCATGTTAGAGAGCAAAAATATACCTAGTGCTGAGCAATTAAAAGCCATGCACAGCTTAGTAAAGCAACTTGAGGAACATAATTTCAATTACCATACTCTTGATGCGCCTACTATTTCAGACGAAGAATACGACAATCTATTTAAATCATTACAAAAATGGGAAAATACTTTTCCAAACTTTCGTTTAGCAAACTCCCCTACCATGCGTGTGGGTGGTAGCTTATTAAAGGAATTAGAAAAGCGCAAACATAGTGAATCTATGTACGGGCTTGACAATGTTTTTGACGCCTCACAATGGCAAGATTGGGTGCAAAAAATGCAACGGGCCCTACCCGAAGCGAAGCTTGAGTTTTGGTGTGACCCAAAACTTGACGGTTTAGCAGTGGAACTCATATATGAAAATGGTGAGCTAACAGCGGCATTAACTCGCGGTGATGGCGAAGTGGGTGAAGTTGTTACAGAGGCCATTAAAACCATAAAAAATATTCCACTAAGGCTTTTTAACAATGATAAAAAACTACCAGCACTTTTAGAGGTACGTGGTGAAGTTGTCATTTGCAAAGAAGATTTTATTCAACTTAATGCCAAGCAAGAAGCCGCCGGTAAAAAACTTTTTGCTAACCCTCGCAACGCCGCTGCAGGTGCTGTGCGCCAACTTGATACAAGTGTTACAGCAACAAGACCGCTAAGGTTTTTTGCTTATGGTGTGGGAAGGGTTATATTAAATGCATCTCAAGCAAAAGCAGAACTTCCTTGGAACAAACATGCTGAACTTATGCAAGCACTTACTCATTGGGGTTTTGCAACACCACCTGGTGGTTTAGTTTGTACAGGTCAAAATAAAGTTTTAGAATATGCCAAGCATGTTCAAGATAATAGAGAACATTTTGTCATGGAAATTGACGGTGCTGTCATTAAGCACAATGACCTTGAAGCACAAATAGCTTTGGGTTTTACAGCTCGGTCACCACGTTTTGCAGTTGCATTTAAATTCCCAGCCATGCAGGCAAGAACTATATTGCAAGATATTGAAATCCAAGTTGGGCGCACCGGAGTATTAACACCGGTAGCTATCCTTACACCAGTTAATGTTGGTGGTGTAATGGTTAGCCGTGCAACTCTGCATAATGAAGATGAAATACGCATTAAAGATGTGCGTGTTGGCGATACAGTTGTTGTTCAACGTGCTGGTGACGTTATTCCTGAAGTTGTAGGACCAATACTTGAGCTTAGACCAGAACATGCTCATGCATATGAATTTCCGCATGTATGCCCTATATGTCACGAAGACGCACAACGTGAGGAAGGTCAAGCAGCATGGCGTTGTAGCAATTTATCTTGTCCGGCTGTGCGCATGCAAAGTATTAAGCATTTTGTCTCAAAGGCTGGGCTTGATATCCAAGGCATTGGTCAAAAATGGATTGAGCAATTAGTACAAGTAAAGCGTGTTCAAACTGTGGCAGATTTATTTACATTAAGTATTGACGATTTATTAGAATTTGAACGCATGGGTGAAGTTTTAGCTAAAAAGTTTGTGGATGCCTTTGCAAAAGCTAAACAAAATGCAAGCCTTAGCCGTTTTATCAGTGCTTTAGGCATACGACATGTGGGTGAACAAACAGCACGCTTGCTGGCAAAAAATTACGAAGACATGCAAGCCCTTAGCGCAGCAAGCCTTGATGAACTTATGCATTTACCTGATATTGGTCCGGAAGTAGCTTCGTCAATTAAAGCATTTTTTGAAAGTGAAAGTAATATGGCTTTACTAAAGCAATTACAAAGCCTTGGACTTGATCCCAAGGCAACAAGCAAAGCAGATACTATCAGTGGCGCATTTAGCGGAAAAAAAGTTTTATTTACAGGTACATTAAGCATACCAAGAGGCAAAGCTACAGAGCTTGCATTGGCAGCTGGAGCTGAAGTAGTAAATGCTGTTAGTAAAAAGCTTAACTTTTTAATTGCCGGAGATGCAGCAGGTAGTAAGCTTGAAAAAGCCCAAAAACTTGGCATTACAATTTTAGATGAAGCTACTTTTATAGAGCTTTGTACCGCAAACACTATAGTAGATAAAAATCATGAAAATATTAAATTCTCCGGTAGTACTCAAGGAAGTTTGCTTTAAATTTTTATAATTATCCTACACTGAAACACAGTATAACTATTTGAAAAAAATTATTTTACAGCTAAAATGAAGCAATAAAGTTGCCAAAAACAAGTGTACTTAATACAAATTTATAATAATGTTATGATACAAAAAAGTAAATTTTCAAAGCGTGGGCTAATGATTTTCAACTAACTTTAAAAATAAGGATATATAATGACAACTCCAATTATAATATCGGGTGCTTGTGGTAGAATGGGAAAAACACTTGTAGACTTAGTATGTGCCAGTAAAACATTTGAATTGGTAGGACTTTTGGAGCATAAAGATTATTTGCACTTAGTACCCAAATATGATTGTCCTTTAGCTGCAAATGCCGAGGATGTACTGCCAAAAGCCAAAGGCGGAGTTATTATAGACTTTACATCTCCAAATTCTAGTCTGGAAACAGCAAAAGTTGCAGCAAAATATAAAAATCCAGTGGTTATAGGTACTACCGGACTCAATGATGCCCAAAAGACTGAACTTGAAGAATACGCAAAAGAGACACCAATTTTTTGGGCTCCTAATATGAGTATTGGAGTAAATGTGCTATTAAAAGTTTTACCTATGTTAACGCAAATGCTTGGCGATGATTATGATGTAGAAATGGTTGAGTTGCACCATAATTTGAAAAAAGACTCACCTAGCGGAACAGCATTAAAATTGGCTGAATGCCTTGCAGAAGCCAAAAACTGGCCACTACCCGAAGTTGCTTGTTATCACCGTGAAGGAATTATAGGTGAACGTCCCAAAAAAGAAATTGGTATTCAAACCATACGCGGTGGAGATGTAGTTGGTGTGCATACAATGTATTTTATGGGACCTGGCGAGCGCATCGAGGTTACACATCAGGCTCACTCCAGAGAAACCTTTGCTCAAGGCGCATTAAAAGCTGCAAAGTGGCTTGCAACACAAAATCCCGGTTCATTGTATAAAATGCAAGATATTTTCTAGATTTTTTATTGTGTTTTTTTTTATGCTTGTGTAATATGGAATTTGTACGGCTTATTATCATAGTTTAATAACTTAAATCTGTTTAGATTGAGTAAAGTAATTTTCCATATAAAACATTTATTATAATGTTTTATATGGCATTTTACAGAATTGTAATTGTGTAGGTGTTTTATAAGCCAAAACAAATTTTCCATTCTCTTAAGTGGAGTTAAGCATGCCACAAGTTGCAGCGCGTATAAGCAGTGATCAAGAGCGTTGGCTCAAAGACTATTTTCGTACAAAGAGTGCAGGCGCAGAATTTATTTTGCCGTGGGCTGTGGATACGTTCTTTCGGGCCATTGCAACTATCAAGGGAACTTTTAGCCCTGCAGAACTTAAGTCTATTGTCGAAGCCCATAAAGATTTAAAACTGTTGCCAGACCATACACGCCTTTCATATTTACATTTAAGGGTGATGGATGCATGCGACGTTAATAATGTACACATTAAACATGGTGCGGCTAAAACGCACCTTGAAGCCAAAATTAAGCGACTAGATGACACACAAGCCACAGCTCTTATGGTATGGGCTTCGGCTTTTTGGGTTAGCAAAAGTTGCTCTATTGACAGCCTTGATGAGTACATAAAAGCATATTAATTGTTTAACAAACAATATGGACATTCATACTCTTTGAATAATCCTAGTATACGCCAAGCCTTAAATATTGTTACACAACAATTTATTGCTGCTAAAAGTGATGCGCCACGCCGATGTGCACAGGCACTTTTGGCATATGTGCTTGGAGTTGAGCCTCTATATCTTGGTACACATCCCGATAAAATCCTAACTCATGCACAATGGGAACAATTGTGCGCCTTGTCACATCGACATGAGTATGGCGAACCCCTAGCTTATCTACTTGGGTACAAAGAATTTTATGGTAGAAATTTTTTACTTAACACACACACACTAATTCCTCGTCCAGAAAGCGAAGATGTACTTGATGCCGCACTCTCTGCGTTAAAGATAAATAATCCATTTTATATTGATATTGGCACTGGCAGTGGCTGCATTGGTTTAAGTCTTGCAGCAGAACTACCACAAGCACGAGGAATATTACTTGATTTAAACATTGAAGCCTTATTAATGGCAAAAAAAAATGCACGCAAGCTTGACCTATTACAACAAGTACAATTTGTTCATAGTGATTTGCGCAGCCTACCCATAAGCATACAAAGCTTAGATTTAATTATTTCCAATCCGCCATATATAAGCGAAGATGAATATGTCAAATTACTACCCAATGTACGCAACTTTGAACCACATATGGCATTGGTTCCGCAAAAGCTAAAGCATGAAATAGATAGTTTTGGCTTGCTACACATTGAATACATTGCACAGCAAGCATATGATTTATTAAATATAAATGGAGTGTGCATTGTTGAACATGGCTATTTGCAAGGTAAAAGCGTGTATGAAATATTTGCAAAATATGGGCAGTGGTCAAAGTTAATCACTGGAAGAGATTTATCCGGACTAGATAGATATTGTTTGTGCATAAAGTAAATGGCTGCAAAGCTAGGTAAAACGAGGATATGCAAGAAAAGTAAAAAAAAAAATTAAAAAAAGTTCATTTTTTACTTGCCAAGAGTCATAGTTTTCAGTAAATATCCCTTTCGTTGCTGGCGTAGCTCAATTGGTAGAGCAGCTGATTTGTAATCA
>CAYJPT010000128.1:0-6685 GCA_964372165.1 uncultured Desulfovibrionaceae bacterium | reverse complement strand
GTAGGCACTTGTGCCCTTTAGGGTATAAGTGCAATTTTATTGCACTGTTAAGTGCCGGAGCAAGTCCGAGGCAACGCCCACCCCAAAAGGGTGTTTTCGTTAGGCGAAGTATGAGCCTTACGAAAATCGAGAGCAACGCGTGCCTTCACTTAAGTTGACAGTAGTGATGTCAACATAAAATACTATACTGAAAAAGTAATTGTGCAGGACTCTTATCTAGTGCATATTTTGCACACCCATTTAATATGGGAATACCGCCTTTGCTTGTATTTGAGCAGATGTAATGAATTAATTGTTCTAAAATTTAAATAGTTACTTTTAATCAATATAAAAAGCAATAATCATCAACTTGAAAGTGAAAAAAATCACTAGATATCTTATATTCAATATTATATTATTATTTTTAAATGCTAATAAAACAATGTATAATACTATTAATGCAATTAAAAATACCATTATGTATTGACACGCTAATACACACATGCTAATGAGTTCACCCATGTGGATTAAGATAGCTTTTTTCAAATTACATCACGAACTCCTTAACGCTACCATTTGATTTAATTTGTTTTTTGGCTTCACATCCAAAATGTTTACTTAACATTGTTTATAGTTTTACTATAGGCTGTACTGCCAAAAATGAAATAATTTTGAATAAAATCTCATGTGAAAAATATCACTAGACTACAGCGGCTTAATTGTTCCACTTATTTTTCAAGAAATGCAAATTTCTTTACGTGAGGTGGTATATGCAGGTTAAGTCATTAAGCATCTGGAACATAGCATTAATAAAATGGAGTATAATGCTATGAAACATTCATCTACATTTTTTAACTGTTATCCAAAGTATTTTAAGTTAAGTATTTTCTTGTGTTGCTTGATAATATTTTCCACCGAGACTCATGCTATAGAGCAAAACCCTCCCCCTGATCTTCGTATAGGCTACCTTGAAGAATTATCTCATTTTCATGAAACTTACAAAGCCAAAGAGCATTTAGAGGCACGCTTTAAAATTCTATCAAAATATTTTGATAGTAGCTACAATCTTATCCCCACAGGCTTTCAACCAAGGTCAGGAATTGATCTTTTAAATTCTGGCAAAGTAAATGTATTTGCTGCTTTTTCCAAATCTCCCCAGCGCATGTTCCAACTCAAGTTTTCTAAAAACCCTATTTTTACCACCAGTTTAAATATTGTTGCTCATGAAGATCAAAATATAACCTACGGCGACTTAAATGCTCTAAATAATAAAAGCATAGCCATTATGAGAACAAATACGTCTGCTAAAGAGCAACTGGATGCTTTTCTTACAAAGAATAATATTGTCATGAATTATAAAATCTATGATGATAATTTTGATTTTACCAATAGCGAAGCTCCTTTTAAGCTTACAAGTGCATATTATCTAACTAAAAATCAAAGTGTGGTTATACGAATTGGTGAGCAAAATTTATACTTTGCTACATTACCTAAGTTTGAACACTTGCTTAACACACTTGACTATGCATTAGATTTAGCAAATAAGAACGACTCTTTTGCACTGCGCGAGTTAAATGAAAAATATATAAGCAAATATATTGTCGCCCTTCACCAAGACTTCAATTCAAAAGAACTCCAGCTAGCTAAAAAAAATTCCCACGTGTATCAATTAGCGTATTTAAATAATCATTACCCAATACAATACACAAATGAACAAGGAGCCCCTTCTGGCATTACTATAGGCGTACTTAAGCTTTTCCATGAAATGAAGAAAAATCCCGGCGATCTAGTAGCTTATAACCTAAACACAGCCATTGATTTAAAAAAGTTTGATATGTTATTTTCTGTGGTTGGCAATACAAAGTTGAAAGAAGACCTATTTCATGCTTCCGATGTTTATTTAAATTTACCCATGGTAGTTTTCCAAAAAATAGACTTCGCTATAACAAACAGCTTTGGAATGCTTGATTATTCCACACTTAGCCATGAAGACGTACAACAGCTTTTTCCACGTTGGAAAATGCATATTTTTAAGAACTTAGATGAATTAATCATAGCTTATGATGACAACAAAATTGATGCTATTTTTCTTTCAGAACCGGAAGCAGAATATATCGCGGGTAAGCTTGGACTACAGGGCAATAAAATTGTACCTACAGCCTTTAATTTACCATTAAGGTTTTACCTTTCCAAAAGATACCCTCTTGCTGCTGTAAATGTTTTAAACTCTTATATTAGCATGCTTAATCCTATATCTCTTAAAAAAGTTGTACTAGAGGAAAACCGCAACATTCATCCACCAATTACTCCCATAGAGTTTATATTGGAACATAAAATTATACTTGCAAGTCTTGTGATTTCAGCTTTACTAACATTGCTTTTAATCCATTTTTTGAAACTTAGGCAAACGCAAAAGAAATATGATAAACTTAGCCAAACAGACTCTCTTACTGGCCTTTATGCAAAAGAAAAGGCCTATGCTATCATCGAACAAACCTTAAGCAAAGCTCATCCTGATGAATATATAGCTGTTTGTGTAGATATTGATAAATACGCACTGCTTAATCAAGTGTATGGCAGTAACAAAGCTAATGAAGTGCTTTGCTACCTGGGAAGTTTTTTAAAAAATAAATATGTTAAACGAGTTAAGGCAACTTGTGTTGCCAGATTAGGAAATGATGTATTCCTTGTATTTGGTAAAATAAAAAATATTGGCGAGGCTTTAGAATCGCAAGAAGATGTACTGACCATAATTCATGATATCAAGGCAATATTAAATAGCAATTATACTATAAGCTTATCAAGAGGCTGTTATATAATTGATGACATAACGTTATCTGTTGATACCATCATTAGTTATTGTAACTTAGCAAGGTATTCTGGCAAAACTGAGCATGCATTATCTACGACATTTTTTGATGATGGAATGAAACAAAATCTCAATGTTCAAAAAGATATTCTTTATAAAATGGAACATGGCATTGAAAATGAAGAATTTATATTAAACTTTCAGCCTAAAGTTAATGCCATGAATGCAAATATATGTGGGGCTGAGGTATTGGTGCGCTGGCAAGCGCCAGATAGGCCAACCATTCACCCTGATGATTTTATATCTATATTTGAGAAAAATGCATTTATTTCTAGATTGGACATATATGTATTTGAAAAAATGTGTAAATTTATTATGGAAAACAAGGCAACCTTGGACATTCCGCCTATTGCTATAAATTTTTCAAGTATCACTTTGTTACATGTAGATACATTACAGCATATTAATGATATTTTGGCAGAATATCAGGTAAACCCAGAAGAAATTGAAATTGAAATCACAGAAAGTGCTATGGTAATTGAATCAGACACCTTTAGCAAAACCATTAGTGAGTTACGTAGATTAGGTTTTTCCATAGCCATAGATGACTTTGGCACTGGTGTATCCTCTCTTCATAGATTAAGTTCATTAAATATTCAGACTGTTAAACTTGATAAATCCTTCATTGACGAAAAGTTTACCACCAAAAGAGGTGTATTCTTGGTAGCAAGCATAATCAATATGCTAAGAAAGCTTGGTATACAAGTTATTGCAGAAGGTGTTGAAACCAAATTACAATTATCAATTTTACAAAAACTACATTGTGATACCATACAGGGTTTTTATTTCTACAAGCCTATGAGTATGGAAAGTTTTGTGGAAGTGCTTAAAAGCCTTAAGATGAAAAGAGTAGAAACAACACTACCTCAAGAAAGAGCAGGCACAAACACAATTTAATTGTAATTAAATTTATCTAATAAGTAGGCAGTCACCATGAATTTAAAATTAAAAAAGCACATTTTTATAGCATCAGTACTTAGCATTCTGTGGGGTACTTTTGTATTATATTCATATATTAACCAAACAGACAGGGATGAATTGATTGCACATGAAATGCATAATTATGCATTTCATGTGGGCAAAAAAATAATTGAAATCTTTAATTGGTTTGAAGACAGTAATCCAATTTTTGTTCCATTAGAGCAAAGTGGCGTAAAAAATCCTACACCAGACACTATCATCCAAGGTAGCAATGGCATGACTCTTGCCATGACTATACCCATTAACCTTGCAAGAAGATTAGAGGAGCGTATTCAAAATGGTGTGAACATACGCTTTGTAAGTAACACGCCCTTAAACCCTGTTCATATGCCAAGTGCTTCGGTTAATAACTTCCTCATGAAATCCATTGAATCAAAGAGCGGTGATTTTTTTGGTTTCAGACAAGAAGTTAATCTTTATAGCTATGTACACCCTCTAACAGCAACTAAAAACTGTATTACCTGCCATACTTCAATCGATGAGGGCGGACTCATCGGAGCAATGGTTATAGATATAAACAAAGAACAATTTATTAATGCTGAAAGAACAAACAATTATCAATATTTAATTGCAAGTGCCATATCCAGCTTTATTATTGTACTTGTTTTATATTTTATCATCGTAGATATGTGGCGCAAACATCGTGCCCAAAGTTTTAGTGCTCGGCACGCTCAAGCTATAGCAAACAATATGAGTCAGGAAATTGAATTAGTGCTTGGTAATATGGGCCACATTTTAGAAGAGTTAAAGCAAGATAATAACGACCCCCAAAAATTAGCACTTTTTCAAACCCTACAAAATATAAACAAAAATCTGCTTAACACATCATTCAAGTTACAAGCAGGGGAGAATAATGCTCAAAATGCTGAGGAAGAAATTTTTCACGTGCAGGAATTTTTAGAACAATGCACACAAATATTTTATCACCAATGTTTAGAAAAAAAAATTACATTGGACACAAAAATAGATATTTCAGTACCCACATATCTTTTAGGTAATACTCATTATCTAAGGCAGGCTGTAGGACGATTATTAAAAAATTCTGTAATGTACACTCGTAAAGGTAGTGTAACATTACGTGTGCGTTCAGCTTTAGACATGCCCTCAAGATTTCGCATGAAAAACTTAAATAACCTTCCAATACACCTAATTATTGAAGTAGAAGACACTAGTAATGGTTTTGTGATAACAGAGAACCAAAATCTTTTGAAAAGCTTTGCCTCATCTATCGATCGAGGAGATAGAATCATTTCTCGTCCGGTCATAAGCCTTGCTGCTATTAATGACTTAGCAGAATTTTTAGATGGCAGTGTAAAAACCCTACACAATACTAAAAATGGTGCATGCTTTAAGCTTGTTGTACAAATGAAAATGATTGAAGAAAATCAAGAGGAAAAACAAGATATTAATAACATACCAACAATTCCGCAATTAGAGCACAAAGCTGGGCAAACATCTAAGGCAAACAACCATGGTAATGTGCTAAATAATTATCCATCAACGACGGGTACACATGTTGGGAGTACTGGCAATAAAGATATCATAAAAGCAGGTACTATTACAGCAGCGAGTGAACCAATCTCTATTATCCTTGTGTACACTGGCATCATACCTGATAATGATAAAACTATTTGGAAGCATGAAAAAATTAACGTAACACAAATGAGCACAGCCAGTCAGGTTATTGATGCTATAACAAACCCGTATCATGGTTATTCAGCTATTTTTATTCATGATGTTGCAGATGTTGATATGTATTACCTTGCTACCAGAATTAGATATGCTGAAAGCCCTGACGCAAAGCCAGTATCCATTGTACTCATAACTAATGATATTATCCGTACCGATATGGATGTTATGCGCTTTTTTAATGTATCAACTGTAGATAACTTCCAAAAAGATCCATATATACTAACAAAAATTGTCCGCTTGGTAATGCAAACTGCCAATAATAAAATATTCCAAGGTGGCAACTTATTAGATAAGACTGATATGGATGAGCATTCAACAAAGCTTTTTGACATGCAAAAAGCTTTGGAAAATGCCAAAAATGACAAAAAATTATTACGTTCTATATGTTCCATGTGGATACGTTTTTACCCACGACAAGTAGAACGCCTACAAGCTGTTATAGATGAGGGTAATGAAGAGGAAATTATTCGTTTCTTGCGTTCAATCAAAAACTCTGCAAGTACCGTTTCCTTACCAATGCTTTGGGCCGAGGCTCATCGTCTTGAAAAATTTATTGCAGATGGTAAAGGTGTTCGCTATGAAAAATTATTTTCTATCTATGAACAATGCTTTAAACATCTAAAAAGTGGCTTTGACTCAAGTGGAAAAAACCAAAAGACAACCGACTCAAACTCATTACCAACAACAAATGCTATACAGTAAATTTACTTGTTGCATCACAAGATGACCAGAATTCATTTCTGGCGTCCCCCAAAGGGGGATTTGGAGTCAATATGTTTATGCCAAAGCATAGCCGTAAGACAATGCGTGGGGCCTTTTAGAACAACACATAAAAATGTGTTGTTCAGATTCAAGTGGCTAATAAATAACAAAAATTATAAGTTTAATATGTACATATTACTTATTGTACAAAAGCCTTATTTTTTTCAAACAAAATTAGGTCACGCTCATGTTTTATTTGAAAATATGCCTTTTCACCAAGTTTTATAATATTTAATTGTTCAGCAGCAAGATTACCATTAATATAAGCTTGATATTTGGGTTTAACTTTATACTCTTGCTCATAATTGGCATTTTTAGGCTCAAAAATACTTTCTCCATGTAAAAGTGAATATTCTAAGCCATTTCTAGCAATTTCTTTAAAGGTTGAGTAAGACAAGTTGT
>CAYJPT010000127.1:0-6687 GCA_964372165.1 uncultured Desulfovibrionaceae bacterium | reverse complement strand
CTTAAAACATACAAAAAATATAAATCAAAGAAAGCCACGCTCTCGTAATGGCGTGAAGTATATATCTTTATCGATGCGTGCAAAAAGTACCGCATCACGCACACAAAAAACTTCTACTATATCTTGCGCTTCTAAAGTATAGTTTTCTTGACCATCAATAGTGGCAAATGTTTCTGTGGAGCATTGCTGCAAAGTAACCTTGATGGGCATGGAAGGTGGTAAAACCATAGATGGAAAATTGCACAAATAAGGGCAAATTGCTGTAACAAGTAATACATTATTCGCCGGATGCACCAATGGCCCGCCAGCAGAAACAGCATATCCTGTTGTACCAACAGGTGATGATAGTATAATACCATCGGCACGCACTTTACTTACAATCTCAGTGTCAACGCTTACATCAAAAGATATTACTCTAGACAAAGCACCTCGACTGATAACTACATCATTGATGGCATGCCCAGAATTTATAACTTCACCACATCGAATAATATTCCAACCAAGGGCCATACGGTGTACAATGGTACATTTGCCGTTTAAGATTGATTCAACACCACTTTGCCAATCGTCAGCTTCTAACTCAGCCAAAAAACCAACTCGGCCCAAGTTAATAGTAGCCATAGGTATAGGATTTTTCACAAAAGCTCGTGCAACACTAAGCACAGTACCGTCACCACCAAGTACAAAAATAATATGAGGTTTACTATGTAAATATTCCTCAATTTTCAATATGTCATAGCATATTGACACTTTATGACCTTGTGTTTGCAACCAAGAGGAGATTTGTAAGGCAAGCTCATGGGCTTTTGTATGATTATATTTCACTGCAAGCAGCACATGCTTGTAAGTTGTTGAAATTTCCATGACCGTAATTTAACGTAACAGTCAGTTAACTACAAGTAAATTTTATCTACCATCTTATGCAGCAGTATTTAGCTTACACAATGCAAGATTTTTTATGCGTGTAAAAAATGATTTTCTCACTTAACACGTTAAAATTATACAGTTAACTGCCAAGACACAAAACAACATCTTGCAAGTAGGAAATCTTTAGTATATACGCATACCCATGCTTATTTGGTAATACATACCTTTTGCTATTAAATTTGTATGTTGCGCCATAAATATTTTAAATAGCTAATTCAAAATATTAATAAAGAGTAAGTAATATATGGATGATAAAATACATGACCACGAAATACCGTCTTCTGAGCATATTATTGCAGAATATTTAGCCCAAGGTGCATCTATTCGCGCAAAGTTTTTTGAAAAATACAGCTCAAAAATTAATCAAGCTGCCAAAATCATGGCACTTAGCATTGCAAATGGAAATAAAATTCTTTTGTGTGGAAATGGCGGTAGTGCTGCCGATGCTCAGCATATTGCAGGAGAACTTGTAAATAGATTTTTACTAGATCGCCCCCCATTGCCTGCCATATCTTTATCGACTGATACATCAGTCATAACTGCCATTGGTAATGACTTTGGTTTTGAAGAAATTTTTTCAAAACAAGTGCGAGCTTTAGGGCAAAGCGGAGATATTTTAATTGGTATTTCCACTTCTGGTAACAGTGACAATATAGTACATGCCTTTAATGAAGCCAAATCTATGGATATTACCACTGTGGGAATTTTAGGAAAAGGTGGAGAATTAGCAAAATTAAGCGATATTTTATTAGCTGTGCCACATCCTCTAACACCCATTGTACAAGAAATTCATATTACTATAGGGCATCTTTTATGTAGGCTGATTGATTATTATCTTTTTGAAAATGCCCAAGAACTGGGACTTTCGGTTTAATTTATTAAGATTTGGAGCTATTATGCCTATATATGAATATTTTTGTGAAAAATGCCAGCATGAATTTGAAGAATTAGTATTTGGGGATGACATACCAAGTTGCCCTAAATGTTGTGCACAAAATGCACAAAAACTTATGTCTCGCCCTTGTCTACATGCCGGACAAGGTGAACAAGCAACAAGTACAAATACCAGTACCAGTAGTAAATGTAGCGGCTGTAGCGGCGGCAACTGTGCAAACTGCTAAAATAAGAGGTAATTTTGAAAAAACTAACCATAGCAACACGCGGTAGCCAATTAGCTATTTGGCAAGCTGAATACATTAAGTCCTGCCTTGAGCAAGAGCATCAAGGTTTAAAAGTAGAGCTTTTGCGCATCAAAACCAAGGGTGACATTATTTTAGATGTGCCACTTGCAAAAGTTGGCGGTAAAGGATTGTTTGTAAAAGAAATTGAAGATGCATTGCTACAAGATAAAGCCGATTTAGCTGTACATAGCATGAAAGATGTTCCTATGTTTTTGCCGGAGGGATTAATATTAGGGTGCATTCCCAAGCGTGAAGTACCGCAAGACATGTTACTTTCTGTAAAGTATGCTAATTTAGAAGATTTACCACAAAATGCCCATGTTGGTACAAGTTCATTACGTAGGCAAGCCCAACTTTTGGCTCTAAGGCCAGACTTAAAAATATCTGCCCTACGTGGAAATGTTGATACACGTTTGCGCAAATTGATTGAAGGTCAATATGATGCCATTATCCTTGCAGCAGCAGGCATAAAAAGGCTTGGGCTTAATGTAGCGCATATGCATATTATCAATACAGACATTTTCTTACCCGCTGTAGGACAAGGTGCACTTGGTATTGAATGTAAAAGCAGCCGTAAGGATGTTATTGAAGCATTATCCTTTTTAGAACATAAACCAACTCGTATTTGTGTAGAAGCAGAGCGCGCTTTTCTTGCTAAGCTTGAAGGTGGATGCCAAGTACCTATTGCAGGCTATGCTACCTTGGATAACGACAAACTAACTATGACTGGCCTTGTGGCAGATGTGGATGGCAAAACAATTCTCAAGCAAAGTGTAAGTACATCACCTGAGCTTGCCAAGCAAGTTGGGGAAGATATAGCCACTAAACTTCTAGCTGATGGTGCTGCTAAAATTTTAGAAAAATTATACTCCACAGCATCATAATTAAGAGTCACTATGCCAACGAATATTGCTCTACCGGCACATAAATTATGTATTAAAACTGATTCCAAGCATATAACTTGGGATGATAGTACACATATACCAAAGCCGCCACGACACACAAGCATGAAGCATATGCTACAGCCAAGAGCTTTAAAGGCTTTGGAGCTTGCCTTGCGCATTAATACCGACGGGTATAATGTCTATTTATCCGGTGGTTCACACCTTGGACGTTCCTACATTGTTAAGGAATTTCTATCTCCTCATGCCCTAAAAGCCCAAACACCTCCGGATTTGCTTTATTTAAACAATTTTGCTGATGTAGATAAACCCATACTAGTGAGTTTACCTGCAGGACATGGTCGTGTTTTAAAAAAATCTTTACATGAGGTTATGGGTAAAATTCGTAAAGAACTACCACGTCGCTTTGAGGCAGATTTTTTTCTAAGACGCAGATCAAAAATTGTTGACATTTTTCAAGATGAAAAGTCCATTTTATTAAAGGCAATGAGCAAAACTGCCAAGACTAAAGGCTTTCATCTAGATATAGATGACAATGGTGGCATAAGCCTTTATCCACTGGTAAAGGGTAAAAGGCTAAGTGAGGAAGAATTTGACAATTTAGAATCAGAAATACGCCAAAATTTAAAACGCAAAGCTGATACCCTTTTGCATTCCATGGGTGGCTTGATGCGTCGTCTTACAAGGGCTGAGCAAGGTTTTCGTGAGCAAGAACGAGAGTTAGAGCGTGAAGTAACCAATAAAGCCTTAACGGAATTATTAACTCCTACTGAAAAACAATGTTTACGTAACTATCCAAGCCAAGCCTTAGAAAATTACTTTAAATCATTAAGAGAAAACATCTTAGATAATATAGAAAATTTTATTTCTAAAGAAATATTTTCCCCGTCTAGCTCTAATGTATCAACACTTTTAGAAAATTCCTTTGCAGGTATTGGTAATGAAACTGATATATCACGTTATGATGTTAATATATTTGTAGATAATACCAATACCAAAGGCGCACCTGTAATATTAGAAGATAACCCAACTGCCTCTAACTTGCTTGGCTGTATTGAACGTGAATCTGAAATGGGTACTTTAATTACAGATTTTAAACTTATAAAATCCGGTTCATTACACAAAGCAAATGGTGGATATTTACTTATACGTATGGAAGATGTTTTACAGCATTTTCACGCATGGGAAGGGCTTTTGCGTGCATTGCGCACTGGGTATGCACGTATAGAAGATATAGGTGATGGACACGATAGTGCCATTAAAACTAAGGGTATTGTGCCAGAAGCCATTAAATTAAATGTTAAAATTATACTCATTGGCAATGAATCCTTGTATGAGACCTTGCTTAATAGCGATGAACGCTTTGGAAAATTATTTAAAATTAAGGCTCACCTTTCAGAACAAATTGAAAGGAATACTTTAACTATTAAATCGTATTTATATAGAATTAAATGTATTATAGAAGATGATTCCTTACTTGCATTTGATAAAAGCGGCCTTGCTTGGATGGTTGAATATGGCTCACGCATAATTGAAGACCAACGAAAGTTAAGCCTTAAATTTCCATTATTACGGGAAATTATGATAGAGGCTTCTACTCTTGCGCATAAGCGTAAAGAAACAATGGTAAGTAGTGTTACCTTGGAAGCTGCTTTGGAAGATAGGATATACCGCGCTAATCTTGTTGAAGACATCTTTATGGAAGAATATGATCGCCAATTTATTAAAGTGCGCACATCTGGACTTGCCATTGGGCAAGTAAATGGCCTTTCTGTCAGTTGGCATGGTGACTTTGAATTTGGTTTGCCACATCAAATTTCATGTACAGTGGGCGTTGGGCATGGTGGTATTATTGACCTTGAGCGTGAAGCTGAACTTGGAGGTCCTATCCACACCAAGGCTATGATGATATTAAAAAGCTATCTTGTAGCACTTTTTGCAAGACGCAGACCACTTGTTCTTACCGGTAGCTTATATTTTGAGCAAAGCTATGCCGGTATTGAAGGAGATTCAGCTTCAGGTGCAGAGCTTGTGGCTTTACTTTCTGCCATTGCAGAGGTGCCTGTTCGCCTTGATTTAGCTTTCACTGGAGCTTTAAGCCAATCTGGGCAAATCATGGCTGTAGGCGGTGTGACACATAAAATTGAAGGATTTTTTAAAGTTTGTGCAAGACATCGCCTTACAGGCACTCAAGGTGTCATTATACCTTATGATAATGTTGAACACTTAATGCTTTCTCCAACAATTATTGATGCCGTTAATGCAGGTAAGTTTGCCATATACCCAGTTAAACATATTGATGAAGCATTAGAATTGTTAATTAATATGCCCATTGGAAAAAGAAGAAAAAATGATACATATACCCCACAAAGCCTCTATGATCTAGTTGATAAGCGTTTAACGCTTTTGGGGGAGTATGCCAAGGAAAGCCGCCGCCAAAAAGGACGTAAGCTTTGAAACAACAAAGCTACAACCATATTTTAATTTATAGCACAGCCTTAATTACCGTTATGGGTGTTTCAAGTCTTTTGCCTGTGCTACCATCGCTTGCAAAAACATTAAATATCTCTGAAGGATATTTGGGTATTTTTGTATATTCATTTACCTTACCCGGCATTATTTTAGCACCCATTGGTGGTATATTAGCTGATAGGCTTGGGCGTAAAGCCGTGCTAATACCATGTTTAGTTATTTTTGGACTTAGTGGACTTGGTGCATCGCTATGCCAAGACATTAAATTTTTTGTATTTTGGCGTATTTTGCAAGGTTGTGGTGCAGCTTGCTTAGGTGTCTTATATACTACCATTATTGGTGATATGTATAGTGATGACACTAAACGTCTGCAAATTATGGGTAAAGCTGCAACGGCTCTAAGCCTTGGTGCAGCAATTTTTCCGGCTCTAGGTGGTATTTTAGGAGAATTTGGCTGGCAATGGTCCATGCGTTTATCCCTACTGGCATTACCCGTAGCCTTAATAGCTTTTTTTACCAAGCTACCAACTTTTCAGCAAAAGCACTCTATACAAAGCTATGCCAATGAAGCTAAAGGTTATATTTTACATAAAAACACCCTACTTCATTTTAGTTTAACATTTTGTGCTTTTTGCATATTATATGGCCCAATGATTACTTATTTCCCACTGTTTACAAATATGCATTATAATGCTTCACCTTTGCAGATAGGTTTATTATTTGCTATATCGTCAGTGGGCACTGCCTTTGCGACACTTTTTTTAGCACCATTAAGTAAATTGTTAAAATCAAAAATAACTATAAGTATTGGTGTTTTATTTTTTATATTATGTATGTTGTGTTTATTGCTTTGGCCAAGCGTATTGTCAAAGTGGTTATTGGTTGTCCCTATCTTTTTTTATGGTTTAGGACAAGGTCTAATATATCCAACTATCATGAGTTCTTTAAGTGCTATTGCCCCAAATAGTGGGCGTGGTATCCTTATGGCTGTAAATGGAACTATACTTCGCCTGGCGCAAAGTTTTGCACCATTTTTATGTGGGTATTTATTTTTATGGCATGGTTTTTCGGCTATATTTACCTTTGGGCTTATCATAGGAATTTCCATGCTTATGTTAACAATTTATATTTCAATCAAACATGATTAAACTTATTTCTAAGTAAATTGTTTGTACACGGCATTCTAATTTCAAATTTATGTATAA
>CAYJPT010000126.1:0-6699 GCA_964372165.1 uncultured Desulfovibrionaceae bacterium | reverse complement strand
ATATTCTACTCGTGGTGGCATTTCATCATAGCTTTTTCTTGTAATAAGCCCATCAGCAGCTAATTCCTTTAGCTGTACTGATAATGTCTTTTCTGGAATTTGATTAATTTCTTTTAAGAGCTCTTTAAATCTCTTTGAGCCTCTTGTGATGAGAATATAAAGTATAAAAGGCTTACACTTGCCTCCTATCATTTTTAAAGTCACTTCTATTTCAGAGCTTATTTTTATTTTGTTCATTGCTTACCTTAGGGTTAGTTGGTGAATGAAATGTGCCTTATTGACAGACACTTAGGGTGGTATTATGTATTTTTTAAGCGTTTCAATATGAATTTGCTCTACGTCATGTAAATTAAAACGTCAACCTACAAATCTAAATAAGGCACTACGCTTACCTTTAGGTTAGTAACTGATAAAAGTGTAATTTATTGACAGTTAATATAAGTGTGGTATGTGGACATCAGCAAATTGGAAGCGTTTTAACAGCAATGGGATATTCAGATTGGGCAAGTTCTGATATTCCAACAGCCACAAAGAACGTACATTACAGATTAACAAGAAAAATAGTGATTTCACACTGGAATATTCTCTTAACCAAAAAGATTATTTTTTAATACGAATGTTCCATTTTTTTGAAGGGAGTGTTATTGACTCTGCTAAAGCTATTGGCTTGGGACTTTTTAACGACTGCGACGTATGGGATTTGTTTGAAGACAAAATAACTCCAACAGGTTCATGCCCTTTGGCTTGCGTGCTTACACTACCCGCTGCTGGTAGTGAAATGAGTAATTCTAGTGTTATCTCCAAAGAAGAAGGTGGACTCAAGCGTTATACCAGACATAAAGATTGTTTGTGTAAGTTTGCTCTGATGAACCCTAAACTTACACTCACTCTTCCTAAAGAGCAAACTGTAAACGGTTGCGTTGATGTGCTTATGCACACAATGGAACGCTATTTTAATGCAGGTGAAAATCTTTGTATTACCGATAAGATAGCAGAGGGGATTATGATAGCCACCATACATGATGCAAAGACACTCATGAAAAATCCTAACGATTTAGCGGCAAGACAAAGCATCATGTGGGCAAGCAGTTTATCTCATAACTCACTTACAGGTTGCGGCACAAATGGGGGAGATTGGGCAACGCACGATATTGAACATGAATTAAGCGGCATGTTTGATGTTCCCCACGGTGCAGGACTTTCAGCCATTTGGGGAAGTTGGGCACGGTATGTAATTGACGTTATACCGCATAGACTAAGCCAATTTGCCATCAATGTTATGGGTATTGCACCAAGCGAAGATGTGAAAAGCGTCGCTCTAAAAGGCATCGAAGCTACAGAAGAATTTTTTACATCCCTTGGTAGCTCTACCTCGCTTAAAGAACTTGTGGGCTTTGATGTGAGCGATGAGCAAATACAAGAGATGGCAGAAAAAGCAACGCACTTTGGTGTCAAATCTGTGGGGTCTGTTATACCTCTACAGAAGGACGATATTGTGAAAATTTTTGAGATGGCAAGAAATGGAGCTAAGTAAAAGTCATTTTTAACTAATAAACAATGCTTAGAAGTTCCAATTCTAAATCAAATACATAACAAAATCTGATTTAGAATTGGAGCTTACATAAAACAAGAGAGATTACAGACAGTGAGTTATAAGGATTAATGTGGGACACTTCTTTTACCTTTTTGTAATTATAATAGTTTCGTTTATCTGTTACTGCATATGGAATTGTAATGTTAGTAAAAAAATACGATATATTTTGATAGGTTCAGTTGTAGGTAGCAATGTTTTTCTAGTATATGCCAGACATTACCTAGGAACCCGAGCCTCACTTGAATTACCTTCTAAGGTGGTTTTAGCTCAAGGTTGGCTTTCTGCTTTTTTTCTATTATTCACGCTTTTTTCGTTTATATGTGTAAGTTATCTAATTATTCATAAATATGTGCATATTTACAGAAAAAAAAGTTCGTCTACCTTTTCTCCCAGTAGACGACATGCGCTCATAGGAATAGTTGCTGCTTGCACAACGACCTATGGAACACAACAAGGTACACGAATTGCCCCAATACATGACTTAGAAATTGAACTTCCTAAACTTCCAGAAGAGTTAGATGGGTTACGCATAGTTCAGATAAGCGACCTACATATCTCTGCTTTATTTGAAAAAAATTGGTGCAAAGATGTTGTATCGCGCATTAATGCCGCAAAGCCAGACATTATTGTTTTTACAGGGGATATGATTGATGGCGTGCTAGAAGCTCGAAAAAATGATATTACGCCTCTTAAAAATCTGTTTGCTCCTTATGGAATTTACGCATGCCTTGGAAATCATGAATATTATGGAGATTTTTCAAATTGGATGCAAGCTTTTGCTGACATGAACATAAAAGTTCTAAGTAACGAACACCAAGTATTGTCGATAAAAGGGCAGCAACTTGTCATTGCAGGTGTTACCGATATTGAAGCTAAAAACTTTAATTTACCGACTCCAGACCCACAAAAAGCTCTTGCCAATGCCCCAGAAAATGCTGTTCGCATCATGCTAGACCATAGGCCGGGGTACTGCAAACTAAACGCTCTGGCAGGAGTGGATTTACAATTATCAGGTCATACGCATGGTGGGCAGACTTATGGTCTTAAACAAATTACGAAGCAAGCTAATAACAACTATAACTATGGTTGGTATCATGTAGAAGGTATGCCTTTGTATGTAACATCAGGTGCGGCATTATGGAGTGGATTCCCTTTTCGTCTTGGAGTTCCCTCAGAAATACCACGTATAACTTTGCGTAGTGCAAAGAAAAATGGGTTTACATAAATGTGCTTTTATAAGGAGGGTATTAAAATAAATGTATTCCCAAATATATAGTAGTTTTACGTAAAATTGCTATGATGTTCAATGGTTAACGCAAAAACTTAATTAATAAATTAAATTTTGGAGACAATATGGATAGACGTTCTTTTTTAAAAATGCAAGCTGTTGCTTGCGGTGCATTGGTGACTGGAGCTGCGATAAATGAACTGGCACAAGCAAAGGAAGCCTGGGCTCAAACAACTTTAGCAGACTCTTTAGGGCCTTTGATGAAAAGAAAACTTGGAAGCACTAACTTTAATGCAACAACCCTTGGTTTAGGTGGGCAAGCTTCCATACAAAAAACACCACAAGATGTTGACCCTGTGCAAATGGTAGTAAAAGCATATGAGCTTGGCATAAACTATTTTGATACATCAAATGTATATGAAAAAAGTCAAATTCACTATGGAGCTGCATTCAAAAAGCTTGGGCTTGTTCCAGGACAGCCTAATTATAGTGAAGAAAAACGTAAAAATATTTTTTTGACAAGTAAAACACTTCTTCGTTGGGCAAAGAACTCAGAAGCTTCAGATGTGCGTTCTTTTAGTGATGGCGCTGCGGGCTCTACTTGTATAGATGACTTAAAGCGCACACTAACGCAAGTTTTTGGTGATGGTAAAGGTGCTTATCCCAAGGATGCCTATATAGATATGTTCATGCTACACAGTGTAGAAAGCATGGCAGAACTTGATGTAATTTATGAAGGCATGGATACGCTTGAAAGCAACCCAAAGCGCATCGGCGCACTAGCGGCTTTGCGTGACTATCGTGACGGCACAAATCGCACAGGTCTTAATCCTAAAAAGGAAAAATGCATTCGTCATTTAGGTATTTCTGGGCATAGTGCACCAGATGTACTTATGAGTGCTATCCAACGTGATAAGGAAAACTTGCTTGAAGGTCTTCTGGTAGCCATTAATCCTAATGACACCCTGTATTTCAACATGCAACATAATGTTATCCCTGTAGCTAAGGCAAAGGGAATGGGCATTATTGGCATGAAAATGTTTGCCAATGGGGCAATGTATGACCGTGTAGCAAAGTGGAATTGGTTACCAGAAGATAACGTGCGTACACTTGGTACTCCTTCTTTGCCAAGCCACTTACCTATTCAGTATGCCTTAACAACCCCTGGAGTGGATATTGTTATTGTTGGTATGGGGCAAATTTCTGATGATAAGAAAAAATGCCATATTTACCAAAACCTTTTGGCAGCTCAAATCGCCCCACAGGGCTTAAGCGTTGCACAAAGGAAAGATATTGAAGCCATGACACACAAAGTGAAAAATGGCATGACAAACTATTTCCAAAATCCCCCTGTATCCTTAACTGTACCTCGTGATATAGCTTTAGAACCTTCAACTGATGCACAAGGTAAAAAAGTACGCATTACATGGCAAACCGCCTTTGCCTCAGATGCCCCTATTAAAGAGTATCATGTATGGAGAGATGGGGTGAAAATAGCTGATGTTGCACATAAACCACAAACGACATTAAATCCTTTTGTATTTGAGGATAATGTAAAAGACAAAGCAAAACACGAATACAAATTGGTAACGGTAGATGAAAAAGGGCGTAGGTCTATGACTGAATCGTTCACAGCGTAATATTATTACAATACTCCCCTTATGCATTATGCATGGGGGAGTATATAGAACTTTCCTCCTTTACTAATGTCGCTCGCAAGGAGAGGCTTATGAATATTCAAAAAATATTAGAACAAGTTAAAAATGGCGAACTTTCTATAGAAAAAGCAACTGAATTTTTTAAGTCTTTACCCTATGAAGATATGGACTTTGCCAAACTCGACCATCATCGACGTGCACGTTGTGGGTTTGCAGAAGTTGTTTTTTGTCAAGGAAAAACCGAAGAGCAACTTATTGCCATATTTAAAAGTTTTTGCACGCAGGATTCACAAGTTTTAGGAACAAGAGCAAATAGCACACAATATGAAGCGGTTGCAAAACACATTCCCGAAGTGACCTATGATACAACTTCACACATTTTAAAGCTTGAAAAATTTCCTAAAGAAAGAAAAGGCTTAGTAGCAGTATGTACAGGCGGTACAGCTGATATGGCGGTGGCAGAAGAGGCAGCTCAAACAGCAGAATTTTTAGGGTGTGAAGTACTACGAGTTTATGACGTAGGAGTAGCTGGTATACATAGGCTTTTGTCAAAAGTAGAACAAATACGTAAAGCACATTGTATTATTGCCGTAGCAGGAATGGAAGGTGCATTACCAAGCGTTGTATCGGGTCTTGTAGATAAGCCTGTAATTGCAGTACCTACATCAATAGGATATGGCGCAAGTTTTGGCGGCTTATCTGCCTTACTCACCATGCTTAATTCATGTGCAGAAGGTGTCGTAGTGGTAAATATTGATAATGGCTTTGGAGCAGGATATGCAGCTACGCAAATTGCTTATTTAGCGGTAAATTAATACTATTTTACACTTCTAATAACAGGTATGGTGGAATATGCTTTATTTTGAATGTTTCAGTGGTGTAAGCGGTGATATGTCTGTGGCGGCTTTGCTAGACCTTGGCGTAGACGAAAAAGTTCTGCGTGACGCACTAGCCACTGTACCTCTTGACGGATATGAAATCCGTATTGACAGAACTGAAAAATGCGGCATTAGTGCATGTAGTTTTGACGTTATTATGCATGACCATAATCATAGCCATGAGCATACTCACAACCATGAGCATGACCACGAGCACGAGCATAATCATCATGACCACACTCATCATCACAGAAATATTGATGATATTTTGCACATTATAGAAAGTAGTGGATTAACAGAACGAGCGAAACTTTTATCTAAACAGATCTTTGCATATATTGCAAAAGCTGAATCTGAGGCACACAATATTGACGAAAAAGAAGTACATTTTCATGAAGTAGGTGCTGTGGATTCCATTGTTGATGTGCTTTCGGTGGCTATATGCATAGATGCTTTAGGCATAGAAAAGGTGGCTATATCCACTTTACATGATGGGCAAGGGCATTCTTTCTGCCAGCATGGTCGCATACCAGTACCTGTGCCGGCGGTGCTTCACATGGCGCAGCGCTTTGCTATGCCATTGAAAATCACAGAAACCAAAGGAGAAATGATTACTCCCACAGGTATGGGCATTGTTTGTGCTCTCAAAACAGAAGGTTCGTTACCAGAAAATTACACCGTTAAAGCTGTGGGACTTGGTGCAGGAAAAAAGGACTTTCCTCATGCAAATATTTTACGTGTAATGCACTTGGATGTTGCTCAAGCAGAAGAAAAGCTCTGGCGTTTAGAGAGCAATATTGACGACAGTACTCCACAAGCTCTTGCTTTTGTTATGGAGCAGCTTTTTGAAGTTGGCGCAAGGGATGTGTATTTCACACCAGTTTTTATGAAAAAAAATCGCCCAGCTACTATGATTTCTGTCATTTGCGATTCAAAATCTCTAGAAACCATGGAAGATATTATCTTTCGTCACAGTAGCACTATTGGAATACGGCGATATAGCTTTGAAAGCACAATACTTACCCGAACAGAAGAAGTGCACACTACGCCATATGGCGAATGTCGCTTCAAAGTGTGTGTTCACAAAGGAAACACATATAGCTATCCCGAATATGAAGATGTGAAAAAAATTTGTTCGGATAAAGGGCTAGATTTCAGAGTGATACATGCGAAGTTATGTGCTCACATATTTTAATAGGTTAGCAGAAAATAGAAGCAGATTGTAAATATAAAATATGTGAAATTGTGTAATAAAAGTGCGAGAAGCTTGCGCCGAGCACTCCATATATACAACTCACCCCAAAATTATGCGTAAATTAAACGTCTAGGCCGTGCCACTTT
>CAYJPT010000125.1:0-6734 GCA_964372165.1 uncultured Desulfovibrionaceae bacterium | reverse complement strand
GGGGAAAGGTTGTTATGCAAAAAATAATTACTCCCTATGATGTGTAATTTTTTTGTAAAGGTGAATTCATTTGTTTAAAGATTCTCTATGGGTAAACATCAGCAATATGCTGTGACTATCATTTTGTAGTAAAGTATCTATTTAATATTAAAGCTTCTATAATCTAAATTTAATATGACATGTTGAAAGATCTGAATGCACTACTTTATTTAATGTACATTTTTGAAAGCTGATACAATTAATTTGTGTTCCCAAAATGGAACATTTCTATGAAATCTGTTCCATAAAAGGGCATATTTTTGTTCCTATTTGGAACAAAAAAATAATGAAAGATTTAGTTTATTATAATAATAGAATTTTTATATGGTTCAAATTTTGCATAAATGGCACAGCTAAATACTCAAGGAGAACTCACAAATGTCAGAAGTTTCAGTTTCTAGTCCTAAAAATGATCAACCTAGCTTTAATATGGTAGCTTTGAAAAGTGTACCAGGGCTTGCTCTGGTCACAGTAGTTGCATTACTAGCATATTATGTTGCTCCGCTTATTGGGGAAATCGAATTTTTTAAGAAATATTTGAGCCTTAAAGATTTTTTGCTCGCCATCATTTTCGGCATGATTATTCGTAATACAGTTGGTATAGCACCAGTATTTAATCAAGGTTTGTCATATTCTACTATCATGACAAAGACTGGTATTGTACTAATGGGAGCAAGTTATTCTTTAGCTGGTTTGATAGCTGTAGGATTGGATGCAGTAATCTTCATCGGAGTATTTTTATTTGCCTCTGCTTATATAATGATGAAGTTATGTCTAAAATTCAAAATGTCACCTACTTTAGCAGCCTGTCTTGCCGCTGCAATGTCAGTTTGTGGTGTTTCTGCAACGATTGCCATAGCACCGGCTGTACGCGCTAAAAACGAAGACATGGCATATACAATTGCAATTGTTCTAATGTTTGGTCTTATTGCGCTATTGCTATTTCCAATTATTGGTAGAATGCTATCTTTATCTGATGTACAATTTGGTGCATTTGTGGGTGTTGGTATTATTAACTCTGCTCAAGTTTTGGGAGCTGGATTTGCATACAGCAATGAAGCCGGAACAGTAGCTGGTATTTATAATATTGGTCGTGTTTTATTCTTACCATTAGTTGTTTTAATGCTAGCCATTATGGTTGCAGCTCATGAAGCACAAGACGGCAAGCAAACAGAAGTTGTACAAATAAATAAAATGCGTCTTATTTATGATAAATTTCCGCTTTTCGTATTAGGCTTTTTAGCTGTTGTTTGTATGAATACTTTTGGTTTGCTCTCACCTGAAGAAGTAAAAGTTTCCAAGAACTTCATGGAATGGGCTTTTCTACTTGGATTTGCAAGTATTGGTATGACAACAAACCTAGGCGATTTAAAAGCGGCTGGACTTAAAGGTTTTGTACTAGGTTTTGGAGTAGCATCAGTCAAAGCTGTTTTGGCACTTGTTGTAGCCATCATGCTCATGAAATAAAATCATTCTTCATACCCTTAAAAATTCAAAACCCCTGCATATGTAGGGGTTTTTTGTGATAAATTGAATGTTAAATTTATTTTTTTATAAAACTGTTAGTACCATTTGCAGTGCAACCATTTAAAGTATTAAAATTAAAGTGTTTTTTGCTGAAGTTAGACGTTATTAAAATTATGTTCCCTGTTTGGAACAAAAAAGAAAATTATGTTCCCTAAAAAACCCAAAAAATGTTCCCAGGGAACACTGGAACATAGGATGTTTTTTATAAACGATTAATAATAAAGTATAATTCACTTTGGCATGGTGGTTGCAATAAGATAAGTGTGCACGGCACAAAAAAATTAAATTAAAGGAAAACTCAAATGTCAAAATTATTCAACAGCTTGTCTAAGTCCCGTCGTCAAGATGCTATCGTTATCAGCCTTGGAATGCTTTTAGTTTCTATTTCCAAATTTTTAGCTTAATCATAATTTTATAGAATATAGATTTAACTACACGGCACAAAAAAATTAAATTAAAGGAAAACTCAAATGTCAAAATTATTCAACAGCTTGTCTAAGTCCCGTCGTCAAGATGCTATCGTTATCAGCCTTGGAATGCTTTTAGTTTCTATTTCCAAATTTTTAGCTTAATTATCACATAATTTTATTTTATAGATAAAAGCAAAAAAATACACGGTTTGCACTTGCTGACCGTGTATTTTTTATTTATAAGGCCTTACTTGATAATTATTATAATATGTTGGGATTTATTTGCGAATGATGAAGCGAATTTTAATTGTACATGATGGTGCACCTATAAGTGAAGAAGCAAAGCTTTTTTTGGCTCAAGAGTTGCGCGAGGTTAAAGCTATAGATTTACTGTATGTTATTGAGCAAAACTTAGTTCACTATGGTCAGGTGGATCAATTGGCAACTCCCATTTGTAAAAATGAATTCATTGAATATGTTCAGAATTTGGGTGTGGAAGAATGTAAAGAGCGATTAGAACCATTTGTATTAGAATTAAAAGCTTTGAAAGCAAGTTATAATTATGAAATTGAGTTTAAATTACATGTGCGTTGGGGTGATATTTGTAAAGCCATCGCAGAAATAGTAGATTATTTTAATAATGACATGCTTATCATACCACAAAACGCTTTCGGTATTAACTGGGCACTTCCTAAAAACTCAACCAACCTTACTCCAAAACTTGCAGAGATTTTACGCGTACTGTAGAGTAAATTTTGCGTTGCTGTTTGTTAGTTGGTATTAAGGTGAAATTATGTTAAATCAATTGTTTTCAAAAATTAAATTTTATAGATTAGTTATTTTTTTTAGCATGTTAATTTTGCTTACAGGCATAGCTGCTGCGTATGCTGAGCAAAATACTGGTGCAACTATTGAGAGAAAGTTTAATTTTGGTGTTGTAACCCTTACGCATCCTTTAGTAATTTATAGACAATATTTGCCCTTTGTAGATTTTATAAGTAAACATTTGCCGTGGGATTTTGATCTTGTTTTATATAAAGAGTATGCAGAGGTTGAAGATGCTATAAAAAACGGTGAGCTTGATATGGCATTGCTTGGTGGAATTTCCTACGTTAACTTACTGGAACATACTGCTTTACAGCCCATAGTGACGGTTCGTTCAAGTGATGGTAGCTCCAAAACTTACAGTATTATTTTAACAAAGTCTGATAATGATGCAATAAATAATATTTCTGATTTAAAAGGTAAATCAATGGCTTTTGGGCCTGTGCAATCTACATCTAGTTTTGTGATACCTAAGCATTTTTTAAAGCTTAATGGCATTGGTTTGGAAGATTTTATTGCTTATAGTAATTTGGGGACACATGATGCGGTAGCGCGCGCTGTACTGCGTGGAGATTATGATGCCGGTGCCATTGGGGAGGCTTTTGCGCAGCGTTTTTTGGGGCAAGGTTTAAAAATTGTTGCTGAGACAAAGGTTTTTCCTAGTTTTATAATTGTAGCTGGATTAGACATTCCGCATAATATAAGTCATGCTCTTAAAGATTTGCTTTTGTCAATTAATGCAGATGGTACTGAATTTAAGTCTGAATCTGTGGATTGGCCTGTGATTTTACGTAATGGGTTTGCCCCTGTTACGGAAAATGATTATGAAATTTTTAGGCATCTATCTGATTATCCAAGCTCATCTCAAACATCTCCATAAAGGATTAAGAGTGCAGAATTTATTTTATAAGATAGGCATACTATCCTTGCATCGTAAAATCATGCGCCTTGGAATGCAGGCAAAGCTCTTATTTACAGCTATTCCAATTTTGATTGTATTTACCATGATTGTAAGTTTTGGCATTATTGAGCGTGAAAATAGCATCATGTACCAAAATACAGTGCAGCAGGGAATGAGCATTGCTAAAAGTGCAGCTCTTTTATATACGAATGCAAGAATTTATGAAGAATTGCGCATGGTTGATTCTGCCGGCATGAGTGAATACCTTGAGTATTTTATGCAAGATATGATGCTGCTTGACCCACGTATGCGTGGATATTTTATTTTGAATACTGATGGTCGAGTTCTTGCGCATAATCAGTTACGTGAGTATGGCAAAATATATGATTCGGATGAGATAAAAAAACTACTACGTGATAAAAAAGATTTTATTAATGAGGTTTATGCCGAAGAAGGACAGCACATTTTACACATTACTGTACCCTTGGTTATTGCTTCAAAGTTTTGGGGTTTGTGCCGAATTAATTTTTCTTTAGATGAAATGTATGCATATAATTCAAGCTTACGCGATGAAATTTTGTCTTTAGCTTGTGTGTTGTTGGTTATATCGTCTATTATGGTCTGGTTGGTAGGTAGGCATTTTGTTTCACCAATTAGAGAGCTTACAAAAAATATGAAGGCTATAACTTTGCAAGGCAGTATTGCGCAAAGTGAGCCAGTTTTGGACGAGCGTGAGGATGAAATTGGTAAATTACAAAGTAGTTTTGCATGGATGTTGACACGCTTGCATGAGGTTGAGGAAGAACGCTCCAGAAATATTGAGGGCATGTTGCAAGCAGATAAACTTGCGACGGTTGGGCAGCTTGCATCAGGCATAGCACATGAAATTAACAATCCATTGGGTGGCATAATTCTTTGCTTTCAAAATTTATGTGAAGGTGAGATGGATGAAAAAATGCGTCAACAGCATGTTGATGTAATTAATGCCAGTTTGGAAAAAATCCGTTGCACGGTAAGTGAATTTTTGCGTTTTGCTCGTCCCACACCATTATCTATACGACAGTCCTCTGTTGAGGAAATATTTACCCATTGTTTGAGTTTGGCAGATTTTACGCTTAGTCGGCATGGTTCTACTATTTACACTGAGCTTATGCCTAATATGCCAATGGTACAGTTAGACCCCGATAAAATTGGACAGGTTTTATTGAATTTAGTCTTGAATGCGGCTTATGCCGTTAATCCAACGCAAGATAGTAACAATAAAAACTCAGCTGTGCTTTTAAAGGCGTATACAAAACAAAATGAGCTAGTTATAATTGTTGCTGATACCGGTCCAGGGGTAAGTAAAGATATTCAAGAAAAGATTTTTAATCCATTTTTCAGTGAAAAACCTGAGGGCAAGGGCACTGGATTAGGTTTGGCTGTTTCCATTGCGCTTATTGCGCAGCATGGTGGCACGCTAAAACTAATTACCAATGAGCAGCCATTGCATGAGGGTGTTTTGTATAGCGGTGCTGTTTTTGAAATTAAAATTCCTTTAACAGTGTGTTTAAATAATAATTAGTATTGAGTGAGTCATGGGTACATATTCCATATTGTTAGTTGAAGATGAGCTTTCAATGCGTTTGGGCATGCAACAAACTTTGAAAAAAACTGGCTATACAGTACAAACTGCAGCAAGTGCCGAAGAAGCGTTACCACTATTAAATGAGTACAATTTTGATTTAGTCATAAGTGATTTACGCATGCCTGGCATGAGTGGTATTGATTTGCTGCGTCATATTCGAGAATATATGCCGGACTTGGGCGTTATTCTTATTACTGCTTTTCCTGAAGTTGAGCTGGCGGTGCAGGCCATAAAGGAAGGGGCATTTGATTTTTTATGTAAGCCTTTTCAAAGTGATGGTTTGTTAATTGCTGTATCACGCTATTGTAAGTATTTAGATTTAAAAAAAGAAAATGCTCGCTTACGCTTTGAGCGGGGAGATGCCTTTATTGGTAAAAGTCCTGCCATGTTAAAGGTTTTTGACCGTATAAGTTCACTTGCCGATGCTTGTGTGCCTGTTTTGATATTAGGTCCAAGCGGTGGTGGTAAGGAGCTTGTTGCTTCAGCCTTGCATAATTTGAGTAATCGCTCATCTAAGCCTTTTATTAAAATAAACTGTGCAGCTTTACCAGAACAGCTTTTGGAGTCGGAACTATTCGGACATGAAAAAGGCGCATTTACTGGTGCTCAAAATGCGAGAAAGGGTAAATTTGATGCCGCTAATGGTGGGACACTTTTCTTTGATGAATTAGGTGAAATGCCACTTTCTATTCAGGCTAAGCTTTTGCGTGTGCTTGAAGATCAAGAGATTACGCCTATTGGTAGCAATGTATCACATCAAGTGCAAGTGCGTATGGTTTTTGCTACTGCAAAAAACTTAGAGGAAGCTTTAGAGCAAAAAACTTTCCGTGAAGATTTGTATTATCGTATTAACATAGTGCCAATTCATTTGCCGCCACTTTGTGTACGTGGTGAGGATATTCAACTGCTTGTAGCGCACTTTATGGAAATGTTTTGCAATGCACATGATCGTAAATTGCATCTATCCGAAGAGGCTAAGCAAGCATTGTATAACTACCCATACCCCGGCAATGTGCGAGAATTGCGTAATAGCATTGAAAGAGCAATTTTATTAGCAAATGGTGATACTATTCGCGTGGCTGAGCTTCCAGAGCGCATTAGAAATTATGCTGCATCACAAGATACTGCTAAAAAACAAGATGACAATGTGGTTGTTGCCGCTCCTACATTATCAGAAACTCGTGCTCAAGTTGAAAAGACTAGTATTTTAGAGGCTCTTGCGCATACCGGTGGTAAGAAAATGCTTGCGGCTAAGCACCTAGGTATTACTCGCAAGCAATTATGGCTTAAGATGAAAGAATTGAATATTCAATTATAAACATAGTTTATACTTTATATTCTTTAATTAGCCGGCACTGAAAAACTATATAAAATGCTGAAAGTAAATTATTTTTAAGTAAAAATG
>CAYJPT010000124.1:0-6745 GCA_964372165.1 uncultured Desulfovibrionaceae bacterium | reverse complement strand
AGCTGACTTGGCAGTAAGGCACGAAAATCATTCGCTTGCGCTGCTCTCTATATCCCTAAGGCTCGTCCCTTGCCTAACGGCTACGGCTTCGCCGCCCTTCGGGTAGGACTCTTGATTTATCGAGTCGTGCTGACTTTGTCAGCACTCTCAGCATTTCCTAAAAAAATAAGCGCAATGCCAAGCCGCATCTCTTTATATTTTTGTTTACAATAGCCTATATAGTATATACAAAGCAACACCTTGTGTTACCATCAAAAAACGAACCTCTACATAACTATAATGTAATGCATAATATAATTTTCTTCAATTTTACATAAAAATAAATTATGCTGTTCGCTAAGGTTATGCCTTAAATTACAACTCATGACAAGTCTTGCCATAATATAAAATAAATACTGGCTAGAATACAGGCATACATCATGCATGGCATAAATTGCACCAACAATACATTAAAATAAGAACTTTATACCATGATTTTCACTATGTACAACTTGACAGGTCTTAATATTCCATATAGATGCCACTAATAAACTCATACTAAAAATTCAATTGAGGAATTATGTTCTTTAGTAAATATCACATAGTTATAATCAAACATGGCGGGAAAGGCGGTAGTCGTAAGCTGCATATGCGTGCATGGTTTGCTTGGACATGCTTTTTATTGATACTTGCATTAATTGCAAGCACTACTTGGCTTTGGCAGCAATATGTCAACAGCTATGGCCTAGAAGACAAGCTTGCTGATACTGAAAAAGTTATTGAAAACCAAAATACTCAACTCTTAAACTTGGTGGAAAAAGTACGCATTATTTCTGATAACCTAAAGCGGGTAGAACGCTTTGATGCCAAATTACGCCAAATGATGCACCTTGAAACCAATTTTACCGATGTTGGTGCATCTTCAACAAGGCGTGATGACCTCCTTAAAGGTGAATTGCCAATGCATCGCCCAAGTTTACTAGCAAGGCGCCTTCAAACATTTTTAGGGCAATTATCAGATGATGTCTTACTTGAAGAAGTGCACCAACAAGACCTTATTCGAAGCTTACGCTCGCAAACAAACACATTACTTTCTACACCATCTATTTGGCCTGTAGAAGGTTTTATTTCCTCACGCTTTGGCATGCGTAAGTCACCTTTTGGAAGAAACAGAACATTTCATAAAGGGCTTGATATTAGTGCCCGTACTGGCACACGTATTATAGCTACAGCTGAAGGTACTGTTAAGCAAACAGGTTATGACGGAGCTTACGGTATAAGTGTTGAAATAGACCATGGGCGTGGGATAGTCACTAAATATGCTCATATGCAGCGAAGTGCTGTAAAGCTTGGTCAATGGCTACGACGTGGAGAGGTGGTTGGATACATTGGTATGACTGGCCGAACTACCGGACCGCATTTGCATTATGAAGTACGTATTGGTGGTGTACCTACTGACCCATTAAAATATATTCTAGAATAAAAGACGTGAAAAAGCCCCACCTTGAACAAATACAAAGTGGGGCTTTATTTTTATTCTTTGATTACTTTAGTATCATCAAAAACATTTTCAAGGCGTGACACTGTAAGGGCTGCCAAAGAATCACCCAACACATTCATGGGTGTTCTAGCCATATCCAAAATACGATCAATACCGGCAATTAGTGCAACACCCTCTAAGGGTATGCCTACTTGCACAAAAATAATACTCATCATAATAAGGCCAGCTCCAGGAACTCCCATAGTTCCAACTGCAGCAAGTATAGCCATAAGCACAATAGTGAGCTGTTCTGTCAAGGCAAGCGGTATATTATACACTTGGGCTACAAATATAGCACAAATTCCCATATATAATGACGTTCCGTCCATATTAATAGTATTTCCAAGAGGCATACTAAAGCTGGTTACAGTTCTTGATGCTCCAAGTTTTTCGGTGGCGGACATATTTGTTGGCAACGCAGCAGCACTTGAACAAGTGGTAAAGCCAACTAACAATGGCTCTGCCATGCCCTTTAAAAAGCGTTTAACCGGTATGCGTATAATGAATTTAATAATGGGAGTATAAACCAGCAAAATCAGCAATACGCAACCTAAGTACATAATAAATATAACCTTTAACAAAGGCAATAAAACCTCAAGACCATGCCTAGTTACAGTAAATGCAATAAGCCCAAATACGCCAATTGGTGCATAAAGCATTACATAGCCTGTAACCTTAATCATGGCCTCACCGCAAATTTCAAAAAACCGCTGTACCGGACGAGCACTTTCGCCAAGTGCACTTAGCGCAAAACCAAAAATAAGTGCAAAAATTATAATTTGCAGCATATTGCCCTTAGCCATAGCTTCCATAGGGTTTAGCGGAATAAGATTGATTAGGGTTTCAGATAAAGCCGGTGAAGCAACTTCTTTAGCTTTTAAGCCATCAAGGGCCAAGTTAAGTCCCACACCGGGGTTTGTAACATTAGCTAAAATAAGCCCTATTGCAACCGCTGCTGCTGTTGTTAAAAGATAAAAAACAAGCGTTTTTGTGGCTAAACGACCAAGCTTTGCACTATCACCAATGCCAGCAGCTCCAGCTACTAAAGTAGTAAAAACTAATGGCACAACAACCATACGAATAAGGCGAATAAAAATATCACCCAAAGGTTTAAATAGTGCTACACCAAGTGTTGTATCTTGCGCCATAACACCAGCCACAATACCGGCAATAAGCCCGATACCCATCTGCAAAGGTAAACTCATTTTCATCTTCATTTAGTTACTCCATTTTAAATAAGCCGACCTTTCTCCTACAACTTGGAAAAAGATCGGCTCCTGATTTTTCACTGTATGCCATTACAAGGCATAAAGCAAAAGTATTTATCTATGCTATCTTAAAGATAGAACATAAAAGTCATAACAGCAAATAGTGGCACTAAAATACCAAACGACCATGCCATATATCCAAAGAAGGATGGCATCTTAACACCCATATCTTCTGCAATGGAGCGCACCATGAAGTTTGGAGCGTTACCAATATAACTATTGGCACCCATAAATACCGCACCTGCAGATATGGCTGTTAAGGTCATAGCCAAGTCACCCATAAGCACTTCAGCATTACCACCGGCAGTATTAAAGAAGACTAGGTATGTTGGCGCATTATCAAGGAAGCTTGAAAGCATACCAGTGAGCCAGAAATACATATAGTTTACCGGTTGGCCATCTTGCGATACCATTTGAATTAATGGAGCTAGTGCGCCATCTGTGCCGGCTTGCAAGATTTTAATGGCCGGAATCATGCTCACAAATATACCAAGGAACAGCTTTGCGACTTCTTCAATAGGAGCCCAGTTAAAGCCATTTAATTCGCGGCATTGCTTGGAGGTAAGTTTCCAAGAAACTCCAGCTAAAGCAAGCAACAAGCCATCACGTAAAAGGTTTTGACCTTCTAGCCCAACACCATAAATATTTACAACTTCACCAATTTTAACTAGGCCAGACATAAGTACTGCACCTACAACACCTACAAGCAAAATAAGATTTACCTTACCGTCAAGGCCAAGCTTTTCACCACTTTGCTCACTGGCAGGTGGTTCAGGACGACCTTCTTTATTGTAAAGCATGGTATCAACTACAAAGTAAATAGCAAGCAAGGCTACACTAAGCACAAGCATTTGCACAAATAAAGCTGATGTTGTCCAGAAAAAACTAACACCCTTTAAGAAACCCAAAAATAATGGTGGATCACCAAGCGGTGTTAAAGAACCACCAATGTTAGCCACAAGGAATATGAAAAATACAACAGAGTGTACTTTGTTCTTACGATGCGCATTAGCACGCAATAAAGGACGAATTAGCAACATAGCTGCACCTGTTGTACCCATCCAACTAGCTAAGATGGTACCAACAGCTAATATTGCTGTGTTAACAATAGGTCTACCTACTAAGGAACCAGTTAAGCGCACACCACCTGCAACGGTAAATAGTGCGAAAAGCAAAATTAAAAATGAAACATACTCAAGCAAAATAGTATGCAAAAACTCATACAAGGTAATAGAAAATCCATACACAATCGCGCATGGAACAAGAAATGCTAAACCCCAAAATACTGATATTTTACCAAAGTTGTGATGCCAAAAATGAGGCAATGCCAGTGGCATTATGGCAATAGATAACAACATACAAGCAAAAGGTATAACCCACACAGCCGAAAGGTCCGCTCCAGGTAAGGTTGGATGACCAGCACCAGCCGCCAAGGCCACAGATGGTATTAGGGCAACCATCAAGGCAAATACAAATGAAATTAATCTTGGCATAAAACTTCCTCCTAAAAAATAACTAACCTTTGTTAACTGCACACGGCAATCTTGGCAAGTCCATTCACATGTATTTTTAGAGAATTTTGTATACTTTTATTTCTCTACTGCTTAATACATTGAAATACAATAATAAGATTTTACCTTGCATATAAAGTTTTTTTTTGCCAAAAAGAAGCATAAGGAGTTGCACATGCCAAAAAATCCAACCCCAGCTCGCCTGGCCCGTATTGAAAAAGTATTACAACAACGTCAACCTGACCTAACCTTAGTTCTTGCAAATATACACGATCCTCACAATGTTTCTGCTATTTACCGTTCATGTGATGCTTTTGGTGTTGCAGAGGTACACCTATATTATACAGACACAGCTTTTCCTGTTTTAGGGCGAAAGACATCTGCTTCAGCACGTAAATGGGTTGACACGGTACGTCACTCAAGCAAGGAGGATTTATTTACAAACCTTAAAAGTAAGAACATGCAAATACTAGCCACATCATGCACAGAGGCCGCAAAGCCGCTGGCCAAATGGGATTTAACAAAACCCACTGCCATTATAATGGGCAATGAACATAGTGGTGTTGCTAAGGAATTAGCACAAGATATTGACGGAGAAATTTACATTCCTATGCGAGGTATGATTCAAAGCTTTAATGTTTCTGTAGCTGCAGCAGTATTGCTTGCAGAGGCTGCACGGCAAAGGGAGTTGGCGGATATGTATAGTACTAAAAGATATAGCGATGATGAATATGCTATGCGCTTGGCACAATGGATTGAAAAGTAAGCCTCTTGATGCTTAAAAAAATGAAAATAGCGTAATATAAAATATTTATCTAAAATTGATAGCTCTGCACAATTATTTTTAAATATAATTTTGCTGATAAAATTTTAAGAATTACTTCAATGACAAAATGCAATGTGTAGAGCAAAAGGCGCAAAAATCAATCGCTTAACGGGCAAGCAAAGCCCACGGCATTTTAATTTGTGAAGTTAAAAGCTAATGTATGCGGGTCGGTAAAGTTTTTTTCGCGTTGCAGCACCTGCGCATACGCTCCGTCGCAGCAAATTGCTCAAAAAACCTTCTCCAACCTCATACATTTACATTGTTCAAATGAAATCTCTTATACATAAATTTGAAATTAGAATGCCATGAAGCAAAGCCAAGCTAATCTTAATACAGCTTGACACAACTAAGCCTACTTAACAGAACAATTAGTCATCACTAAAAAATCGTATTTTAGTATTATAAAAATGCCAGAAAAGTGTATCCCATGCTCTTATTTCAGGCATTTTTATTTGCTTATTTTTGCTAAAAAATAGTTTATTTTCAGCATACTATATATTTTTTCAGTACCGACTAATTATCCAAAAAAGCCCATATCTTCTTTTAATATGCCTTCGGCAACACGATTATTGTCAACAGTGTACGTGCCGTTTTGTATTTGCTCACGCAAAGCTGCCACTTTTTCTGTGCGCACATCAGAAGTGCCGCTTGCAACGCCATGCGCTTCTGCCATCATTTTGGCATCTCCAGAAAGTTCCACACTGTCGCCCTTAGGGGCTGCAGTATTCTGAGCTTTAACAGGGCCTTCTTGCTCGCTGCTACGCGCAACTTGTTCACTTTGGTTACGATATATATTTAAAGGCATTTGTGCACTATCATTATTAATTTTCATTGGTTACTCCAAATATATTTTTTAGCTTTATCATTTATACCAACATAAACAACAATGTCTCACCCATATAAAAAATCAATTACACTAAGCTAAAACATAGTTTGCAAAAAACATACCATTTACACCATGCTATCGGATACTGTTTTTAAAGTTATAGCCCATAACAAATGCAATGCTTCAGTTTGCTCTTCAGCGCTTAAAGGTGTTGGGAGATCTTGTTTATTATCAGGTTGGCGTAATAGGCGTACATGTTCTTCGCGCAAAGGGGCTGGTGCAGGATATGTCAATAATATGTCACTACCTAAAGCTTCACCGAGCTTTTCAGTAATATCATCAACCATGGGATTATCTGATCCAGTAAAAATTAATCTTTCATAAAGTTCTTGCGCAACTCGCTTAACTGCAGCCTGGCGTTGTTCTTCTGGGCTTGGTTTTTCTTCACCCAATTCATGCATACGCTTACGTTGATAGCGTGCTAAGCGGCGCGCTGTCAGTAGCTGCAATTCATAATGCTTTTGCATCATGCGAAATTGAATACTATTTGTTCCCATTCCTATTCCCTCTATGAGAGCAATCGGATATTTAGTTTATTTCTTTAGCCAAGGGTAGAAAAAATTACCATTATTATTTCAGCACATTAAATTGCAAAAAAAATCTTAAATATTTTATTTTAAAAAATAAAGCACTTTCATAAGTTAAGGAAACGCTGATTAAATCAAAAAGTCAAAAATATATTGTGCGTTTCATTACAAAGTAGGCAATTGTGCCTACTTTGCACGCCGAATGAGA
>CAYJPT010000123.1:0-6769 GCA_964372165.1 uncultured Desulfovibrionaceae bacterium | reverse complement strand
TTGTTGATTTAATCAGCATTTCCTTATATAAAACAAATTTTATCTTTTTTTAATTACGTATTTCATGCGCACTTCATAAAGTATACCTTCAAGTAGACGTTTTTCCTCATCATCAAGGCAACCCTTGGTCTTTTGTAAAAGCATGTCAAGTATTTCAATGGTATGGCATGCAAGGTCAATATTTTCTTCAATTTGTCCGGTATCTGGATTAGGCACTTCACCCAATTGCATAAGTGCTGACGATGCAAGCGAAAGGATAAAGGTAGAAAAAGTCACCTCTGGCATAGTACAATCACGTTTTTTATTTTGCTCGTTTTGCATAAAGCACTCCAAAAAAGTAAAAAAATTAAACCATTACATATTAAAACTTTTTAACATTACTGTATTACAAAAGGATAAGTTTCCATCAACTCATAATAGTTTAAAATAACTATCTTATATCGCAAATATCTGTTTCAGGATAATTTGCTAAGGCATAGTTATAAGCATCAAAAGCCCTTTCCAAATAATCACGTGCGCCAATGTAACCACCAACTTCTTTAATGGACATAGCTAATGCATATAAACCCATAGAAAGATCAGCAGAGTCTACAAAACCCATATGTCCAATGCGGACAATGCGCCCTTTTAAATGGTCTTGTCCTCCGGCCATAATAACATTGTAGTTTTTGGCGGCATTTTGAACAATCCTTGTACCATCAATGCCTTGTGGTAAAAGTATGCTTGTTAAGCCCCAAGCAAAGTGTTTAGGTACAAATAATTCTAGCCCCAATGCTTTTACACCACATCTTGCCATATTACTTAGAGCAAATTGTTTGGCATATAAGTTATTTAGACCTATTTCATATATTATATCTAAGCTTTCATTTAAACCAATTATCAAACTAACAGGGCTTGTAAAAAGTGTTTGACCATCTTCTATTTTCTTTTTTTCTTGAAGTAAATTAAAATAATAACAAGTTTGCTTTACATTTTTTGCTTTTTCCCATGCTCGCTCTGAAAGAGCAATCAGGCTTAAGCCAGGTGGAACCATCAATCCTTTTTGAGAACCTGTTAATAAGCAGTCAATGCCTAGTTCATCCATTGGACAAGGTGATATGCCCACAGCAGATATACCATCTACTACCAATAAAACATTACGCTGTTTTGTTATGGCAGCCACATCTGCCACAGGATGCAAGACTCCGGTGGATGTTTCGCAAAGCTGCATTAATACGCCACTAATATTTTTATCAGCATCAAGAGCTTGCTTTATTGCTTCAGCATCAATAGCTGTGCCCCATTCAAATTTTAGCGTTTGCACTTTGCAACCATGCATAATAGCTATTTCTTCAAAGCGTTCACCAAACTTTCCGGCTGAAACAATAAGCAACTTTTCATTAGCATTAAAAAGTGTATGCACTGCAGCTGTCATTGCTCCGGTACCGGAACAACTTAGCGGTAACACAGTACCTACAGTACCAAATAAAGTTTTTAACTTAGGCTGTAAAGCATGCATAATATCTTTAAACACAGGCTTGCGGTGATGCATCATTTCCCTAGCCATGGCAAGACGAGTACGTGATGGTATAGGAGTTGGCCCAGGTGTTAGCAAACGTGTTTTATTATACATATTCTCTCACTTAAATAAAAAAATTTCCATATTAATAGAACGCTAAAAAACTCATTTATATGATTTTTCAGTGTTTATTAATTTATAATTGTCTGAAAAAACAATTAATGCTATCATTACTTATTTTTTCTTTAGTACAATAGGGTCTTGAAACTTAATAACCATTTTAATGCCTTCGTCAAGGTTTTTCATAGTCCAAGTGTTGCATCTATTAAAAGCATTGCTATGGATTTGGGCGTTACTTTCGATTATTTCGCCAAGGGTTTTTATACATAATGTCCCCTGTGAGGGTATATTATGTTTTGCTAATAAAGTTTTGTCTTCAGGACTAATATGGCGTGAAGTTATAGTTAAAACACTGTCTTCTATATTAAAATTGAACAAACCTGATGCTTCAGGATAATCATATGGCGATGTATAGGCAAAAGCTGTTCTAAAAAGAACTGGCTCTTTCTGCTCAACTTCAATGCGTGCATTACTTCGTTCTTTAATAACACGTTGAAATTCAGTTACAACTTGCTTATGTAAAGGTTCAGCATGGGGAGAGAGATTTAGTGAGCCACTTTTGTAGTCATCTGTATACAAAACCATGATACGCATTTCACCTATAAATTCAAGCGAATATGCTTTATTACTAACTTCTAAGGTGGCTTGATATTTATCTGGCACAAGGCAGCCTGTAAGCAAAAAACACAAAAGAACAAGGCAAAATTTATTCATAAAGAAACAAAACCTTACTTGCCCCAAAGCATTTTCCATTCTGTTATCCTTTTTAATGCTTCCATTGGGCTCATCTCATTTGGATTACAATCTCTTAAAATTGCAATTAGGGGATGCTCAGAAGATTTGTCTTTATTATCTTGATCAATATTTGGTAAATGAGGTGGGACTTCAAATTCACTATCTATTTTTATGGGCAAAACTACACCTGGTAAAGTATTAATAGTTTCTTTTATTTGCTTTTTCCCGCTGCGACTATGCTCTAGTTCGCATAAAATTTCCCGTGCCCTTTGCACCACTGGCATAGGCACTCCGGCAAGTCTTGCTACTTCAACACCATAGCTGCGATCAGAAGGACCGGGTACTAGACGATGTAAAAAAATAATCTCGCCGCCATGCTCACAAATAGCAATATTCATTGTAAAAACACGCTCTAACTTACCTTCAAGCGCTGTTAATTCATGGTAATGTGTAGCAAAAAGTGTTCTAATACTACCTTGGGCACGCCTACTTAGCTCCTCAACAACAGACCAGGCTAAAGCAAGGCCATCATAAGTGCTTGTTCCGCGTCCAATTTCATCAAGTATAACTAAGCTGTTCTTAGTAGCAAGGCGTAAAATACGTGCCGTTTCCATCATTTCTACCATAAAGGTACTTTGGCCGGCAGCTAAATTATCTGATGCACCAACACGTGAAAAAATTCTATCCACCGCTCCCATACGAACAAAACTTGCCGGCACGTATGAACCCATTTGAGCCAAAAGACAAATAATGGCAGTTTGTCGTAACACTGTGGATTTACCTGCCATATTTGGTCCAGTTAATAAACATAAGCGGCGTTTTTCATCAAGGCAAAAATCATTAGTTACAAAGTTATTTGCACCAATAATAGCTTCAAGTACTGGGTGACGCCCTTCATTTATGCGCAGTTCTTGCCCTTCTGCAAACTCCGGCGCAGTCCAAACATTTTTTTGTGCTACATAGGCAAGGCTTTGCCAGTAATCAACATTGGCGATACAATGTGCAGCAAATAAAATACGCCCACGCTCAAGGCTTATTAACTCACGTAACTCTTGAAATAAATTATATTCTAAAGCCTTACGCTTTTCGGCAGCTTGCATAATTTGCTCTTCTAAAGCTTTTAAGGCCTCAGTAGTAAAGCGTTCTGCATTGGCTAAAGTTTGCCTACGAACAAAATGCTCCGGTGTACTAATTGCTTTTGCTGCATGCGAAAGTTCAAAATAATAACCAAAAACTCTATTATATCCTAATTTTAACTTTGGTAAATCATTTGCCTGCTGCTCATGGTGTAGCATGTCTTTAAGTTTTTGTTCGCCATGCTCCACAAGGTCTAAAAGCGCATCCAATTCTGCATTATAGCCAACTTTAAAAATACCCCCATCAGTAAGTACATTAGGAGCATTGTCATCAAGAGCTTTATCTAATAACTTGCTGCAATCTTCAAGGTTATCCCAATGTGATACAAGGCTTTGTATGGCTTCTGGCATTTCAAATGATGCCTCATGCAAATGCTTGGCGCAAATGGCTTGCAAAACGCAAGGCAATGCAACAAGACTATTTCTTAAAGCTAAATAGTCACGAGGAGTAGCTTTTTGTAAATTAATACGTGTTGATATACGCTCAAGGTCATATACAGATTTTAATGCATCGCGCACATGAGTGCGCAAATCATCATGCTTGAATAAATAGCTAACAGCTTGTTGTTGCTTAAAAATTGTGTTCATTTGACGCCAAGGATGACGTAAACGCATTTCAAGTAGCCGCCCACCCATGGGAGTCAAAGTATGGTCAAGCACATGCCATAAAGTCCCAATACCCTTTCGTCCGTTTAAACGTACAAAAACTTCTAAATTTCTTTCAGTTAATTCATCAATAATCAACTGCTTACTAATATCTAGGGGGACAAATGGTTGTAAATGTTTAATATCACAACGCTGCACTTGACCAAGATAAACAAGTAAAGCCCCACAAGCTCTAACCAGTTCTGGCTTTTCCTCAAGATTTAGGGCGTGTAGCTCTCTAACTCCTTGAGCATCAAAAATTAAGCGTGTATTTGTATTAATATCAAAATGACTTCGCACCGCAGCACGAATTATTTGTACACCATCTAAAAGCAATTGTGATGGCTTTTTTTCCATATCAGGTAAAATAAGCTCACGCGGTGATATTTTCTGCACCCATTGCCAAAGATCTTGAACTTTTTTACTTATAAGACCAGACCAAAAACCTGTAGAAACATCAACCCAAGCCAAAGCACCTTGTTTTGTTTGATCATTCCAATAAAAAGCTGCTAAATAATTGTGACTTTTTGCATTAAGGTTATCATCTTCAATGGTTGTACCAGGAGTAATAACTTGTGTAACCTCTCGTTTTACAAGACCTTTAGTTTGTTTTGGATCTTCAACTTGCTCACATATAGCAACATGAAAACCTTTTTCAATAAGCTGTGCTATATAAGCTTTAGCAGCATGCCAAGGCACGCCGCACATAGGTATAGGGTTATCACTATCCTTATGCCTGCTGGTCAAAGCAATTTGTAATTCACGAGCGGCTATTGTAGCATCATCATAAAATAATTCATAAAAATCTCCCATACGATAAAAAAGCAAACACTCACTATACTCTGCTTTAATACGCGCATATTGAGCAAACATAGGTGTAAGCTTTATACCTACATCAGTAGCATCTGTAGCAATTGAATTATCTGGAGATTGGGTCATATTTTTGAACTGTTAGTCCATAAAAGTTCATCATAACAAGAAGTTAACTTACAAGATTGTAAGAAAAAAGCGCACCACAAGGGTGCGCTATAAATAAATTAATTAAAATTGCTTATCAGGGTCAGGCGCCGTGATATCATCATATTCGCTTGAATCACCCTTAGCGCTGCTAGATGGCTTTTGATGTTTACCAAGCTTTGTAGCACCAGGCTTATTATCTAAAATACTTAAAGTTGTACTTTGCTTCTCTAATGTATCATTAAGTTTTTGCACTTCTTTTTCAAGAGCGCGCACTCGCCATGTTGCCTTCATAAGTTTAGTTGAAAGTTGTACTTTATCCCACACTAAGGCCAACATAGCGGCAAGAGCTCCTGCTAAAAAAGCACCTAGTACAAGAAAATAAAATGGTAATGGAATTGATGCCATTGGTTTGATAAAAAATAAGTTTAGATTCAATACCATTTCTGTTGAAAGGACGGTCTGATTTTGGAAAAAGAAGACCATACTTATAAAAAAGATTAAAACAATTAATAATACCTTAGCATAACGCATAAACAGGGCCTCCTCACTTTGCTAGTAACATCTGCTCAAAAAAGGGTTTCAAAGCTGCGTAAGTTGAATTTAAATGCTCTGGGACCAAGCGCACATCATCCATTACAGCCATAAAAGAAGAATCTCCATTCCAGCGCGGTACTAAGTGAAAATGTAAATGTTCACGTATACCAGCTCCGGCAGCCTCTCCAATGTTTAAGCCAATATTGAGACCTTGGCAATGAAAACGTTTTTGCAAAATATCAGTACATGCTTGCAAAAGTTGTGTCATTTCAAAGGCTTCATCTTTTGTTAAATCAACAAGATTCATTACATGTCGAAAGGGTGTTACCATAAGATGCCCATTGTTATAAGGATATTTATTCATTATAACAAAACAATGCTCACCACGATACAGCACAAGACGTTTAATATCTTCATCTGTATGTGATGGTAGACAAAAAACACATTCATCAGGTTTTGGCCCTAAAATATATTCAAGTCTCCAAGGTGCCCATATGACCTTTGACAAATAAATCTCCTTAAAATCTATCTTAAATTTATTTACAAAAACCTATAACCTTACAGCGAAGCATTGTACACAAATTATCATTTTTGAGCAAGCATTGAAGTGCATAAGCATAAACATCAACAAAGCAGTAAAAAGTATACATAAAATATGACAGAATAAGATTAAAACAATTCATTTTAATAATTTAATCAATATTTTCTGAATCAGATGTACGCCTCTCCCATAATTTCATCTCACGCATTTTTTTACGCCTATCTCTTTGTAAAGATTTACATACCAATGGTGTGTTTTTTTTGTATCCATATTTTTCACGATACTCTTCTGCAGTTATATTATGTTTTTGCAAATGTTTTTTTGTAATAACTCTAAAAGACTTACCACATTCAAGACAAAGTATACTACGCTCTTTGATGGCATTTTTCAAAAACGATGCAGAATCTTGATCTGAATTTTCAAGATTTGCCAGTGCGTTTTCTCCTTCACAAAGCTTGCTAATGCCAAGTGTAAGTTTTTGCAGCATGTTAAGCATTTCTTCTTCTTGCATCACTCGCACTCTAGCTTGTGCTTTTACTAAGGATAAGGCTTGTTTAAAATATTTTTCCATGAAGAACCCAGTTACTCTGAAGTTTTAAG
>CAYJPT010000122.1:0-6826 GCA_964372165.1 uncultured Desulfovibrionaceae bacterium | reverse complement strand
GAAGCTTTTAGAGCTTCTTATAAGGCAAGCAGCTACTAAAATGCCGCGTCGCGTTATTAGAGTAGCTTATGAGTGAAAGGAATTAGCTACTTTTATAGTTGATAAACCCTCGAAAGGGGGGGTATTGCGTAAAGAAAACCTCCCGCTAGGCAGGAGGTTTTCTTTACGCAATAAAAAAAGACCCGCCAGAAAAACTACGCGGGTCTTTTTTTACAGTAAATATTATGCTTGTGCGCGTGCAACAGGCTTTACTACTAAACCTGAACGCAAGCAACGAGTGCAAACTCTTAAGGTGCGTACCATACCATTGGGGAATTGGTGACGCGTTTTTTGTAAGTTTGGATTAAAACGGCGTTTCGTTTTAACATTAGAGTGACTTACTAAATTACCTACTTGGGGTTTCTTACCACAAAAATCGCATTCTCTGCTCATAATTCCTCCGTATATATTAACTAAATAATTAACGCTGAAAACCGTTTTTTACATAAAATTTGCCTATATATCACACATATCGCGACAATTTTATTTAACTTGCGATGAAAAACTTTCAAGGCAATATCATAACATATTTTCAATGTTTTCAAAGCACCAAACTAGCTACTTTATGCAAAACATACAAGCAACAGCGCATGTACTTATACATACTATCAAAAAAAAGCAAGTGTTTTTTTGTGTAAAATAAAAAAATTCTTATTATAAAAGCAGCATTGCCAATGCCACAATATGTTGTTATATTAAATTTATACGTGATTAATAAAAGAGGTCTGTTATGAAAAAACTACTAGTCATGGGCGTTGGAAATATGCTTCTTACTGATGATGGCATTGGTGTTTTTGCAGCTCAAAAACTCATGGAAGAAGAATTCCCTGAAAATGTCACGGTTATTGAAGCTGGAACCTTTACTCAAGATATTTTTTATCTCTTTGAGGGATATGAAACCATTTTAGTTTTGGATATTGTGCATGCAAAGGGTGAGCCTGGCACAATTTATAGATTGAGTGAATCTGATCTTGTTGATAATCCTAAACAGCGTCTTTCTATACATGATATAGATCTTATTGATTCAATTAATATGGCAGAGTTACTGCACAAAAAAAGACCGCATTTACACATAATTGGTATGGAACCTGAGGACTATTTAACATGGAATGTAGGTCTTTCCCCTAAAGTGCAAGCAAAATTTGACGATTATTTAAACGTTGCCCGTAAAGAGATAGCAACCTTAGTGGCAAATTTTTAGGAAAACATATGTGTCTTGCTATTCCTGCAAAAATTATTGAATGTCTTGATGACAACATGGTACGAGCTAGAGTTGGTGAAAGTGAAACATATTTAACCACTTCTGTAATGCTCTTACCAGAGGCAGTTGAAGTTGGTGATTATATTATAGTGCATGCAGGTTTTGCCTTGCATAAACTTAGAGAAGAAGATGCACTTGAAACATTAAGACTTTATAGAGAAATTACAGTGCAGCTTGAAGGGCATGACCCTGACTTTTAATTGCTTTAGACTATGTTTTATTTCATACTCTTAGTTTAAAATAAAACAATTAAATGCCTTAAGCAATTACTTGTCCTACCTTAGTCTATTGAATGGAAATTTTCAACAGACTACTACATAAATAGGAGGAAATATGAATGATGGTATTCCTGCACCGAGGGCGAGTCGTGGGTCTGAGATAATATTAAATGAAGTCGGTAGACGATTTGTTACCGGAGCAAACCTTACAATGTCTGATGAAAATATGGCAATAATTGCCAGTGCTCAAGAAAATGCTGCAAACTATGGTCCTGACACTACAAATTTTAAAGTAAATGGGCCTGAACTTCCTGAAACAGTCAAAGGAACATTAGTTAAGCATTCTACATAGCAAGCAAGTTTGTTATTAGGTTTTGACCTATTTTTTATTATAACTTACTATAGCGTTTTACGGACAATTTTTATCTATTTCCACAAGGCCTTACAATTGTTTGCGTAAGGCCTTTATTTTAGGAGACATAATGAGTACTACTATTGATGAATTAACTATACATTACGAAGAAGACGGACAATGTGTTGTGAAAGAAATTGATAAAGCTATTCTCAGTAGAGGGGCCTGGACTACGATTCTTTTTCGCTTTCAAGAGTGGAAAAGCGATAGTGACAGCTATGGACCTGATAAATACACCATTAGACGCTACAGAAAGATGGGTGGCGAATATAAATACCAATCAAAATTTACTATTTCAAGTGCTGACCAGGCAAAAAAAATTATTGAAGCACTTTCTAATTGGATTGAGGATTAATTATAAAATAAATTCTATTGCCTAAGAATATTATTTAAAATCACTATTGTTTAAATATTCAATTGTTAATGTATTCACAGCGTATCCACCTTTTAACAGATAAAAATAAAACCGTTTTTTAATGAAAATTGTTTTTTAATTATATTGAAGCTAACAGTATGAAAGCAGCACGTAATAAAACGATCAAGCTCAATGTGGAGGATGGTAAAGAGTATTTATTGCGGTGCGTTAAGGTGCAAGAAAATGTTGCACTAGCTAATATCATCAATAAAACTATATTTGGTGATAGCTTTAAAACTTTGCCGTATTTACCACATAACATAGTTGATTTAATGATAGTGGATCCACCTTATAATTTAGCTAAAAACTTTCATGGACAAAATTTTAAGCGCATTGATGATGATAGTTATATAAAGTATACTGAGTCTTGGATTCATTGTATAAAACCATTACTTAAAGAAAATGCTTCAATCTATGTTTGCTGTGATTGGGCCACAAGCCCAATAATTGGCATGGTGTTAAAACAGCATTTTAAGATACAAAATAGGATTACTTGGCAAAGGGAAAAAGGTCGAGGAGCCTTGCATAATTGGAAAAATGGGCTTGAAGATATTTGGTTTGCCACAAAGAGTAAAAATTACACTTTCAATGTTGAAGCCGTAAAAATTAGACGCAAAGTGATTGCACCATATAAAATTGCAGGAAAACCCAAAGACTGGGAGATAACCACACAAGGTAATTTTAGAAATACCTATCCTTCAAATTTTTGGGACGATATTTCCATACCCTATTGGTCTATGCCAGAAAATACTCCACATCCTACACAAAAACCTGAAAAATTATTGGCCAAACTTATATTGGCAAGCTCCAATGAGGGGGATGTTGTATTTGACCCATTTTTAGGCTCAGGGTCTACATCTGTTGTGGCAAAAAAGCTGAAACGTAATTATATAGGTATTGAACATAATGAACAATACTGTATATGGGCTGAAAAGCGCCTGGAAATGGCAGAAGAAAGTAATAAAATTCAAGGATATACTGAAGGGATTTTTTGGGAGAGAAACTCTATTCCTATGCAAAAACATTATACAAATAAATAAGTTTACTTTTTACCTTGTCAAAAGGGTACTTGAGGTGAGAGTACTTTTAAAAATAATTGTGCAGGACTATTAAATATGATAAGATTTCTAGATGAAAGTGATAAGGATGAATGTAGTAAATTACTAAAGGAATTTTATGAAACTGATGCCGTTGACCATAAAATACCCGAAGAATACATTGAAAATACAATTGATTTTGCGTTAAGTGACAGTCCACTTAGTAAAATATTAATTTGTAAAGTGAAAGAACAATATGCAGGATTTTGTCATTTGTCCTTTTCTTACTCGTGCGAAGTAGGCGGTATTGTTGCTATAATTGAAGAAATATACATTAGAGATGATTTTAAAGGTAAAGGGCTAGGAACTAATATTTTTAATTTTATCCGAAATGAATATGACGATAAAGTAAAGCGATACAGACTTGAAGTTGTACATGATAATGATTCAGCAATAAAATTGTATGAACGCTTGGGGTTTAAAAATTTAGCGTATAAGCAAATGACTCTTGATATATAACAAGCGGTTGTTTTGCAAAGATATCATGCAAGCCATATATTCATTTTAATCTGGTGGAAAAATAGCTTTTTTTGCATGCAGGACGTGGGTTTTCATTGCATCACTTGCGCCTTGCGCATCATTGTTTTCAATGCATTCTAAAATGCGTAAATGATCATCATCTGACCACTGCACCTCATGTGTTGAAATAATTGGGCGTAGCATGCGTTCAACAACACAATCAAGCTCCAGTAATAATTGTATTAATAAAGTAGAGTGAGCACCCTCACGTAATATATTATGAAATTCTTCATTTAACTCTACTAATGAGTTAATATTGTTCTTTTCTTTAGCTTTGCGAAAATTGTTTAAATTTTTACGCATCGCCTTTTGCTGTTCTTGGGTGCTGCGCTCAGCAGCTAGTGCAGCTGCGTGCGATTCAAGCATGGCGCGTACTGTAATTGCATCTTCAATTTCTGTACGTTGTAATGAACGCAATATATATCCACCACTTGACCTTTTTTCTAAAATTCCTTCTTGCGCTAAACGGTGCAAGGCTTCTCTTAATGGGGTACGACTTATGCCAAGCTCTTGGGCAATGCGGTCTTCTACCAAACGCTCACCTGCATTAAAATGCCCATTTAAAAGCATTCTACGTAAAAGATGTGTTGCCTCTTGTCCTAATGATTGTCGCCGGATAGGTTGCATTAAGATCATCCTTGCTATTTTTTTGAAAAGCAGTCTTGCATGTAAAAATATATGCCAATTCAAATGAAGCTAGTATAAAAAACATTTCCTAACCATAATAACCTTTGGAATACATTTCGTCAACTGATTGATTATAATATCTTTTGTACTATGCAATTAATTGAAATTTATATATCACCACTTTATGCGTATGTATGCTAATTGTTTGTTAAGTATGGATATTTATATTATTTGACCATAAGCGATTATTGTTTTATAATAAAAAATTACAATATATAATTTAAATACTTAGGAATTCGTATGAATTTTGATAATTTTAATTCGTCTGATGGCCCAATTGATTTTATTCGTTCACGTATTATAGCTGATAATGACAATGGTCGCTTTGAAAAACGCGTTCACACAAGATTTCCACCAGAGCCTAATGGTTACTTACACCTAGGGCATGCAAAATCTATTTGTCTTAATTATGGTGTGTCTTTAGATTTTAACGGTAAGTTCAATCTTCGTTTTGATGATACCAACCCTACCAAAGAAGAAACTGAATATGTTGATTCAATACGTGAGGATGTAAAATGGCTTGGAGCTAATTGGGAGCAACGAGAATTTTTTGCATCAAACTACTTTGAACAATTATATAATTTTGCAGAACAACTCATACTTGCCGGTAAGGCCTATGTAGATTCCTGCTCCGCTGAAGAAATTCGTACTATGCGTGGTACATTTACACAACCTGGGCAAAATAGCCCCTATCGTCAACGCTCCATTGATGAAAATTTAGATTTGTTTAGACGCATGCGTGCCGGAGAGTTTGAAGACGGTGCTCATGTTTTGCGTGCTAAAATTGATATGAGTGCTGCCAATATTGTCCTGCGAGATCCTACACTGTATAGAATTAGACATGCAAGTCATCATAGGACAAAAGATGCTTGGTGCATATATCCCATGTATGATTATACTCATTGTATTTCTGACTCTTTAGAGGGGATAACTCACTCCTTATGTTCTCTTGAATTTGAAAATAATCGTGAGCTTTATGATTGGATTTTAGATGCTTTAGATATATATCATCCACAGCAAATTGAATTTGCACGCCTACAATTAACACATACTATTTTATCTAAGCGTAAATTAATTCAATTAGTCCAAGATGGACATGTGGAGGGTTGGGATGACCCCCGTATGCCTACATTAAGCGGCTTGCGCAGGCGTGGTGTACCACCGGAGGCATTGCGAGAATTTTGTGCTCGTATTGGTGTTTCTCGTGCTGATTCCATAGTTGAATATAGTTTGTTTGAATTTTGTCAGCGAGAGTATCTTAATGCCCATACTAAACGCGTTATGGCTGTTTTGGATCCAATCAAGGTCATCATAGATAATTATCCACAGGGTCAAATTGAAAACTTTGATATGCCATACCATCCTGAAGATGCAAGTTTTGGCTCTCGCATAGTTCCCTTTAGTCGTGAACTCTATATTGAGCGTGATGATTTTAGATTTGATCCACCAAAGAAATTTCATCGATTATTTGTTGGTTCTGAAGTGCGCCTACGCTATGCTTATTATATTACCTGTAACGAAGTTGTTTGCGATGAACAAGGCAATATTATTGAATTGCACTGCACGTATGATCCTGAAAGTCGCGGAGGTACAAGCCCTGACAAACGAAAGGTGCGTGGTACATTGCATTGGGTTTGTGCACAACATGCGGCTGCTTTAGAAGTGCGCCTCTATGAACACTTATTTTTGACAGAAAACCCAAATGCTGTTGAAGATGGTAAATCTTTCTTAGATTACTTAAATCCAAGTTCTTTACAAAAAATTACAGCCCAATGCGAACCATCTCTTATGCATTGTGCCGTTGGTGAACGAATGCAATTTGAACGCTTGGGTTATTTTTGTGTAGATTATGACAATAGCGATGATAAACCAATATTTAACCGCACTGTCACATTAAAGGATACATGGGCAAAATTAGAGAAAAAAGCATAGTTTGTAGTTTAATTGTTTAAAATATGGCAACATCACAATAGATAACGTGCTTTTTATAGAACAAAAGAAGATTTAATAAATTTGGATAATACTATATTTGTATGATTATTTAACATTTTTATTGATTTTACCTTTACGCATAGTAAGGTGAAAACTCTGGGTTTGAATTAAGAATTGCTTATAGTAATTTAAGATGAAATTACTACCGTTGGCTGCGATAGCAGACAAGCACTGCGTAGGAATAAG
>CAYJPT010000121.1:0-6935 GCA_964372165.1 uncultured Desulfovibrionaceae bacterium | reverse complement strand
ATCCTATAAATAGTGGGCTACGAGCATGTAGTTCTTCTGGTACAATATCTAATATACGCTTATGACCATTACTAGCTTTACCGCCAGCTTGTTCAGCAAGAAAAGCCAAGGGCGCAGCCTCACACATAAGGCGCAATTTACCTTGCGGTTTGTTTTTATCTTCTGGATAAAGATAAATTCCGCCGTTTAGCAAAGTGCGGTGAAAATCTGCCACCAACGAACCAACATAACGTGCTGAATATTTTGTACCATGACCGCTATTTGGATTTTTGAACCACGCAACACTTTCTTGTGCAGCTTGTCCCCAATCATGCCAATAGCCTTCATTTACAGAATAAATTTTGCCTCTGTTTGGCATAGTTATATTAGGATGCGAAAGCAAAAATTCACCAACGCCTGGGTCAAGTGTAAAACCATGCACTCCCTGACCTGTGGAAAAAACCAACATGGTTGAAGGACCATATAAAATATATCCTGCAGCTACTTGTTGAACACCTGGTTGCAAAACATCATTAAGGGTCACTTCACCAGTACTACCAGAAGGTCTGCGCAATATGGAAAAAATAGTACCAACATTTATGTTAACGTCAATATTGCTTGAACCATCAAGTGGATCAAAAATCAAAATATAATCACCGCGTGGAAATTCAGGTGGTATTGTTAAAAGCTCAGCATTTTCTTCTGAGCCCATGGCACAAAGTGTTCCACAGCGTTCCATTCGGTAAGTGAGGACGTTATTTGCAATATCGTCTAACTTTTGAACATCTTCACCCTGCACATTAACATAACCTGCTCCACCCAAAATATCCAAAAGACCTGCTTTATTTACACGCTTTGAAATAATTTTACCAGATAAAATCAAATCATACAAAAGGCTGGTAAATTGCCCTGTAGCGTGTGGACTACGACTTTGGTGAAGCAGCAAGTATTCAGTAACTGTAATTTCCGACATACTTATCCCTTAGTGAAAAATTTAATCTCAAAAAATGTGCTCGGTAGCACAAAAGTTACCGAGCACACAGCATTCTATTCTGCTCCAAACGGACTTGGTCTTGAAAAACCAGCCGGCTCATTATTGGTATCACTTTCGTTATCTACACTGTCAGATGTTTCTGCATCTTCTGCACTTACATCTGATTCATCTGTTGTAACAGCACTATCAATGCTAGTACTATCTGCATCATCGATAGTATTGCTTTCAGTAACCGACTCCTCTGTTGCAGTTGGTTCAGAGGCTGCACTATCTTCTTCATCTCCAGAATAGAATGGTGAAGGTGTCTCTATTGCTTTCGGAGGTGGAGGTGGAGCAAGCCTTGGAGCTGGCATCGGTACAGGTCTTGGACTTGCACGTTTAACCTGACGCTTTTTCTGTACAGGAGCTGGTTTTTCTTCAACAACTTCAGGAGCTGGTTTTTCTGGCATAAATGTCGGTGGTAGTGAACTTGCACCACCTTGCACTTTTTCTTCGCCATCAGCACTTTGTGGGTCAGATGCTACATCGGAATCTTCTTTCACTGTCGGTACATAAACAATGGGTGGTGATTCAACCAAGCCAGTACTGTCAACAGGGCCGGTGCGTGAACTACTTGATTCGCCAAAACTTCCCTCAATAGGCACAGCAAAAATAAGTGGTAAATTGCCAAAGTAGCGCATTGACCAATAAAATTGTCCATTGGCATTAGTTACAGTACCGCTACTTGCTTCAAGTGTAATCTCGCCCCAAGCTATGCCAGATAAAGGCGTTGCTGCAAAGTTATACTTACCAGACCAAAGTACAGCATATGGTGAAACAATTACTAATTCGTCAGGATTTACCGCAAAATCCAAAAGTTCGCGCATATCAAAGTAAACGCTAACAATACCTAAGAAAGTATGGGCGTCATAAAGTGGGGTTGCCAAAAATACTTCAGGCCCCATGGCAGTATTTTGTACATAGCCGCGCAAAGCACGAAGGTTTTGTTTTTTATCTTCAGCAAGTAAAGGAGAAAAATCTAAAGGCTTAATTGGAGGACCAGGAACTTGCCCTAAGATTGAGCCATCAGCTTTAACACCGGTAAAACCATTAATCCATGGGAAACGCCTAAAGAGGTTTTCAACCCATTCATTGGTTGGCGGTTTATCGGCATTACTCATAATTTTTTCTAAATCTGTTAACTGAGCATCAATGCCTATCATGTTTGATGCAAGTTTGGCTTTGTATTCCTCCATATCTCCCTTGGCATCATAATCAATGCTTGCGGGCACACTTACATTTTCATACCAGAAATCTTTTGTACCTTTCCAAACATCTTTAACTTCTTGATTGTAACCACAACCAAACCCGCCAAGTAAGAGAGATAGCAATAATCCCCCCAAAATACTCTTTTGCATTAACATAATTCTCCTCAAAAAAGTCATCGACTTAAAATATTTACGTAATCTTATTATTTAAAAGCACATCTCAATCTAAATATATTCAACATGCCCTATTAAGAGTTAACTCGATTTTCAAGACGCCCAGCCAAAATTTCAAGAACGGACATAACTCGATTTTGTCCAGATGAAGCTGTAACGTCCTCATCAACTATAGTTTTTTCTTGTGCACTACTAATATATGCACTTAAAGTATTTATTCTATATTGCAAATCTTCTTTTTCTTGAGAAGATGTAGCATTACTAATAAGCTCTTGATATATTTCAAGAGCGCCTGCATAGTCTCCTTGCTCAGCCAAAACTTCTGCCATGGAGCGTGTTCTTAAAGAAAAGCGTTCCTCTCCTTCTTCGTCTTCATCAAGCATGTCATCATAAGGTTCTGTATTATTTATTCCTTGTGCTTGTTCAGCAAGGGCAGAAATAGCTTCGGCCACATTATCGGCAATAGTTGGAGCAACTTGTTGTTCCCTACTTATTTCAAGCTCAACATCTGTATCAATTTCAGACTCTAATTCAACATCTTTGTTTAGGTTATGATTTGGTAAAGTAAAATTATCCCCCTTGAGACCACTCTGACCGCCTGGTTCAAAATTACTTTTATTACCATCAAAAAATGACTGCAATCCTTTGGTAAATACTTGACTTAAAGTTAAACCCTTATCTTTAAATACTGCAGCCAAAAAAGCAATTGCAAGGGCACTGTCCCCTTTTTGTGTGCTACCCCAAGCTTGCCAAAAGCCAGCATACCGCTCAAGTAAGGGAATCAAAAAAGCAAGATGTTGTTCAAGGCGTTCTTTATTGCCTTTTATTTCACTATTTTGATGAAGCAAGTCCACTAAATATAGTCGTGCTTCAATAAATTCAGGGTGCCGCTCAAGCCCATGTTGCAAAGTTTCAATAGCACGCAAAAGCTCGTTATTTTGTGTAAGCAACTTGGCCAAAGGAAAGAAAACTTTTGACCCTGGCTCTAAATCAAGCACTTCTTGATACCAGTCAATTTTTTCCTTCATTTTTTTCCTCGTTTTTTGAACTTGGTTGTGTTTCGGTAAAAAGATATAAAATCTCGTTATCTCGAACATAATGTAAGCGTTGCCTAATCATTTTTTCTATATACTCATCATCTGACTTTAGCAAACGAATTTCATTACTTAAATTAATATTTTTTTTATCTAATAGGGCCAATTCTTGAACTAAGCCCTCATATTGGGTGCGTAGTTTATTAAAAGCTAAAATGCCATTATCTCCCCATACCATACGATAAAAGAGAATAACATTTATTAAGCCTAAAGCAATAAGAACACTTGTTCGCCAAAACATTATAATTAAATTCCCAACAGCGTATTATCTGCGCTGGTAAAAAACCATGTTATAATCTGCATCGTACAACTTTTTTACAATCAAGAGATGCTTTCAAACATATTAGTGCAGCTATCACAATACAATGCTTCCACCTTAATCACTACTATTTTTTAACAAGCAATACATCACAGCAATAGCTAATAACACCAATTAAACAGAGATGTTATTGCAAAACTCTACTTTTATCATTTTGAGCAGCATTTTTATCTAAAGGTAAATAAATCTCATTCAAAAATAATGTCGCTGCCTGTTCTAAACGTAAAACATCCTCTTCTGATAACTCCAAACTTTCCACATCATTCAAATATTTTTTTAATACTTCCATCTCTGATTTTAGAGAATTGTATAAAGGGTAATGCTCAATATCAGATTCAACATCTAAAATTGTTTCTAAACAGCTTTTTAAGCGTCGTTGTAATAGTGATAACATAAGAGTACCATACCTGTTAGGCTCATTTTTTATTCAAAAATACACAATTATTCACTTTTACCACGAATCGAACTTGTTTTATAAAAACTATAAATATAATTGCCACCAGAATACACCGCAAGCAACAAAGAAAGATACAACAAAAATGTACCAATAGGCTGAAGGTCTAACCCCAAAAAAGGATAATGTATAATTAGTGGTACAATGGCTATTGCTTGCAAAAAAGTTTTAATCTTTCCATATTCATCTGCTGCAAGCACAATGCCTTCATCTATTGCCATAGCTCGCAAACCAGTAACTACAAGCTCTCTACATACCATTATAATAACCAGCCAAGCTGGAACCCAATCAAGGCGTACAAGCATGATAAGCACAGAACAAATAAGCACTTTATCAGCAAGCGGATCTAGAAATTTACCTAAAGTTGTGACCATATTTTCACGGCGTGCAATGTATCCATCAACCATATCTGTTAAGGATGCAAAAATAAAAGCAAGTGCAGCCACAATACAAAATGCAGGACCTTCAAAATACAATAATATTACAATCAAAGGAGCCATAAGCATGCGCAAGAAAGTAAGCTTGTTTGCTAGATGAAACATATCAGTCCAAGGTATCTAATTTTTTTAAAAACGCATAATATTACAATCTGTAAGGTAAGGGTGAAAAATTGCACACCTTTATTATGTACCTTGGCAAGGATAACACATTACATTTGAGTAGAAAAGAAAAATTTATACACAAAAATAACCCCAAAAAGCTATATTCTTTAATATCACTTTAAATATACACGCAAAACTGAATTTTGATAATATTTTTTAAACCAATCTCTTTTCATATTACTCATGGCTGCTTGCAAGGGCTTCTAAGCTATTTGCGGTTGCACGTGCAATATTATCAGCCAGCTGCAAAAAACCCTGCTTAGCAGGAGAGTCTTCTTGCAAAAATACCACTGGCACACCACGGTCAGCTGCAACAACCGTAGCTGGATCAAGAGGAATATCCCCTAAGAAAGTTAAGCCATATTTATCGGCTAACAATTTCCCTCCACCTTTTTTAAATAAATCAATGGATTCATGACAGTGAGGACAAAACAGTCCACTCATATTTTCTACAACACCAAGTACATTTGCTTTGGCATACTGTAAAAAATTTATGGCTTTGCGCACATCTGCAAGGGATATTTCTTGTGGAGTTGTTACAACTACACAAAGAGCATCAGGTATAGTTTTTAATACCGTCATATGCTCATCCCCTGTACCGGGAGGCGAATCAATAAGCAAAAAATCAAGCTCACCCCATTGCACATCGGATACAAATTGCCTTATTGCTGCAGTTTTTTTAGGACCACGCCATAACACAGCACTGTCTTTTTCTTTAAGCAAAGAATCCATAGAGACTACACTTAAATTTTCATTAAACTTTGCAGGCAGTAAAAGCGAACTTAGGCTATCTTTCTCAATACCATCATTGAGTCCGAGTAAATTAGGCACGCTTGGACCATGAATATCAACATCCAAAATACCAACCTTAAATCCACGGGCTGCTAGGGCTGCTGCTGTATTAACAGTTACTGAGCTTTTGCCAACCCCACCCTTACCGCTCATAATAAAAAGTTTATAGCGAATTTTATTTAAAGTATTGGAAATAATATTATCTTGCAAAGCCATAGCCTCAAGCATATTTTGCTTGTTACCTGAAGAACACGAAGACATGCATTCACCTCATCATAGTCTAAAATTTTACCAGCCGTGGTTACCCACAAGATCTACAAAAACAGCTTGCCCCATATCTGCAGCAGTAATGACTGAATTTTGTTTGCGTATGCGCACCAACCGCTGTGAGCGTTTTTTTTCTCCAACAGGTATTAACATAAGACCTGGGTCATCTAGCTGTTCTACAAGTGGTTTTGGGATTTCCGGTCCACCTGCTGTAACCAAGATACGGTCAAAAGGAGCAATATCTTTCATCCCAAGAGTACCATCATCACGGCACATAAAAATATTGCGCATATTTAATTTATTTTCAAATAAAGCACGTGTTGCATAATAAAGCTCTGGAATACGCTCAACCGTAAACACACGACATCCCAAAAAAGAAAGTACAGCAGCTTGATAGCCTGATCCAGTACCAATTTCCAAAACACGCATCCCTTGCTCAACCTCAAGGTATTGTGTCATTAATGCAACAGTTGATGGTTGTGAAATAGTTTGTCCATATCCTATGGGTAAGGGACGATCTTCATAAGCTTGAAGGCGAAAAGCCTCCTGCACAAACTCGTGACGGGGTATGGCATACATAGCATCCAAAACTAATTGATTGGTGATTCCAATTTCTTTTTGTAAATACTGTACCATTGAGGCACGTAATCTTTTTGGGTCTACTGCTTTTGGAGGTATGTGTTTCATAACCATTCTTGAGAACAGATTTTTTAAAACAAGTCAAGCATCAAAAGTGCGGCATGATGCATCATTAAAGTTTGAATCAATAATGTAAGAAGTTACGTATGTTTTCAAAAAATAAAATTTGAAGAAAATTCTAAAAATCAATACACTCATTCAACAAGCATGCTTTTTCATCTTCAAATACAGATAAGGAAATGCTGATTTATGCTGCAAGCATAATAAATCAAAAAGGCACACTGCCTTCATTCGCCATGTGGGACGCAAAAAAGTGTGATTTTTACTCTCATTCGGCGTGCAAAGTAGGCACAATTGCCTACTTTGTAAGGAAA
>CAYJPT010000120.1:4259-6976 GCA_964372165.1 uncultured Desulfovibrionaceae bacterium | reverse complement strand
GGTTTGTCATCAGTCTGAGAACTTGCCACAGCAAGTTGCTTTTTTTGTTAAGTAATAAATGATAATTAAGCACTACTACTTTTTGTAGCAGGGTACATTAGAACTCGTAACGTACACCAAATTTGCCCATAATGCCCTCACGTTTACCAAGGTAGCCTTGGACGCCAAGGTCTAAGCTAAGGCCACTCACGGCAGCAGGGCTAAAGCTGATACCAAGCTCACCTATATAGGTTGAACCTTGAAGGCTTTGTGAGTCTATATTTATATTGCGTATGCTGGCTTTTAGTTCACCGTCAAATTCATGTTCAAAGGCAAGTCCGCCATAGAACTTGAAATTGTTCCCATTTGCTGTATTCATGTTGTAATTATAGCGAGCGCCAAGACGTAGACGATGTGAATTTATGGAGTCCATGGCAAAGGATTCTTGCAGTACAACAAGCTCATTGGCAGCTTGATGGGTGTAAAAGTACTTACCATATACATCAAGGCTTGAGTTTTCGTTAATTTGCCAAAGGTATCCTAATCCAAGGTGCAAGGCAGTATAATTTACATAATGTTCATAGTCTATACTTTCGAGAGTAATTGGGTCAAACACGTCATTATTATTATATTCACTGCGTACTTGCCCATGATGGAAAGATGCCTCCACATAGGGAGTGCCATAATTGGTGTAAAAATCATAACGTCCTAAAAGACCAAAACCATAACTTTGTGCTTTACCATCGCCATATAAATCCTGTGCGTTTTTTACATCGTTGTAAGTATAATAGCTTGCTGTGCTGCCCTCAAAAAAAGCAGAAAGCAATAAATTTCCAAACTTGCTTCTATGGCCCAAGGCAACACCACTTACTAAGTTCAAAGAATTTATATTTATGCTTGTATCTGTATTATAATGCATGGTACCGCCTGCCACTGTGGCAAAGGTGCTTATGGCAGAACCTTGTTTTTGTGTACTACCAGCAGGTATGCTACTACCTACTTCACTTTTAAAATTCCTGTTGACAGCATCTTGCGCTCCACTTGCAGCTAAATCAGTTGCTATATCAACAACACCTGTGCTTTGCGCAAAACCACTCATAACGCTACCTATAATGGCGTCGCTGTTATTATTGGGTTGAGCTGGCTGATTTGGCTGAGTTGGCTGAGTTTGCTGAGTTGTGTTAGAAATAGGAAGAGCTGTTGCTGTGATATTTGTTTCACCAGCAGCACTATTTTGCTCCACAAGCCATGATAAGTTAACAAATGCACCTTGCCTACCTTGCACGATACCATTGTGGTTTGCAATTGTACCATATGCTTGATCGTAATCAATAAGAACTATTTTATCGTTGGCCTTTAATTTACTACCTTGCATAACAGAAATGGTTCCTATGCTGGCAGACTTTGTGGCAGAGCTACCTAATGCATTGGCTAGATAAAGGTTGGCCGCTTGTACAATAGTGCTTCCATTTGCAACATTTTTACCAAGAGTAAAGTGATAGGTTTCAAAATTACCAATGCTGTTAATTTTGTTACCTCTGTAGTTGTTAAAATGTACAGTATTACCATCAAAGGTGTTTGGATTTATTGTAAGTTCTATATTCTGAAATGGGTCAGGTAACAATAAACCGCCGGTAAGAAAAAAGTCTGGCCCCTCAAAAGTCACATGGCCGCTAAGGGTAATGGAGTTGTTTTCCGCTACGGAGCCATCACTACCACTGATAAACCCTCCAATAGCATAATCGCCTACACGTGTGCTAGAAAAAATATCTGAATTAGCATCATCGCTAAAACCAATATTAATAGTATTATTGTTACTTGTTGCTAGGCTTATACCATTTGGGTTCGGATAAGCTGTAGCACTACCACCTATTATACCTTCCTGCACAAGGCCGCCGACAACATGTACTGAATTGAAGCTTGCTGTAGCAGTAAGCTTACTACCTGCCTCACTAGTGGCCAGACCACCGATGATGCGCCCATTCGTAATACTTTCGTCATGAGTTATAGTGTTGAAGTTTGCTGTAGTAGTACTATTATGTCCTGCAATTGAATTGGCGCTGCCGCCGATGATGGTTTGGTCCACAGTACTGTTATCAAGATTTACAGTATTGTAGCTGCTTGTAGCAGTAGCATTACCATTACTAGCATTAACAGGACTACTGCTACTTCTAACTAAGGATCCAGTGGCTGATACTGCAGTGCTGTTCTCAACATTCAAAATATTGTAGTTGGCTGTAGCCGTAGCATGACCATGAGCAGCACTACCTTCCCCAGCTGTGGCTAGCACACCGATACTTGTGATAGTAGGTACAACGCTGTTCACTATATTTACAGTATTGTTGTTGGCTGTAACAGTAGAATCACCACCATTAACAAGACTGCTCCCACCTGTGCTTAAGACCAAGAGTCCGTTGATACTTTCGAAAACATTACTGTTTGAAATGTTTAAAGTATTGTGGTTGACTGTGATAGTAGAATTACCACCATTACCACCACCATCACCACCCTTACTGCTGATATCGTTACCGGAGACGACTTGAACTGAAGTAGCATCGATTATAGATAAAGTATTAAAGTTTGATTGAGCGGTAACATCACCACCATTACCATCACCATTACCACCATTACCAGCAGTAGTTGAGGAATTGATCCCAATGATACGATCAGAGCTATTGCCAGTAAAAATTAGCGTGTTGGAGTCGGTCGTAGAAGTTGCATCACCGCCATTACCACCA
>CAYJPT010000120.1:0-4159 GCA_964372165.1 uncultured Desulfovibrionaceae bacterium | reverse complement strand
TTAGCGTGTTGGAGTCGGTCGTAGAAGTTGCATCACCGCCATTACCACCACTACCACCATTACCAGAATTACCACCATTACCGCCACGAGCAAAAGTAGTGGCACCATAAAACTCCTCGAAATGAATGTTAGAGCTGAAAATAAAATTATTGTTAGAAGCATCGAGAATAGCACTACCACCATTACCACCATTACCACCATCACCAGCATCACCACCATTACCACCATTACTTAAAGTACTACTTGCAGTGACAATAGCAGGGAGAGATAAAATTTTATTGTTAATAGTAAATGTATTCATATTTGATATGGCTATAGATTCGCCGCCACCGCCGCCACCAGCACCACTAGTATGCACATGACCGCCATGACCGCCCGAAACTATGGTTACGAAGCCTAAAGCATCATTGAGTAGCGTTTCACCTTCTACTTTGCTATAGGCACCGCCGCCACCGCCGCCGCCACCACCGCCGCCACCAGCACCAGTTCCTCCAGCACCACCTTTAGCGTCGAGAGCATCTCCACCATCACTACCATCATTACCCCCAATACCCAAAAGACCACCATCGCCAGCAACACTGTTGGCACCTGATGTAATGCCATGCACAACTGTAGTATCACTACCAGCACCACCCTCAGCCTCGCTTGTTGCAGCAATGGCATGATTGGGCAGCGTCATACTGCTTGTGAGTACAAATGTTGTAAGTGTCAAGATTAATGGAAAGTTAAGTAGTTTAAATTGCTTTTTCATGGTAATTCCTTAAGTGACTTATGATGTAAAATTATTATATTAAAAGTTTTAAGTTTTTGCTTTTTAAGTATGGCTTTGTTGCGATTAATACAATATTTAAATTGTTGCTGTAAGCATCTAATAAAATAGATATAAATTAAAAGCAAGGTCAAGCTGTTTTTTAATTAATGCCATAATGCTGAACTCTATGCTTAACTTAAAATTATTTAATATATATATTTTTTTGTCAAACGTATTTTTTTTAAAAAATAATTTTAGAAAACGTAAAAAAACAAAAAAATAAATAAATAAATTTCCAATAAATAAATGTTTATATTGCTAAATGGTTTTATTTTTGGTATAATTTTTGTTTATGCTTGAGCAATAATTTGCATAAAAAAAATGATGCTTTTAGATTTAAATTTTGTTATGCTTTGTTCAGCGTGCAAGTGTGTATTTAGCATAACTTGCTGTTCTATATGGCAAAAACACCATGCCCACAGCACTGTGCTGTGGGGTGGGCTAATTTTGTGCCTTATGTAAAGCGTAAGGTACGCAACTATCTCAGCAGAGGAGTTGGCATGAAAAAACAGGCTAAGGTATTAAAACGTGGATTTATGGTCATGATACTTGCAGGTATTGCCGTAGTTCCGTTTTTGATGATTAAAGATGCTATAAGTGCTGAAGATCCCATTACGCGTATTCCTTTTGCGCTTGAAACATTGAAAGCTCAAAAAATGCCGCAGGTATTTTTCTCCCATGATTTGCATATGGAAGCTCTTGAGCAAGACTGTAGTCCTTGTCATACGGCAAGCGATGTTTATTTTTTGGACAGTGAAGAAAAAAGCCCTGATGAAGTTGTAGCTTACGTGCATAAACAATGTGTAAGCTGTCACGCAGGTGTTGCTTCCGGAAAACCCACTGGACCGCTTTTAGCATCGTGTCGTAGCTGTCACAGTTCTAGCATTGCTGCAGAGCAAGCTGCCAATCAATAGACACGGAGGCACTTATAATGATGAACTTACTTACAGGACCCCTATTAGTTGTGTCCTTACTTGTGTTTGTAATAGGTATGGCTGTGCGCGTAGTGCTCTACATCCGCGGGCTTGATGCACGCCTTGAGCGTGTGGCCTATGGCCCTCAAAAAGGTCGCGGAATACCAGGTGCTTTAGCTTCTATCTTTATGTGGTTAGTACCAGGCGCAACTCGTGGCTGGAGGAAGCAACCTTTAATGGCAATAGGATTTTTCCTCTTGCATATTGGCGCAATTTTACTTCCACTTTTCTTAGTTGGACATACTGTGCTACTAGAAAATGCTATTGGTATAAGCTTGCCAAGCTTGCCAATGGATTTGGCAGATGGCTTAACTGTTGCTTCTATTATCGGACTTGGTGTTCTTGCTATTAGACGCTTAATTGTACCGGAAGCACGTGCTTTAACGTCTTGCGAAGATTGGTTAATATTATTTTTAACTGCTGCGCCATTTGTTACGGGTTTTCTAGCACGCTTTAGCCCAAGCGACTTTTGGACTATTGTGCATCTATTAAGTGGTGAGCTTTTCCTTATTGTAGCACCATTTACTAAGCTTGCACATATTGTGTTGTTCTTTATGTCCCGTGCCCAAATAGGTATGGACTTTGCAATCAAAAGAGGCGGCGCCACGCGTGGTCCGGCTTTTCCCTGGTAATCCAGAAGGAGTCATTAAATGTCGAATCAACCATATTGCTCCAAGACTCCCCTAAATTCTAGAGAAGAAATAATGCATGTTCTCAGTGATAAGGGGGGAGCAAAATATTACGAGGAAATGAAGTCGTTGCCTGTGGATACAGCAGCTCTTAAGGCTCAACTTGAGAAAACCTGTAAATCACGTACAAGAACATGGCTCAATATGTGTGCTCACTGCGGCATGTGTGCTGAAAGTTGTTTCTTGTACACTGCCAACGATAATGCCCCTGAGCAAATACCTTCATTGAAAATCCAATCAACCTTGGGTGAAATGATTAAAAACCCAGAAAAAGTTGATGCAGCTTTCATGATAAAATGTATGGAAGTTGCTTGGTCTCGTTGCACTTGCTGTAATCGCTGTGCGGTATATTGCCCGCATGGCATTGATACCGGTGTCATGATAAGCTACTTACGTGGTATTTTATTTTCACATGGTTTTGTACCGTGGGAGCTTAAAATCGGTTCAGGTATGCACCGTGTATATGGTGCACAAATGGATGTTACACAAGAAGATTGGCTAGAAACTTGCGAATGGATGATGGATGAAGCTCAAGACGAATGGCCAGGTGTTTCCATCCCTGTTGATAAAGAAAATGCTGATATCATGTATGTATTAAATGCACGCGAAGTTAAGCATTACCCTGAAGATATTTCTGAAGCTGCAATTCTTTTCCATATTGCTGGTGAAAACTGGACTGTACCTAGCGAAGGTTGGGAAAATACCTCTTTGACACTATTTGCTGGTGACTGGGAAGGTTGTACACAAAATGTAAAACGTGTTTATGATGCAGTTGATCGCTTAAAACCAAAAGTAGTTGTTGGTACTGAGTGTGGACACGCTCACCGTGCAACTGTTATTGAAGGACCATATTGGGCCGGACGTGAAGATGGCACACAACCAACACAATTTATGCACTATGTTGAGTGGGTAGCCTATGCATTGCGCAATGGCAAACTTAAGCTTGACCCAGAAAAACGCATTACAGTTCCTTGCACTTTGCAAGATTCTTGTAACTATGTACGTAACCATGGGCTTGGCGAGTATACACGTGAAATCATGAGCTATATTGCCGCTCCTGGTGCTTTCCGTGAAATGTCTGAAAATAAAGACCATAACTACTGCTGCGGCGGCGGTGGTGGCTTTAATGGCGTTGGTTTGTATCGCAAGCAACGTAACATTGCTCTAAAACCAAAATTTGCACAAATCAAAGCAACCGGCGCTGAGCTGGTAGTTTGTCCTTGCCATAACTGCTGGGATGCTGTGCGCGATATGATGGAAGAATTTGAAGTACATGATATTAAATGGTCTTTCTTAAAGCCCATTTTATTAAAACAAGTCATTATTCCACCACATATTGAACATAATATCGTTTAATTAAAAAATAAAATCCACCGGACTTATAAGGTTCGGTGGATTTTTTTTATAAACAAAATAAAGAAAACTTTATTAAAATTTTACAAAATTATACTGAAAAAGTAATTGTGCAGGACTTTTATTTTGTAAGCTAATTTGTTTTAGGACTCTTAATTTATCGGTCGCATTGACTGCTGTCAACGCTCCATAAGACTGCGCACAATGAATTGTGCAGGAGTCTTAAGCTTGGTTACACCATTAATTGGGATGCTGAGAGACAATTTGGGCGTTTCTAAAGCTTCGCTCCCATTGAAACTGGAAGGGCAAAAACATATCATAATTAGATGCCC
>CAYJPT010000119.1:2246-7096 GCA_964372165.1 uncultured Desulfovibrionaceae bacterium | reverse complement strand
AATTTTATACATTTATAACCACATGATGGCGCATATACTTTATTACTAACCAACACCTTGTTCTAGTTTAGTAGCCTCAATCAATATGGTGATTTCTTGGTCTTGATCGTTTGTCGAACTAAACTCACGGTAACTTTCAGGTGCATTATTTGAGTTTTCTGTCCAACCACTATCAGCATTTTCTACCTGCCAATTACCATCAGCATCTTGAGCACCTGAGTTTTGTAGTACTTCTTGAGCAGTATTGCCGCTAACATTATCGCCTACAATTACTACCTCAGTATTCACGATGTCACTATCATCAAGCATTTCTCTAACTTTAGTTAAATTTTCGCTTCCTGTTAAAAGCACATCCATGCTTGTTCCATCATCTTCAGACGAATTACCACCATCAACAAATACATCTTGGAAGTCCATCACCATTAAATCATCACCAGCACCACCAAAGAGTTTATCTGCACCGGCTCCGCCGTCAAGGAAGTCATTGCCAGCACCACCGTTAAGAATGTCATCGCCGTCATCGCCAAAGAGTACATCATCAGCAGTGCCACCGTTTAGATCATCATTACCAGTAGTGCCGTTTAGATCATCATTGCCGGTATTAGTATCCATAGGTTCTGGATCTGGCTTTGCATCAGACATTACCTGTATTTCATCAGGTTGTACCTGCTCAGATTGTGGTGCAGGGTCAGCGCTTGTAAATCCTTCAGTTGAACCTTTCACAACAACATATTGTGTATCTGTATCACCATCAGCATCTGTAGCTGAGAACTTTAATGTTATACTGTCATCAAAAGGTTTATTTTGTGTAAAGTTCCATTGTCCATTGGATGAATCAAAGGTCATGGTGAAGTAATTTTCACCGTGCATATCAGCTGAATAAGTTGTCACAGTTCCTTCAGTGGAAGAGTTTATCCCAACTGGTTCATCCTCAATACTGATAAATTTAGCAGTACCAGGATAAGGAACATATATAAAGTCAAGACTTAATTCGCCACTACTATCAGCACCCTTGGCATCCATATCACCAGAAGTAGATACTACACCATCCTCAAGAGTAGCAGTATATTCAAGAGCATTCACAGTTGTTCCATCACCCTTAGGCATTAGGCTATTGACTGAAAAACTACCACCGCTTGGCATTTCAGCCCAAGGATTGTTGGTTGTTGTCTCAACAAAAACATTGTTAGAATCAAAAATGTCATACATGATTTCATATTCACTATGCACAACTACCGAAACATCATTGACCTTTTGTGAGTCAGCTTGAACTATATCAACAACATCATCTACATAATTGGTAGTAATAGTTTCTTTTGCAACATCGCCATCCTTACCTGTGACAACTATTTCAAATTGATCACCTGCAACAACATCACTGTCAAGCTCATGCTTATCGTAAACGTCAGTTTGAGTGTAAGTATAGCTAATTTCGGCACTATCTTCATCATAGCGAATATTGGTTATTTCGCCATGTTCGCCTTTAATTACATCTATTGTATCACCTATAAAGTCACCATTTTCATCAAACAACGCATTTCCATCAATGGTTACTTGAGCAATATCTCCACCACTTATACTAAAATTACCTTCTTCAGAAGCTATAGCACCTTCTACTGATTCGCCGCTTGCAACAGCACCATCAACCATAGCATCATGGGTTGTATGTTCAATATCGCCTGCATTAATGCTTATTTGATCATCGCCCTTCATGGTTACAGTTTGCGTATCTATATCGCCATCACGGTCTTTAGCAGCAAATGTTACATTTATTTCATCACCAAAATTCTTATGTTGGTGCATACTCCAATCACCGTCACTTAGTGAAAGAGTAAAATAAGCCTCTTCTGAACCGCTACCATAGTTTGAAATAGCCACAAATACATTTGCACTTTGTTCGACAAGAGTAAGATTTGTACCATCTTCCAATTGTATGTTACTACCGTCAGCAATTTTTACCGAAGCAGTACTAGCACTGGTGCTAATACTATCAAAGGAAATAGATTCTAAACCATCTGCGCTTAAAGTTTCAATGCTACCTTCAGCCATAGCTACAACGTGGTTACCATATTCTGAAAAATCAACATTATTTAATACAAAATCAGAACCCTTTGCACTTGGAATAATACGTACTTCATCAAAAGGCACAGTAAGGGTTGAAGACTCAAAGTTTTCAAAGCCATCATCTTGTCCTGCTAATTGATGAACAGTGTGCACTAACTCACCATCCCTAAAAAATTCTAGGGTTATATATTCGTTGTTAGCGTCAGAGTAGTGATCACCTGCACCAAAAAGGCAACCGAATGACAAATCTATACCATAGGCCACCTCGCCTTCCGGTAAAGTGATAATTAAAGCTTCGGTACTCACACCATCAGTATAATCACCTGCAATGTTACCTACTTCGTAGTCAGCATTGCCGCCTTGTCCTTTAATACCAATGCCATCCCCATAAGTTACATCTGGATTGCTCTTGTCTACTGGAGAGTCATCAACACGCCAACCAAGTATAGCATTGCCTGCTTGCTCAACGCTGTGACCTTGCGAACTATCAAACTTTACAATGGCTGCCTCAATAGTAAAACCACCATTACCGTTTTCATCTGCACCAACGGTTATTGAGCCTGGATCGCCATCCTTTTTTTCATAAAACTTAACAGGATAATTAGACGGCGCAAAGTCAGGCTTGTCTGGATCATAATTAATAGCACTTTCAAGCTCATCACTACCTGCACTACCAGAGAAAAACGGTGTATCAGGAGCAATTTCCGGTGCAGTAAGCTGCACTGAATCAGTTACTTCGCCATCAATGATGTTATAAGCATCTATAACATCATCTTCAATATTTACCGTTAAACTACCGGAGCTTGTACTGCCGTCACCATCGGTAATGGTAAAATTAAAGTTAAGATTGCTTGCAATATCATCGTCATTAAGGTTATCTTTTGATGCAACATCTTGATTTTCATCAGAATTTTCTTTTGAATATTCAGGTGCATCATGCTTTATTGGTTGATGTAAAGTTACAGTATAGTCAGCGTTAACAACATTATCTGAGTTAGCTTCACCAAGAGTCATACTTACAGTAACATAAACTTGAGTACCAACAATACCTTTTAGATCTCCATTAGAACCAATAACCCAATCAATAGGTGTACCATCAAGAGTTGTTATGTTTGGTGTAGTTGTTGTATCCCATGCAAAAGCATTACTGTCTGCCTTACCATCTGCACCAAAATCAAACTCTAATGTGCCACTTGCAACACTGTCATTAGCTTCTGCTGTACCATCGGCAGTGGTTTGCCCTGTGGTTGAACCATCTTTAAGGAATGCTTCATCAACAACGACAGAGCCATCATCAGCAACAGGGCCGTCGTCTTTTAAGTTAATAACAATATCGCCTTCAGCATTATCAGCACTATTACCATCACTATCAGAAATCACAACCTTAAAGCTATCAGTAAGCGAAGTACTGCCACTATGATCTTGATTGCCATTTTGTGTATAAGTGTAGCTTATTGTACCAGAATCAGCATCATAACCAGTAATTTCTAATGTTCCTAAGAAATCACCATTATTATCAACATTGCTAATTGTTGTACCAATAATAACATTGCCTGTAGTATCGGTAATAGGCGTACCATTTATAGTAATATTTGTTGTGCCGTCACCAGCAGTAAAACTAAAATTACCATCAACAGTTTGTGCATCATTGTCACCATCAGCATGTGAATCACGCGCATCATCACTATCATCATAGGTAATCAAAGTTGAGTCTGTAGCAGACATATCAAGTGTTGGTACATTATCAACACCACTAATATTTATATTTAATGATGCTGTATCAAAAGCACCATTTGCATCTGTTGTTTTAATATCAAAAGTTTCAACCACATCGCTACTTAAACCTTGAACAGCTTTTTGTTGTGCTTCAGTAACACCAACTGTATAAGTATAACTACCATTTGCTTCAATTACTAAATTACCATAAAGGCCTTCAAAAGTAGCACTGGTTGTTCCGGTTGCACTTAAATCAAGGCTATTTGTAAAACCATTTACGGTGATGTTTTGCATACCACCATTAGCATCAGGGTCAACCACACTTAATGTACCAGTGACAGTTGTGTCACTCTCACCTTCAGTAAGCGAAAACGAATCCCCATCAGTCAAATCTATACTAAGATCAGGGGCGTCATTTGTTCCCTTAATCACCACAGTTACATCTTGGGTTACACTTCCACCATTGCCGTCAGATACTGTAATAGTGTACGTTTCAGTTACTTCTTCGCCTGCATTAAGTGCGTCTGCTTTGTCATTATCTAAAATAAATTCATACTCACCGCTGCTTGAATCAATAGAAAACGAACCAAGAGACTCTGTTCTACCACTTTCCAATTGAGCAGGCCCAGTTGAAAAAGTTAAAACATCACCATCAGCGTCGCTTGCAACAATTTGACCTTCCAACTTAACAACTTGACTTTCTAATTGCTGGTCTAAACTTTCGTCAAATTTTACATTATTACCCTCACCCATCTCATCTGCTGTAACAGATAGGTCAGAAGCATCTGGGTCGTCTCCACCACCTTCTGGTAAAACGATAGTGGGATCGTTATTGGGATCTTCTTCCACTTCATTATCTGGCCCAACAGGGTCTGTAGGTCCAGCAGGGTCTGTAGTACCAGCAGGGTCTGTAGGTCCAGCAGGGTCTGTAGGTGGACTAGTTACCGTTGGTGGAATAGAGGTATTAGGAGTATCTGGTACACTTGAATTTCCATCAGGAGTTGTAGTGTTAGGTGTTGAATTTGTACCAGTATTGCCTGTTCCAACAGCTCCAGTATTACCAACGCCGG
>CAYJPT010000119.1:0-2146 GCA_964372165.1 uncultured Desulfovibrionaceae bacterium | reverse complement strand
GGGGAAGGTTTTTTGAGCAATTTGTTGCGACGGAGCGTATGCGCAGGTGCTGCAATGCGAAAAAAACTTTACCCAACCGCATACATTAGCTTTTAACTGCACAAATTAGAATGCCGTGATGGAAGTGCTGATTTATTCTGCAAGCAGAATAAATCAGCATTTCCTTAAATACCTATGTCATTGAGATTTTCCATACAAAAAGTGCTGCTAATATATATGATAATATTGACAATTCATTGGCACGCCTAGAGAAAATACAAAGAATAACATGACTTATAATACCCCACATAATTCCTGTAGCAATGCTAAATGTTAAGGGCATCATTACAATAGTTAAAAATGCTGGTATGGAAACAACATAATCATTAAAATCAATCTTTAAGGCCGGCGTAAACATTAATAACCCAACTAAAACTAAGGCTGGTGCTGTTGCTTGAGCTGGAACAATTAAAAATAGCGGCGATAAAAAGAGTGAAATTAAAAATAATCCGGATACAACCAGAGAAGTTAAACCAGTTCTACCACCCTCAATAACACCAGAAGCACTTTCTACATAGGTTGTTATGGTTGATGTGCCAAGCATTGCTCCAACAGTTGTACCAATGGCATCAGCCATTAGTGCACTTTTAGCACGTGGTAAATTACCATTTTCATCCAACAAGTCAGCTTTTGCACCAAGGGCCAACAAAGTACCAAGAGTATCAAATAAATCAACAAAAAGAAAAGTAATTAGTACAAAGAGCATATCAGCAGTAAAAACACTTTCCCACTCAAACTGCAAAAAGGTGGGGGCAATGCTTGGTATTGAAAAAAAGTTAGACATATCAAAGTTTGTAAGATTTGTAACACCCAGAGGTATACCAACAATTGTTGCAACTAATATAGCAATAAGCAAAGCTCCACGTACATTTTTTGATAATAAAATTGCAGCTAAACTTAAACCAATCAAGGCTACCAACACTCCAGGCTTTGTCATATCACCCATGGCTAATAATGTAGCATCATTTTTCACAACAATGCCGGCATTTTTAAGACCGATAAACACAATAAAAAAGCCAATACCGGCAGAAATAGCAAGCTTTATAGAGTATGGAATGGATTTTAATATGGCTTCGCGTAAATTTGTCAAAGTTAAAAATATAAAGATTAACCCTTCCAGAAAGACAGCAGTCAAAGCAAATTGCCATGAATACCCCATACCTATAACCACGGTAAAGGCAAAAAATGCGTTAAGGCCCATACCAGGAGCCAAGGCAGCAGGCAAGTTTGCCATTAAAGCCATAACACAAGTTGCAAAGGCTGCACTTATAGCCGTAGCCGCAAACACGGAAGATGGATCCATACCACTTTGCCCTAAAATACTTGGATTCACAGCTAATATATAGGACATGGTTACAAAAGTCGTAATACCAGCCAAAACCTCTGTACGCACAGTAGTTCCATGTTTAGTCAGCGAAAATAAATTTTCTAGCATTTCATCCCCCTAAATATCAGCATAATTCAAGCATATACATCACACTATGAAGCTAATTGTAACCTGAAAGTATATATAGTAATTTTCATTGTTGATTTAATCAGCGTTTCCTTAAAATCAAAAAATAATTTCAATCTAAATTTTACCTTTTGTCAAATTTAAATGTAAGTAAAAACTCATTTTTAATTATTTTTTGATTTAATTACATGCAATTAATGATATAATTTTTATTTAACATAATGCATACAAATACACCTGCACAATTCATCGTGCCTAGGCTTTTTAAGCATTGAACAAAGCCAATATTAGCAAAAAATAGTGAATCATGCTCTCACATTATTTAAGGAAGTACTGATTTATTCTGCAAGCAGAATAAATCAGAAAGGCACACTGCCTTCATTCGCCCTGTGGGACGCAAAAAAGCGTGGTTTTTTGCTCTCATTCGGCGTACAATATGTTCTTTGACTTGTTGATTTAATCAGCGTTTCCTTAACTAACAATTTTTAATACATATTTACAGGATTTTATCATAGCAATATTTTGTCACAATTTTCATAGATTTTTAAATTATCAATGAAAAAAGCATTACTCAAAATTATTACTATAAATTATTAAAAAAAGATAAAAAATTTTAGTATGCAACCACGAAACAAAAATTATAAAATAACCAGT
>CAYJPT010000118.1:0-7221 GCA_964372165.1 uncultured Desulfovibrionaceae bacterium | reverse complement strand
AAGTAGGCACAATTGCCTACTTTGTAAGGAAACGCACAATACTTTTTTGCTTGCTTATTTAATCAGCGTTTCCTTAACTTTGCAATCAAATAATATAGATAAAAATAATATAATACAATTATTTTCCTCTTATTTTTCCTTGTTCCCTGGGTGGGCTTTGTCATAAATATGTATTAAATGTTCAACGGTTAAACTGGTATAACGCTGTGTTGTTGCAAGTCTACTGTGCCCCAATAATTCTTGTACTGTGCGCAAATCTGCCCCTGCCTCTAATAGATGCGTTGCAAATGAATGGCGTAAACTATGCGGTGAAATATTTACATCAACACCAGCTTTTTGACATAAATTTTGCAAAATTCGCTTAACTTGTCTGCGATCAAGCTTTGACCCTCTTGCTCCAACAAAAAGTGCTCGTTCATACATGGTAGCCAATTGAGCACGAACACCTAACCATTGCTTTATAGCATGAATTGCATTTTGGGTAAGTGGGCATAGACGTTCTTTATTGCCCTTACCTATTACACGCAAAATTCCTGATTGCAAATCAAGGGCATTAACTTCCACATCTAAGGCCTCCGAAACCCTAAGACCAGAACCATATAAAAGCTCAGCTAAGGCTATATCTCGCAAATGCAGTACGTGTGTGTTTTTTGCATTACTTGCTTGCTGTTTATGATTTTTTGTTTCAAGTAAGGCAGTGGCTTGCTCTACGTTTAGTAGCTTAGGGTGTTTTTGTTCCTGTTTGGGGTTACGTAAACCCTGGGCAGGATTTTGTAAAATAATTTGCATACGTAATTGATAATTAAAAAACGATCTTATACATGCTAGTTTACGTGCCATAGAACTTTTGGAGATGTTTTTTCTGTATAGTGAGGCAATGTACTGGCTAATATGTTTTTTTTCTATTTCATTGGCTTTTTCAAGGCTTAGTTTTTGTGCATTTAAATGCATCTCAAATTGGCTTAAGTCCGTTGCATAGGCTTGAATAGTTGCCTTGGAATAACCTTTTTGCACTTCAATCCAAAATAAAAAGGACTGTATTTGTGTGTTAATTTGAGTTGTCATTACCATGTTTTATTGATTTTTGTGCCTTTTAGTCCTGCATCGCAATTTTAATTTTTTTTGTAATTTTTAGTAAAATTGCACTCAAAAATAATTATGCAGGACTTCTTACATATAAAAAAAAGACCGGGAGATGCAAAATAATGCTGTATATCCGGTCAATTGATGTAGTATTTAAGCTTTATATCTAATATTTAGTCAAATAAGCTTCTTTTTTAGTGTAGCATTACTAATCTGAGCGTCTATCTACAACATAGCAAGACCCTTCTTTGGCCTTACATAAGGACTTAAGTTGCCCAAGAGATTGTGATACTTCACCATAGTGTGTGAAGCGAGCATCATTATTTGTTGTTACAGCAATAGAAATACTCATAAAAGGAAATCTTTGTATATTTCCCATTCTGTCCTTTGAGGTGATGCCTTTTTGCTCTCTATCTTCTTCATCATAAAAATTTGGAACTATTTCGTCATATGTTGCTACAAGACGTTTACATACATCTTCAACACAATCTTCAGGAATAATAAAGAAAAAGTCATCACCACCAATATGTCCTAAAAATTTATAAGGGGCCTCAAAATCCATAATGGTAGCCATGAGCAGGCGTGCAGTCATAAGTAAAGCCTCATCACCACGAAAGAAACCATATTTGTCATTAAAGGCTTTAAAATTGTCAATATCAAGGTAAGCAGCTGCAAAAGCACTTTTCTCGTGAATATGCTTTTCTATAGCTTGCATAATTGATGTATTACCAGGAAGGCGAGTTAATGGGTTTGCATCCAAGGTACAAGAAGACCGTTGCAGGGCAAGCTCAAGACGGGTACGCATTTCTGTATTTTCTACAGGAAGTACAAGAAAATCATCTACAGCTATACCACCAATTTTTAGAGAATCTTCAAGATTTTCTTTGGTTAATATAAGAATGGTACAAACTTGTTTGTAGACATTTTCAGATTTAACAATGTCTAGGATTTTTAATCCACTTATATCATCATTACTGTCGCCGCAAATAAGCATGTGCGGTGGGTCATTAAAGAAAAGTTCAAGTAATTTCTTGCCACTGCTAAAAATTTTCCACTGAACCTCATCATCACCCCAAAGAGATTGGAATCGTTCACATAATTCTTCATCAGTACATAAAAGAAATATTTGTGGTTTTGTACCAACAAATGATTGTAAGGTTCCTTGCATATTTTACCTTCCAAAAACAGGGAACATGCCTTGTTTTTTAAATTCAAAACCTATTTTATCTACAAGTTCTCGTAAGTCATTTTGATCTAAACCTAAATGTTTTAAGGCATGTGGATCAAGTTCAGATACATTGCTGTCTCCAGAAGAACCCACTTCAAATAACCTAGTAAAAAAATTAGCAACATGCACAACAGACGCTAATGTTTTGTTATTATCTGCTGCCATAGGGTTATGATGATAAGTCATTGCAGCAGCTATGCCTACAGGCAAATTCCAATGGCCTGCTACCCACTTATTAACTCTTGAATGGCTAAAGCCTAACATTAATTGTTCAGCCTCAATAGTTAAAATATCTTCACTACGTACTAAAGCATGTATATCACGCGTGGCTTCTGGTATTTGTATGGCGAGTATAACTTTGCCAAAATCATGCAAAAGACCCGCTAACATATATTCTTCAAAATCTTTAAATTTAAGAGTTTTTGCAATTACCTTGCAAGCTGTTGAACATGAAAGGCTGTGATCCCACAATCCAGACATATGCTTTGAAACAATATCAAAAACAACAGATGAAATCAAAATACCATGAACAGTGTTCACACCAAGTAATACCAATGCATTATGAATAGACGAAATACGACTTGGAAATCCGTAAATAGGTGAATTAACCATCTTAAGAACGCGCGCGCTTAAGCTTTGGTCCTGCGAGATGGCTTCACCAACTTTTATCAAGTTAGTGCGTGGTCCATCCATGAGAGCCATGGTTTTTTGTAAGGCAACAGGCAAAGTCGGTATACCCTTGGCTGCAAGTACCTTATCTTTATAATTTGTCTCTAAATTACGGTCCATGTGTTACATACTTTTCATGATGAGTAGGTTTAAAAAATTAAGTTCTTTCATTAAAGTGACGTATTAAAAAAGCCTGCATCGTTTTCATGAAAATATTCTCTTGATGGTTTCTAAATAAATGTGGCACTCGCTCTAAACATCTTTTAGCATCATAGCTTTGCTCTGCACCAGGAACTGGGCTGCCAAGTACATGAATTGTATAAATACCCAAGCCTTCGCATCTTTTTATAGCTGCGTCTGTTAACTCTGCTCCACAATCAACAATTACTTCACCGGCCGTATTGCGTATTCTGCAGGCAGACTTCATCCCTGCTTTAACGGCTTCAATAGCTAGTTCTTGCATAATATCCTAAATTAATAGAGTTTAAAGTGGTTAACGCAAATTCGCTGAATAATATACAATAAAAAAATAAACTCGCCAAGTATAAATACAAGCATGCAATTATTTTACGATACTTTGTATAAAAACCATATATTAGCTCAAATCAAAAAAAAACATAGCAATTGTCTGATATATTAGCATAATTATGTTGTATGTATTTTGCCAGTATATTGTTGTATATAAATTAACATATATATGCAGTGATTGTATAATTTTACTTTCTAACTGAGCGATACGCTTTAAATCAATAAAAGTCAAGTTAGGCAGCGTATTTAGTTTAAGTAAAACTATGCTAAGTTTGCTTTCACATTAAATGCATTGTGTAATTTACAATGTGTTAATCAAGTTCAAAAATGATCTTTTTGTATTGCTACATTTTCGCACAGGCGTATATCATACTCTGTGTTTTAAACAATTCAGACTGTACAACTTAGCTTGTTTGTTTTGTTATTACAACAGTTTATTTTTTTTTGTAGTGCAGGTTATTTAATATATCCTTTTTGCCGCAGTAATACTCTGGTTTGATCGTGTAATTTTTGAACGTCGAAATTTTTTGCAAGCATTGCAGATTTATTTAAATAGCTATCGACATTATCAATTGTTAACAGATGCTTCTTTTCTGCTATAGCATGTGTTATTAAACTATTCATGTCTCTGTTATAATGCGACGGGTCTTTGTAATTTTCTATAATGTCTAAGTAATTAAGATCTTCAAAACCATAAATATACAGGTTTTGATATTTTTCAGACATAGAAACTAGATATTTTATAATCTTCTGGTGGATGAAATACTTTTCGCCGCCTACTTGCATCCATTCTGCATATCTGTATCTATAATAAGGTGGAAATACCAAGTAAAATTTAGTATCAGGGTTGTTTTTGACATAGCTAAGTAAATAAGTGTCAATATAATCTATTTGTTTATTGATTTTAGCATCTTCAAAAGATGATTGCGGTGTTGACTTTATATCAACTATTATTTTAGGGAGTTGCCTTAATAAAAAATCTCTTAAACTTACCATACCTAAGTCGGTAATCCAATTTTCCAAACCTCCAAAAAGTGCAACATCATATTCTAAATCAGCCCAGTCGTTGGGTTTATCAAAAAATTCTATGCCAGCTTTGTTAAGTTTATATGATTTATTCAAATTATTTTTTATATATTCAATTGTCGGTCTTATGTATGTGGCACTAAAAAGTACATTCATATCATTAATAGGATTTCCATCATACAAAAGTTCCCACTGGTCTATTTGCTTGGTATTTCTAGGTAGGTCAAAATAAAAATCATCGACAGAATAAATAATATTTTTAATTTTTTTGTGCTCAAACAAGTAATTTAAGATAAAAGCTCGTTCATAAAAATTTGAACCATGTATGGATAAATTTACAAATGTACTGTTTAATAAGCGTGAGGCCTCCAATGCAGAACTGTTTTCTAGCATTGATGTACCAAGGAATACACTATCAAAATCAACCTTGTTGATTATACCTTTAGCTTGTAGGCGCATACTTGGCTTTGCCAAAAATTTGTCTGCGTCGTAATAGTCTTCACTTTGTAGCTGTAGTGGGTCATAAATAAAAAGAACCATAAATGACGCACTAACTAGTAACATACTAAAAATACCTGCTGTAACTAATAACTGTATGGAGTATTTTTTGTAGTTCATGCTAAATCCTTAGAAATTAAAATAAATAAACTCAGGGCTATAACCTGCAAGTATAAGTGAGGAAATGGAAATTAATAATAATGCCATGATAAAGAAATGGAAAACTTTTGAATCAATGTATGCCTTAATAAGCTGTTGTGAGTTTTTCAGTGTAAAAGTAATACCTAAAAGACCTATCATAATAAAGCTAAACTCTACCCAACCTGCATCAATGCCTAAAGTTCTTTCCCATATTTCGCTAACAACCTCAGCAAACTTACCTCTAATTGCAAAGCCATTATAGCCAAACAATCCATCAATAAAGAGTGATAGCCTGCTGAAACTTACACATCTAATGGCAATGGCTGCAAATGCAACAAATAAAAATGTCATAGGCCATGCAATATAGCGAGGCATAGTTAAACCAAGTATGCGAGACCAAATTCTATGTACAACTAGGGCAAGACCATGCAATACACCCCAAAGTACATAACTCCATCCAGCCCCATGCCAAAGACCACCAATTATAAAGGTTATGCACATATTTAACATTGCACGCAAAGTGCCTTTTTTCCCACCGCCAAGCGGGAAATAAATATAATCCCTAATCCAACGTGACAGGGTAATGTGCCATCTTTGCCAAAATTCTTGGATGGAAGCTGCTTTATAGGGCGAGTTAAAGTTGATGGGTAATCTGATATTAAAGAACAATGCACAGCCGATGGCCATATCCGCATAGCCTGAAAAGTCAAAGTAAATTTGTATAATGTATCCAAAACAACCATAGATCGCTTCAAAAAATGTCAAAGAGCTTGCAGTATCGAAGCTGTAATTTACTATTGGGGCAACATTGTCTGCTACCAATATTTTTTTTGCAAGACCAATACTCAAAAAACACAAGCCGGTATAAATGTTTTTCCAATCAAAGACATGATTTTTTTTGTCGGCAAATTGGGGCATCATTTCGGCATGGTGTACAATTGGTCCAGCTATTAATTGTGGGAAAAAACAAACAAATGTAGCGTACTGGATAAAATCGTCACTTGAGCCAACGTGCTTTTCTGTATAAATATCTGATAAATATGCAATCTGCTGAAAAGTGTAAAAGCTTATGCCTATGGGTAGAATAATGTCTGGGATAATTAAATTGATATGCGTTATGCTACTAAAAGTGTCTAATAAAAAACCTGTGTATTTATAGTAAACAAGCAATAAAATATTGATACTTATACCAAGAAGAAATAGAGGTTTTTGCCACGGAGTTTTTCTACTTATGACTTTACCGAGGTAAAAGTTAACAAGTATGGAAAATAAAATAATAAATATATATATGGGCTTCCAATAGGCATAGAAAAATAAAGAGGCTAAAAGTACAAACGGTATAGCATACTTGCCATATTCGTTACGCAGTAAATAATGATAAAGTATTACTGTTATGGGTAAAAATAGTAGCAAAAAAGGGAGTGAGCTAAAAACCATGTCTTAAAAATCCACGTAGAAATAATTTTTTTGGGTTAGCAAGTAGCCCCATAATTAACTTATGGGTAAGGCCAGTAGCACTATTAATATACATAGATATAAAAGCAATAAATTCAAAGTGATGATGCCCATAAAGTGTCAAAATTGTGATATGATTTTAACCTTTGTGGAACATATCATAAATCAAGTCGATGCTTCTATCATTTGTTTACCTAGTTGTCCACTATTAAAACAATATCCCTAAAAAGTTATATTAATTGAAAAATATATTTTTGAAATTTAAAAAAGAAAAGGAAGTATATGAAGACTTATGCATAAGTAAATTTTTATACAAAAGTAAATATTAAACGATTTTTAAAATGAGCAATGCTGTAAGTATAGCAACTTTAGATTATTTTAGGTAGTGTACACTTTAAGGAAACGCTAATTAAATTAACAAGTCAAAAAACATATTGTGCGCTTCCTTACAAAGTGGGCAATTATGCCTACTTTGCACGCCGAATGAGGGCAAAAAACCACGCTTTTTTGCGTCCCACAGGGCGAATGAAGGCAGTGCGCCTTTCTGATTTATTCTGCTTGCAGAATAAATCAGCATGTCCTTAAGAGGATTT
>CAYJPT010000117.1:0-7298 GCA_964372165.1 uncultured Desulfovibrionaceae bacterium | reverse complement strand
TATTGTTGTAAATATTTTTTAAACGCACAGATAAGCTTATTTATGCATATTTATACTATAATTGATGTACTGCTTTTTCTTTACCAAACTTTTCTTTGAACCAAACTTTTATATCATCTAATATAAGGTACAGGGCCGGCACCAATAGCAAACAAATAAAGGTCGCAAAAAGGATACCAAAACCCAATGATAAAGCCACAGGGATTAGAAAACGAGCTTGGCGTGAACTTTCAAAAATAATAGGTGCTAAACCAACAAATGTTGTAATTGTTGTTAATAATATAGGTCTAAAGCGTTGTATTGCTGCTTGAACTACGGCGTCAAATGCTGTAGCTCCTTGCTCCCGCCTTGCCCGATTTGCAAAATCAATAAGCACAAGCGAATCGTTAACAACAACACCAGATAAAGCAACTACACCAAACAAACTAATGACACTTAGGCTAAAGCCCATAATTACATGTCCGACCACAGCACCAACAATACCAAATGGTATGGAGAACATAATAATTAAGGGTTGTGTATAACTTTTAAATGGAATAGCAAGCAAAGCATAAATTCCAAGCAATGCCATTATCAAACCATAGAGCATGGCTGTAGTGCTATCTTTCATATCACTTTGACGGCCGCCAAACTCCCAAGAAAGACCGCTGTAATCTGCCATCATTTGCGGCATAACTTCTGATTCAATAGTACCCATCATGCGCCCTGTTTCTGATGAAGGCGTAATATTTGCTGCGACAGTAGCGGTACGCCTGCCACCGGTATGCCTGATTACCGAATCTGCACGTCCATCATCAACATATACAATATCACGCAAAAGTACTTCTTGCCCTGAGGGGGAGCGCAAAATAAATTCTTCAAATGTAGCTTCACGGGCACGATCTTCTTCTGGTAATCGTACCTTTACCGTTACTTCATTATTACCTCGTTGTTGACGTAAAGCCAGCGCACCCTCAAAAGCACCACGTAATTGTCTAGAAACATCAGCGGAGCTAAAACCTAGTTGTTCTGCAAGCGGTGTTAATTTTACATCAAATTGACGTGTTGTGCGGCTTGTACCTGTGTCAATATCGCCAACGCCTGCATATGATAATAGCCTATCCCCAAGGTCTGCAGCAGCTTGTTCTAAAACAGTTGTGTCACGATGTGATAGGCGAACAGTTAAAGACGTACCACTGCTTGGTCCACCACGGTCAGCTTGCATCAAAAGGCTTTCAACACCCGGTATTATGCCGGCAGTTTTGCGCCATTCATTAGTAAAGTCCATGGTACTCATGGGACGCACTTCAGGGTCTACCAAGTACACATAAATAGACATGGTTATATCTTTTACACTAACAAAGATACCAGTAGACAATTTATCATCACCATTTTTTGCTATAACTTCTTTAGCTGCATCAACTAAGCGATTTTTAACTCTTTCAATTTGTGCCTTTGGTGCACCTGACGGTAGTACAGCTTCTGCATAAGCGTAATCTGACTCCACACGAGGCATAAGATCAAAACCCATACGCCCCGAAGAAACATAGCCAAAGGTAAATAGCAAGATAGCAATACCCACAGCAAAAGTTACATACCGCTTACGTAAAACCTTTGTAACAAAAGGGCCAAAACGATTTTTTACAAAGGACATAAATTTTATGCTAAATTTATTTTGTCCACGTCTTACATAACCCATAAATGACATATCATTTTCTAATTCTTCAGGTGTATATTTACGAACGTGCACCAAGTGAGCTGGTAAAACAAATAAGCTTTCAATAAGTGAACAAATAAAAACTGCAATAACTATTAAGGGTATTGCCATCCATACTTTGCCCATAGTGCCAGGAATAAAAAGCATGGGTAAAAAAGATATAATATTTGTTAGCACACTAAATACAACGGGAATACCAACCTCTCGTGCTCCATTTACCGCTGCATCAAGCGGGTTTTCACCACGTTCTTGCCATGCGCTTACATTTTCGCCAACTACAATAGCATCATCAACTACAATGCCTAAAGTAATAATAAAGGCAAATAGCGTAATCATATTGATAGTTAGCCCAAAAGGATTAAAAAACCAGAATGCTCCGAGAATAGAAATTGGAATACCAAGGCTTACCCAAAAGGCTTGCGATGGACGCAAAAATAAAGCCAAACACAAAAATACCAATATGACACCCTGTATGGCATTTCTACTTAATAGCTCCACCCGCTGCATATATATTTTTGACATGTCATCTCGTACATGCAATGTAAGATCGCCTGGTAAAGTTTCATTGAAGCGGCTAACTATACGTTTTGTTGCTTCTGCCACAGAATTTGGACTTTCATCACCAAGACTATAAACAAAAATTGGAATAGCTAATTGATCATTAAATTCTGCCCAATTGGTGCTTTCGTCAAAAGTATCTCGAATAGTAGCAATATCTTCAAGTAACAAGCGGCTACCATCGGCATTGGTGCGTATTGCCACATTGGTAAATTCATCAGCATAGTCGCGTCGCTCATTTAGGCGCAACATAATATCACCGCTTGAGGCTCGCACAGTACCGCTGCCTTGTTGAATAGCTGTACTTCCAATGGCAGTAGCTACGTCAGTGATAGTTAAACCATAACGGCGTAAAGAGTCTTGTGAAACTTCAACCCACACTTCATGATCACGTATACCACCAAGCTCAGCTTGAGTAATTCCGTCATCTTGGATTAAATCTTCACGTACAATATCAGCCCAATAGCGTAAAGCTTGTAAGTCCTCGCTACCTGATAATACTAAGGTAATAACTTGTCTACGTGATGAACGTAATGAAACTATTGGTGAGTCTGCATCTTCAGGAAAAGTCGTGATACGATCTACAGCGGCTTTAACATCTTGCAACAAAATATTACCGTCAACATCATCAGTGCCTTCAATATTTATTGTTGCAGCTCCTGAACGAATGGTTGCCGTCACCTCATCAACGCCATCAATACCTTCCACAGCCTCTTCAATGGATAAGGCAACACTTTTTTCCATTTCTTCAGGTGTTGCACCATCCACTGTGACGGTTACTGTTACAAGAGCTAATTCAAAATAAGGAAAAACCTCTTGCCTACTTTGCGTTGCCATTAGAAAACCACCGACTAATAGCACAAACATTAATAAATTGGCGGCCACTGGATTTGATGCCATCCAAGCCATTGGCCCACGCTGCAATCTTTTCTTGGTCATAATGCTATCCCCTTTTACTCAGCATTGGCAGGTTTGGTTTTAGCATCTGAGTTTGCAGAATTTGTCTTGCGCTGTGTACTTAGACGCACAGGCATGCCTTGTATGGGAGCACCAAGAGGGGAGGTAATTACCAAGTCATTTTGCTCAAGCCCTTTATCAATTATGGCAAATTGTGTATCACGCCAAGCAACATTCACTTTTCGTAAATCTAAGCTATATTGACCATCTTCTTTAGGTATAGCAACCCACACTGTATCTGCACCACGTAAAGCAGAACGTGGTAATTTAACAACATTTTGCAATTGACCAGCCTGTAAATCTACACGAACATGATCGCCAATTAGTAGTGGTGGTTTATTATTTTGTAAGCCTAGTGGATCCATAATTGAAACTAACACTCTGCCCATTCGAGTAGTATCATCCAATGAAGCAATGGCATGCAAAACCGTACCCTCACGCATGTTGCCGGTAGATGAATGAACTACAACTTTTGCCTCGTTAAAAGCATGCATACCAAGTGATTGCAACCTATCTAAAGGCACAGCCGCCTCAATGCGATATTCGTCAATTCCAACCAATGTAGCCACAGTGTCAGATACTGAAGCTTGGCTACCTAATGATACAGAGCGAGTTAAAACAAGTGCATTATATGGAGATTTTATTGTTGTTCGTTCTAAATTTAATATGGCTTGATTTACATCAGCTTCAGCAGCTTCAAGATTTGCCTTAGCTTGAGCTAGTTGTGGCTTACGTAGAGCAAGGGCAGTTTTTGTGGTGGTGTCTGGCATGAGCTTTTCTAATTGCTCAAGTTCAGATCGTGCCACACGCTGTTGACCCATCTCCAATTGATAACCTGCCTTAGCTTCGGCTAATGTACTTTCTTTAAGGGCCAATGCATTTTGGTAATCATCATCATCTAATTGTAATAGTAGTTCACCTTTTTTTACAATGCCACCAGGCTCAAAGTTTAATCCAAGCTCTTCCACCTGCCCTGCAACACGTGTCCGAACTATTGTTTCTTGTGCGGCCTTTACTGTGCCAAGGGCACTCACACTTAAGTTTACATCTTCTTTAGAGACCGGTACGGCAATCACCATAGGACTACTTACTGGCGGACGAGCACGCTTGCTTGATGGCGCAGTTGAGACAAAAAGCCATGCTGCAATCGCCCCTGCACCTATGATAGCTATTACCAAAAGTGGTGTGGAAAGTTTTTTATAAAATGGAATTTTTGTGGGAGATGGTATATCAAGTTTCATAGTTTTATCTCAATTATTCTTGTGAAATACTTAGTTTTTCAGCACTTGCAGGAGCAGGTACCAGTTGATTGCTTAAAGGAAATTGCAATGAGCCCAAAGTGCGATATAGAGTAATTCGTGCTTGAACAACAGCTGTTTTTTGCCTAGCTATGGAGCGTTGTAAATTTTGAATAGATTTTAATTCCACAATGAAGTTTAAAAAATCCGATACTCCACCCAAATAGCTGTTGCGTGCTTGCATGAGAGCCGCTTTAGTTAAGCTGTATTGTTCCTCAAGTAAACGCAAATTTTCGCTCTCACCTTTTTCTGCCGCCAAGGCATTGTCCACTTCCTGTATGGCCATAGCAACAGTCTTGGCATAATTTTGTACATTAATATCTGTTTCAGCACGAATACGTGCCTCATCAGCAGCCAAAGCTCCACCATCAAATACCGTCATAGCTAACGATCCAATTAGGGACGATACCCAATTGGTTAACAGTAATGAAGTATTAGCTGCCTCAAATACATGCGTTGCAGATAATTTTAATGCAGGGTAGCGTTTTGCATGCGCCGCAGATACATCCCAATCAGAAGCGGCAAGACGCGCCCAAGCCGCATTTACATCTGGTCTTGCATCAAGAAGTTGTATAGGTAATCCAGGTTCTGGCATTGAACCAAGTGTAGGTAATGGAGCAGCTTCATTTATTTGCAAACCAGTTCCGGGGAGAGTTCCTTGTAATATTGCAAGTTGATTTCGTAAAATCGCTGCTTGTTGCTCAAGGACTGGTACTTCCGCCTTGGCTTCTGCTAAAATTGCTTGCTGCTGTAACACTTCAAGGCTAGTACTTAAACCATTACTAAACCGTTGAGTTTGTACTTCAACTAAGTCTTCATTGATAGTAATTTGTTCATTCAAAACTGCAAGTTCAGCTCTATTACCAAGCAAGGCTGCCCAGGTCTCTGCAACAGAACCTGCCACACTAATAGCAGCTGTTTGTAAATCATTACGCGTGGCATCAGCACGCAAAAGTTCTGCTTGCCGCTCTGAATTTATGCGCCCCCATAGGTCCAACTCAAAAGAAGCTGCAACACTTATATTGTAAGAATCATTTACCACCTGTGTGGATTGCAAAGTTGATTTTGTTTGATTTGAATTGTTTTCACCCTGAGTAGATTGTGAGTCCGTTTCAGTTTGCGTTGCTATGCGACGTTGTGCCATACTACCATCAAGACCAATCTGCGGGAAAAAATCCGCCGTGGCACTATTAACAAGGGATTGACTTTGACGTAATTTTGCCCAAGCAGTTAAAATATCAAAATTACTGCCAAGCGCTTTAGTCATTATTTTATTTAAGTCATCACTTTGAAAGTTTTGCCACCACGGCGAGCTAACACTTTTGGCGGGATTATACGCAATTTGCGCTGACATGTATTGATTTGGTATATGAGCTGGCAACTCACCTTCCACATCTCTAGGTGATGGTCCAAAAGGAGCACAAGCAGTTAGAAAAAATAAGCTAAAAAAAATTAAACGCATCAATTTTATCCTAGAAATAAATATAGGGAGTATATTTTATACGCTCTGTGTAAACAGTCAAGTCATAACATTACAATATACTAGCATAACTATGCAAAAAAATGCATTCGCCTTGAACTCAAATGAAATTTATTTTATTTTTTTGAGTATTCACCAGAGCATTTTTATAACACTTTGTTCAAAATGAACCATGTTAGTAAATTAAAAATATACCAATTGTACAATAAAGACTTACTCAACACCAAAACTAAATTGCGCTGTGACTAGCAAAAAGCGTGCCTTGTTCAATTACCCTGGTCATAATATTCACTCAAAGCACTAAACAGCAAAAATAACAAAAAATATACCTTTTATATGTCTACAAAGCATTATTTTTTAGCTATCAAGCAGCAATACTGATTGTTTAAAAATGCGACAATGTAAATATTTTATACACTACATATCAACAAATACATAGGCTGCAAAATTAACCATAAAATCGAGACTAGCGTCAACGCTCCATGAAACCCTGCATCATGAATTATGCAGATGTTTCATAAACCCATATATAAAAATATTTTTTGCAAAAACAAAATAAGCCAGAAGTTCAAATGAAATCACGAGCCTTTTTGTTGGCTAATTGCCAGCATATGTCCAAAGACTGTTAAGAATCATGCGCCAAAAGAACCCTGACTTATCGTGTTTTTCAAAATCATTATGATATAAAAGTTTTAAGAAAAATTATATTCCAAACCTCAATTTTAATAGATAGATTTACTTTACTGCTATAACTTCAATTTCAACTAAAGCATCTTTAGGAATACGTGCAGCTTGCACAGTAGCACGTGCAGGATAATCTTTACTGAAAAATGTTCCATAAACTGCGTTCATTTTAGCAAATTCATTTAAATCTTTCATAAACACAGTTACCTTTACAACTTTATCCATGCTTGATCCTGCAGCTTCAAGTACAGCTTTCACATTTTCTAAGGATTGCTTTGTTTGAGCCTCAATACCTTTAGCCATAACACCCTTTGAATCCATGGGTAATTGGCCAGATACAAAAACAAAACCATTTGCTACAACGCCATGTGAGTAAGGACCAACTGCTGCAGCTGCGCTTTTAGGGGCAACAATGTTTTTTTCAGCAAAAGCAACGCCAGCAAAGGCAATGCTTAAAAGACATGCGGCAAGTAAAATAGAAAATTTTTTCATTTCAGTGCTTCTCCAAAATTTTTAGGTTGATAAAAATTAATTCCCCTTGCAATTCCGTCAAAAGTAAAGGAAATGTTAATTTATTCTGCAAGCAGAGTAAATCAGAAAGGCACACTGCCTTCATTCGCCCTGT
>CAYJPT010000116.1:0-7390 GCA_964372165.1 uncultured Desulfovibrionaceae bacterium | reverse complement strand
AGCAAAAACCACGCTTTTTTGCGTCCCACAGGGCGAATGAAGGCAGTGTGCCTTTATGATTTATTCGGGCAGAATAAATCAGTATTTCCTTAAATAGCACTCCATAAGTGTAGTTGACGATTTTCATTAAAAATATCATACTTACACCATGCATAACATACCATTTTATAAAATTAGCCCTAGTGGTAATATGACAGTGCTTTTTGAAGGCTTACAATACAATAAGCAAGAGCGTAGCCACTTTGCCACGCAAGGGCTTTTGCCTAGCCACATTGGAGGAGAGCAAGCCGGCTTTATAGACATAAAATCAGGCGTATTGCAAATGGCTGGTGGTGAGTTTTGCATCAATGCCACAAGATCATTGGCCTTGCTTATGGCTTTAGAAGAAAAGTTTAATATGCATGACACGCCAAAAACTCCTGATAACATTACTATTTGGCAAGGCAAGGTGCAAAGTTCGGGTTTTGATTTTCCTTTATTGGCTCATGTACAGCAAAGTTTTATTCATACGCAAAGTCACTGTAGCAAATTAAGCAAAGCCTATGATGTAGCACTGCACATCCCTTTAATGCATTTGCCTACTATGCAGAATTTAGATCAGGGCATAACGCTGGTATGTTTGCCCGGCATTAGCCATTTACTTATTGATGAAGAACATTTTCCTTTTAACATAAATAATTGGCAAGTAGATGCAAAAATTATTCGTGAAAAATACAATCTTGAGCGCGAAGCAGCCATTGGTTGCATTTGGTGGCATGAAGTGTCACAAAAAAAACTGTCAAAAAGCAAACAAAATTCTTACGAAATTTTTATGCACCCTATTGTACTTGTACAAAATCCTTTTGCAGAGCATTATGAAAATGCATGCGGCTCAGGTGCACTTGCTTTAGGTTTATGGCACTATGCCAAACATAGGCGCATGCATTTTACAATGCAGCAACCTGGTGGATATTTGACGCTTAGTATACAAGAGGATATAGATAAATTAGAGACTATTATTGGTGGTCCTGTAAATGTTGTGGCACAAGGCATAGCTAATTTTTATTTCCCCTAAAAAACGATAACAATATTGTTGAGGTGCTTATGTGGTGGGATAAATTATTTTTTGATAAGCAAGACCATGAATTGTTATCTCTTGTTAATACAATCATTAACAAGAGAGGCAATACTAAAGCAGGACACAATATTTTTAATGCCAACTTGCATCCCCATGGCATTAAAACTTTAGCACTTTCACGTGATATGCGTGTGGCTCATGCTGTGGCGCGCCTAATTGACAGCCTTGAAGTTGGTGACAGCCACAATCGCCTCAATGCTTTACGTGCACTTTATGATGAAGTACTAAATAGTGCTAAAACAAGCTTCAGACGTAATACAGCCAGAGTACTCATTGAAATAATGAAAGATTTGCTACGCTCACACGGGGATATGCGTAGGCAGTTGTATTTAGCAAGTGACTTTCGCCGTGCAGCACGTGGTAATCCTCAAGTTATTCGAGAACTGCTTGCACATTATGGTTTGGTAGAAATGCCAGAAGACTGGAGCCAACTTGCCTTTGATCATCATGTGCATGATGCCAATACTAAGGGTCGCAAAAACTCAACGCATTTAATTATGGATGCCTGGCTCAAGGGTATTCGTCACCTTACAATTATTTATTATAATTATATTGGCGAAGAAGCCGCAAGAGAAGTGCTTTGTGCTGCAGATATTGTTGGCATACGAGTGCGTATAGGGCTAGAATTTATAGTACCTTTTAGAAATAAATATGCTCAAATTGTTTGGAGTCCACGCAACTTAAATAATCCGCATGATTTTATAGATTTTTTGAATGAAGCTCCCATGCAACATCTCATGGAACTTGGACGCAAAGCCTCAGCATGGCGACAACGCTATGTTTTTACTGTGCTTGATATATGGAATAGCAAACATCGAGTAAACGTAGCAAAAAAACTAAAGCTTGATCCAGAAAGCATTGGACTTATAAGTCACGATGATTTTAGGCAATTTGTTGGTGCAGGGCAAGCTTCCCTAGTGCATTTATCTGAGTTTATTTATATTAATCTTTTACCACATATTCAAAAAAGCCAAGAAAATATACATACTAATCAAGCGTTAAATACTGATGTATGCTCAACCGAGCAAGTCGAAGAAACATATAGCCACCCTGAAGCAATTACAAGTGCAACAATTTATAATAGCTATATAACTCCTGACAAAAACCCTGACATACCTTCGCCTTTTATTCCAACTCAAGATGCTGAAGTACCGGAATTATTACGTCTACGCCCAATTGTTTTACTAGATTGGCTAACCAGCATTCATGCAAATAGTACAATAACATTGAATACTGCGCGATTAAATGCAGAAGATGTTTTAGAAATCTTGTGGCAATGTCAAGGCATGTTTACCCACCTTGAGCTTTATAATTTGCGTGAATGGCATGATGATAAAACAAGTAAAATCAATGAAATTATCGAGTTACAATATGCAATAAATGAAGCAAGTATACCTCGCTTAAAGCATTTGGTTTTATCTAAATTAAAAAAACGTGAACAAGAAGGGCCAGAAGCGCACGAATCTTTACAAGACCATGAAGAACGCTGTGCTATTTTACATGACATATTAACAAATATTCCAATATTCAAGAAGTTTTATACCACAAAACCCATTTGGATACACATGGGCAGTGATGCCACAGGTCGCCCTGAAAGCGATGTTGGCATGGGTTTAGTTTTTAATGAAACCCTACCAGTGCGAGCGCAAAGATTAATTGAAAAACAACAAAATGATGTTTCTATTCCTTTTTATATGCCTGTGCATTACAATATGCGCCTTATACCCAATGAATTTATACCACAAAAAAGTTTGCTTACACGCTTTATACGTGCTCTGCCCGGAAAGAAACACTATGGCTACATCAAAGAGCAAGAGTGGTCTCCAAAATCTTCATCTGCACGCATTGTTGAAACAGGCAATATCTCCTCACTTGGTAATATGAGACGTGAGATAGCCAAAGGGCATCATTCAAATAATTACAAAAACAATAAAATACCTTCACTAAAATATTTAAACTCACGTGTATCTAATCTTCTCAAAGTTTTAATTGGATTTATTCCTGCCAGTATAGCTTTCCACTATACACAAACGTGGTGGTTTTTAGCTTGGTTTGGCCCTATCATCTGGTTTGGCATCACCGGTGTGCGTAATGTTGTGCAAGCTGTTGTGGCGGGCGGAGGTTTGCACCGCTCAACACTTTTGCGATGGAATAATCATGTAAGCTGGTCCAGACTTTGCGACTCACTCATGTATACTGGATTTTCTGTGCCTTTACTTGAACTTGGCGTGCGTATATTACTACTACAAGATGGTTTGGGCTATACTGTAGCCAACCAAACAGTTGTAGTTTATAGTGTTATGGCAGCGGTAAATGGCCTATATATTGCGTGGCATAATACTATACGTGGTCTACCTAAAGAGGCCATTATTGGCAATGTTTTCCGTAGTGTGCTTGCTATACCCATGGCCATATTATTTAATGGTGCTGTGTATGAAATACTTTATCTATCTAATGTAGCAGACCCTAATGCTATGATTCAAATGGGTTCTGCCATTATTTCCAAAATGGCTTCTGATACTGTAGCTGCACTAATTGAAGGGTATGCCGACCACAAAAATAATGTGCGCATGAGACGCTGGGATTATGATACAAAATTTGAACAAATTTTTAATAATTATGTACAATTAGAGCTATTATTCCCTGAGGATGATCTTCTTACCCTAATGATAAAGCCTAAAAGTTTTTTGAAAAAGGTTGAAGCAAAAAATGCTCATCTTATGCAAGCATTAATTGTTGACTCTTTAGATTTTATGTATTTTTGGTTATATCGTCCCCGTTCACAAGAGGTATGCAAAAAAATACTATCAAAAATGAGCAAAGAAGAACGTAATATTGTTGGATACTTCCAATTAATACTTATGCGTGAACGTGAAGTTAGCAAGCTTTTTGTGGAAGGTATGGTGGGGCGGAATTTTGGTAAGCCTCTCGCTTTTTACCTTGAAAAACATCAGACTTATTTGAAAGAAATTATACCATTATGCTCATTGGAAAGTACGCAATATGTCAAAAAAAAGACTGCGTGAGGGTTTTACAACTGGCTCGGCAGCAACTGCTGCAGCCATGGCGGCTTTGAATATGCTATTAAAATCGCACAACAAAGCTCAGCCTTCATATATGCACATACCATGCCCTGCACCACATACTGCAAAATTAAAAATTCCCATAGCTTTTGCAAATTGTATAGGCATTGGGCAGGCCTTAGGCATTGTAAAAAAAGATGGTGGTGATGATCCTGATGCTACCCACGGGGCATCTATTCATGCTAATATCCAGCTCAATAATAATATAGGACAAATTCACATTAAGGGTGGTAAGGGTGTTGGTCGTTTTACCTTGCCCGGCTTGCCATTGCCTGTGGGAGAAGTTGCCATTAACCCTGCACCAAGGCAGCAAATTAGGGCTGGCTTGCAAGACATAGCCAAGGCTTATGCTTATGCAGGTGGTATAGAGGTAAGTATTTCTGTCCCCGAAGGTGAAAAAATTGCAAAAAAAACTTTTAATGAACGACTTGGTATAGTTGGAGGAATTTCCATACTTGGCACTCAAGGCACAGTTAAACCATTTAGCCATGCGGCATGGAAGGCCACCATTACCCAAAGTTTGCAAGTGGCCTCTGCTACAGGTTGTGAAAATATTTGTCTAACAACCGGTCGACGCTCTGAGCGATTATTACTAAACCTCTATACAAATATTCCAGAACATGCTTGCATACAAGTTGCAGATTTTGCACAATACTCTTTGCAAGAGACCAGAAAATTTAGTTTTAAGCAAATTTTGTGGGCTTGTTTTTTTGGTAAACTTGTCAAACTTGCGCAAGGTCACGCTTATACGCATGCTCATACCTCTCAATTGGACTTTGAACTTTTGGCAAAATGGTGCGTTAGTGAGGGTCTTGAGGATGAGCAAGCAGAACAAATCACACAATGTGTAACTGCAAATCATGCGCTTAATATTATAATGTCACATGAAAATTATATAAAAATATTAGAATATATTGCAAAAAAAGCCGCTATCACAGCTACAACTTTTGCAGGTCAAAGCGTAAAAATACATTTATTTCACCTTGATGGTAGGATTTTGGTAAAACTATGAAAAAACGCTTATACCCCATTGAAGTTTTATCTGTTTACGGGCAGGTTTTTACTAAAAAAGAATTAAGCATATTGCATAAATCTCATTACGTCCTTGGCGGCAAAGCTATTCTCGCGCAAGTTTTTCCACAGTACGAAGATGAAACTTTATATAAAGGAAAAGTATTCCAAACCATTGGTAGTCCAATAGAAAAAAATTATCAATTTATAGAGGCTGCAAGAGCACAAGGTAAGCGTGTTTTAGTCTTAGCTGATGGTGATGCTTTATATTTTGGTATTGGGGCAAGCTTGATACAAAAATTTGGGACTAAAGCTATACATATTCATGCAGGCATTAGTATTGTTCAGCGCTTATGTGCAAAGGTGGGTTTAGCTTGGCATAATGTACAGCATATTTCTCTACATGGGCGTGACACCTTAGTACATTGGCAAGCTTTGTGTGTTGCCATTTATGCAAGAAAACCAGTTTGCGTACTGACCGACGCTAAGGCAAAACCCAAGCTTATTGCTCAATATTTATTAGAACGTGGAGCGAAGGATTTAATCCTATATATTGCTGAAAATCTTGGGCAACAAAATGAGCATTTACATAAGCTAACCCTACTTCAAGCCGCCAAAAACACACGTACTATATCAGATTGTTGTACAATTTTAATTTTGCCTAGCACAGCAACTCCCAATCCTACGCTTGGCATTGAACAAAAGGATGTGCTGCACGAAAACGGCTTAATGACTAAAAATGCAATACGTGCCACTGCCCTTAGCTTATTAAAAATTGAACCTCAGCATACTTTGTGGGATATTGGTTCAGGCTCTGGGTCTGTAGCCATTGAGATGTGTACCCTTGCACATACAGGGCAAGTAATTGCCATTGAAAAAAACAGTGAACGCATCAAGCAAATTAAAAAAAATCGCCGTAATTTTGGAGCTATTATATTAGATATTTGTGAAGGACATGCCCCACAATGCTTAAATGCTTTACCTAAGCCGCATGGCATCTTTGTGGGTGGAGGATTAAGCCAAAACAATGCGGAAGAACTACTTACATATTTGATTGATGCCTTACCCCAAGGGGGGCGCTTGGTTATAAGTTGTGTTTTACTAGGAACTTTGCAGCGAGTGCAAGATTTTTTCAAAAATCACACATGGCCCATACAAATTCTACATCTTGCAATTAACAATGCAACACCATTGGCTCAAGATATACGCTTTGTCCCTGAAAATCCTGTTTTTTTAATATCCATACATAAAATAGTCAATGCTTGTATAGACCCACCTACGCAGTCACGATAGTTATTTCAACTGAAATTACTATAAAAAATTACAATCGCCCCTTTAATCCCACCACCAAGTAGCACGTTTACTTAATAAATCTATATCACCACCTGCGGCTACATTCAAAAAAGAGCGATATTTACGCACATATTCGTGGCTATATGGGTTTGCGTCAAAAAGCCCTTTGAAAAGCTCACCATCCTCTGTCAGCATTTTTTGTGCTGCCTCTTGGCGACGCTTAAATGACGGGGTCAAAAATGGTAACAAGTCTTCATCTTGAGCAAGTGTAGCAAAATAAGCAAGTGAAGTAATAAAGTTTAAATTTTGAATAGCTGCCATAGCTTTATCATGCTTTTCAGCCGTGCATCTAAAAGTACGACAACCTATGGCTATAAAAATGCTTTCAACAAAGTCTGTATGTATTTCTTGCGTATTTTCTGTGGGCACAATAGCCACCGGTAAATCACTGCCCTTAGGGGGTTTAGGTCCAAACAGAGGATGTGTTCCGACAATAGGTCCTTTCCAGCATTGTTGCATATTTTCAAGTGGCTGAACTTTGACTGAAGTTATATCCGTAAGAATACAAGATTTTTGTAAATGTGGGCAAAGTTGCACAAGTAGCTTAGGCAAAACAGCAGCTGGTACACAGAGCAACACTAGGTGCACATCAAGACAAATTTTTGCAAGCTCTTCCTCTTGCAAAGGTCCATCAATGCCGCGAATATTAAGCCCAAGCTTTTTAAGCTTACGCATAAAAAACAATCCCATTCGCCCCTTATGGCCTGCAATCAAAACATTTTTTCCTGTAAAGTCAGGCATGCTTACTCCATTTCATTTAATCCAAGTTTAAAGAGTCCTGCACAATTACTTTTTCAGTATAATTTTGTGAAAATTGTAAAAAAGT
>CAYJPT010000115.1:0-7430 GCA_964372165.1 uncultured Desulfovibrionaceae bacterium | reverse complement strand
AGCAGCCTTACTGGAGAAGAGGCTAATATCCTTATTCGTGAATTGAAGCGATGATAGTGTATGCATAGAACAGCACTACACATCAACTATACTTGTATGCCTTAGCTGGTAAATGCTCGTCAAAACATCATAAAGGACTCATAGCTGTGAGTCCTTTATGATGAATGCTTTTAGGGCAAAAAAGCTATATTGATAACCTGAAGTAGCTTGATATGCAGCGTATTTTTTGCTCACTGTACAGATTCTATTGCAATAAGTTCATTTTCCACAAAATAAATTGTAACAATTTCACCAAGGGACTTTAAATATGTGTCTGATATTTTGTAAGCTAGGGGATTATCATCCTTAGTAATCTTCAATCTTAAGACTACATCTGCATCAACAAATAAAGCACTTATAGCAAAGTAATCTTTTGTTTCGGCATAATTAGGATATAGCCTTACTGATGCTTCAGCAAATTTTGTTATTTTTACTACCTCACCCAACTGAGCATAAAAAGCAAGCTACATTTTTTTCGAAATTGCATCGGTGAGGATTTTTTTGAATGCATCATAGTCTCTTAAAGGGTAAGAATAATAACTACGACTTGCTTCATCTTCAACGTCAAGAAATGTTTTTCCCTCATGATTAGATAAAACTACTGGTGCAAAATAAACTTCGTCATAAACAATATTTTCTGCATAGCTGAATGTTGAAAAAATGCATAAATTCAAGACCATAGCTACAGGAAATAAACAAATGGTTTTAATTCGCATAACAACCTAATTTATTTAATTGTTTTTGTTGGTATTCTCTACTTTAGTGTATATACCATCAAAGCTCCCATTCATGCCACAATACGAACTTCTAAACCTGCTGTACTCTACTTCAAGTACATTTCCTTGCTTGTTTATTTTTAAAATACAATCATTATTGCTACAATAAGGTGCATCAAAGTTCATATCTGGATCAAAATAATTATCTTCACTAACCGTGCAAATAATAACATTATTTTTAACAATACAGAGCTCTTCAAGCTCACAAGTAAATGGAGTTCCAGAAGAGTTAACGTAAAATGTGTCGATAGAAATCTGTGCGAAGCTAGGGTTGTTCTTTAACACTTTTAGCTCAAGAGTTCCACCTGACTTTTCCGATGACTTTATGGATTTGTATATTTCAGTAGTATAAGCATTTTCAAAGCTGTTATTCTTAGAAGCTTCATTATCACAGGCCCAAAGCAATAAAACTACAAAAACACACAAAATTTTTTTCATAACCATCTCATATACTAATAGGTTACTCTGTTAGTTTTATAAATGTTTTCCATGGCTTTGTAGGTAATTTCAATTCTTCAGAGTATTCAAGCATGCGAAATAAAGCTGAACGTGAAGCTTGGTCTAATCTCCAATATTTTTCACGTATATATTACTATTTTGAAATAACAAGAACTTTGTTAAAACTAACCCAACACCCCTTGCTGGTTTATCGCCAGCAAGGGGTGTTTTACTTTCAGGAGGCAAAATATGTTTGAATATCAATCACAGGATGTTACGGCACTGGCTAAGGTTTTGCTTGCCGTGCAGAAGCAGTTGCAACCAGCTTTAAAGGATGCAGAAAATCCATTCACCAAGAGCAATTATGCCAGCTTAAATTCTGTTATGGAGGCGTGCCGTGAGGCTTTGCATAGCAGCGGCATTTGGCTAACCCAGCTACCCATGCCGACACCTGCGCATGTGGGTGAGGGGCATGTAGGGCTTATGACCAAGCTTGTGGATACTAAATCTGGTCAGTGGCAAGCGTCCTTCATGGTAGTGCCATTACCTAAAAATGATCCGCAGGGCATGGGCTCTGCCATTACCTATGCTAGACGTTATGCCTTATGCGCCATGCTTGGGATTATTACCGAGGACGATGACGGAAATGCGGCATCTCTGCCAACCAAAAGAGCAAGGGCATCCACTCAACAAGGGAATACCCCAGCTAAAAAGCAAACTACTTCAGACAACTTGCCACACATTGACGGAGTAAACTATCAGCAAGTGACCGCCTCTGATGGGCGGGTCTGCATCGTTGCTACTGGTAGCACTCAAGCTAAGAAGGAGCTTCTTAAGAGTGCTGGTTTCCAATGGAATCCACAACGTAAAATGTGGTGGAAGTACGCCGAAGCCGCTTAAATAAAAACCAAAATATCATACAAAGGCCGTCCATCACAAGGGGATGGCCTTTGTAGTTTAAAGGAGAATTTATGACACAAGTAGAAGTCACACAAAAAGCTCAAAACCTGCTTGCCTGCATACAGCATGGCTTGCAGTTACATGACGAGCAAAACACCGCCAAGCACCTTGGTAACCGGTCTCAATACATTGGCCTGTCAGACATCGGGCGTGCTTTGGAATGCCCAAGGGCTGCCCTTTGCAATAAGGTCTTTCAACGTCCACAGCCAAGCTTGCAAAAACTCTTAACCCAACAACGTGGTCACTGGTTAGAGCACGGTATAGGTCAAGCCATAACAGCTCAAGGCATTCACGCTTTACCGCAGTTAGAGCTTGCCTTTACTCATAACAACGTACCCATCAAGGCGCATTTTGACTTTGTGCTTGCATGGAAAAATCCTCACCCTGCCATACGCATTTTAGAACTAAAAAGCACCGCTAACCTGCCTGAAACGCTATACACTTCCTACGAAATGCAGCTCTATGGGCAAGCCTCGCTTATAGCACAGCTATGGGACAAGCCCGCCTTCAGTTTGCGTGATGAACACGGTGTAATTATGCATCATAATTGTACCATGCCTGAAATCTGTAAGGCTCAATTTGGCATGGCCTTGCCCACAAATGTGAATGACGTTGACATTGAAGCTTGGGTCTTATGCATTTCAATGGATGATGCCAAACCCTTTGGCCCATACACGCCGCACGATACCATGCGTGACCTCTGCTTAAAAACTGCTGGGGAGCTTTGGGAGAACAAAACTGCCTTTGAACAAGGGCAGTTAGACGTAAATGCTGTTGCTTATACCATTGGTTTTCATCCGCTATGTGCGTATTGCGATTGGAATAGCGACTGCCCAAAATTTCATAATGGCCTGTTTCGCCCTGAATGGGAGACGTATATTGTAAAAATTAATAATCTTAAAACTGAACGTAATGCCTTAGATCTGAAAATTAGCACCGCAGAACAAGGCTTAAAAGACCTATATGGCTTTACTGGCCTACAAGGTGATTGGATTAGCACTGGCAACTATCGTTTTAAGGTCAGCACTCAAAAAGGACGACGTACCTTGAATAAAGACATCGTTCGTCACGCCCTAGAGGAAGCCCAAGCCAATAGCATTACCAATATTGATGCAGCACTTGCAGCTTGTGAGCAAGAAGATAAGTCCTTTCAAAAATTAACCATTAGCAAAATCAATTAAAGGAAAATAATTATGGGATATTATTCAGAAATTGGCCTGTGCCTATACAAACCAGCGTATGACAAAATGCTTGTTGAGCTTGAATTACAAAGTGAAAGCACAAAGGCTGAAGTGCAAGACCTCTTAAATAGTGCAGAAAAGCGCGTTGCCAATGAAGGCACTGATGACGAATCACGGCTTTATTATTGGAATTGGATTAAATGGTACAGTCATTTTGAAGAAGTTAAATTTATTGAAGATTTACTTGCAAGTATTGGTGACGATGACAACGCAGAAATGCAATATCGCTTTGTAAACATAGGTGAAGAAACTGAGGACATATCCGTTCACGGTTCATACTACGAAAATCCCTTTGTTTTGGACGTAGGCCGTGGCGTTTATATGAATGACCGCTATGAGGTTGTTTCCAAGTCGGTATCAACACCGTAGGAGGCAAAGACTCTAGCAACTTCTTCATCGGTAGCAAAGTTTCCAGCATCTGCTTCTTTTAAAGCTTCTTTTATACTTTCAATTTGCCATGCATTTGGTAGATTATCAGTAATAATTTCTTCAAAAATACACTTACCATCGGCATCAAAAATCTGACGTAAAGTATAGCCATCCTCTTGTGGAGTAAATCTAGTAATGCGAGCAGGACACAAAGCGCCACCCGTACTACCCTCAATCATTTCACGTAATCTATCATTCATACTCTTCATTATATTTCTCCCAAGAAGATTATTATCCAAACTTAAAACAAATGTGTCAAGCACACACAAACAAGGAACAACTATGCAAAATATAACAAATAACCTCGAAACACTGCAAACTACCACACTGGACGCAGGGCAAATCTTTAGTGGCAAGAAATCTGGCAAGCTTATACAAGGCTATGCCGAAGCTTCGGATTACACTCCAACTATTAACCCAAGTTACATCTTTCATGAAAGTAGCCGTGACATCATCGTTTGGTTTATGAATCATGCTGACCCGTTGTATGTATTTGGCCCCACAGGTTGTGGAAAGACCTCTTGCATCAAGCAGCTAGCGGCAAGGCTTAACTATCCGGTCTTTGAGATTACCGGTCACGGGCGGCTTGAATTTGCTGACCTCACTGGACACTTAGCAGTCAAAGACGGCAATATGGTTTACGAATATGGGCCATTGGCACTTGCCATGCGTTATGGTGGGCTATTGCTCTTTAATGAAATTGATCTAACTGCACCAGAAGTGGCAGCAGGCTTAAACTCCATTCTAGACGGTGCGCCTTTGTGCATTGCTGAAAATGGCGGCGAGCTCATTCAGCCACACCCTATGTTTCGCTTTATCGCCACTGCCAATACCAATGGCGGTGGTGATGAAACTGGATTGTACCAAGGAACACAAAGACAAAACCTAGCTTGGCTTGACCGCTTTACCCTTTGTGAAATGGGCTATCCTGCCCCAGAGGTTGAGAAGAATTTGCTAAGCGCAAGTTATGCAGAACTGCCTGAAGCAATAGCGCATAAGCTAGTGGACTATGCTAATGAGGTTCGCAAACTGTTTATGGGAGCGGGGGGAGAAATTAGTAATATTACTAACACAATAGAGGTTACATTCTCAACGCGCACTCTTTTGCGTTGGGCAGAGCTGACCTTGCGCTTCCAACCTTTAGCAAGTCAAGGCATACAGCCTGTAACTTATGCCCTTGACCGTGCCCTTGGCTACAGAGCATCACGCGAAACCCGTGCCATGTTACATGAGCTAGCCCAACGGGTCTTTCCCAATATGAGCGCAAGTAAGAGCAGTACTACCGCAACATACACCAAACCTAAAGCGCATCCTCAGCAACCAAAGGACATCACCCAATGGCAAACATATGTAGGACGCTTGGCAGCAGCGGATTTAACCAAGATTGCGCACTTACCTATTGTCGCCCTTGAAAAGCCAACACCAAGCGGTGGAAAATTTTGGCAAGCAGAATTGCAGCCCGAAGCCGTCTTACTAACTTGGGGTAAGCTTGGTACGCGTGGGCAAAGTCTAGCAATAGCGCGCGACCAATGCACCCAACGCGACCCAGCCATGGAAATGATTGAGCGCACCAAACGTAAAATCAACAGCGGCTATGCACTAAATTCTAACAACACAAAATTATAACAGGAGTTTATATGAACATTCAACAGAATACCCCACAGCCGTCTGAAATTAAGATTTTAGACAATCTATTAGCCCTAAATCTAGACGTCTCATTATGGTCTGCACGTAAAAAGCTAACCTTGGAAGACTTTGGCGATGTGCAACTTCCACCCGATGAACTTGCAACATTTGGCAGCAAGCGCGTTGCACCACCTGAAAGTTTGCGTATCTTTGGAACGCTCAAGGCTCGTGCCTTCAATCACCTAGACAAGCACGGAGTGCGCTTCATGTCTGGTTGGGCCATACCCGAAGAAAAGGCTGCGGACATGGTGCAAGAGCTTATGACAATTCGTGATGAATTTGTGGTGGCAAAGGAGCAATTTCTAATTGAGTATGACAAAACCATCCAAGACTGGATTGATAAACACGAGGAATGGGGCGGTATTATAGCAAATTCTGTGGTTAGCCCTGACTATGTACGTGCCCGCATGGATTTTAAATGGCAGATGTATAAGGTTGCTCCGCTTGCGCAGCATGCAAATGAAGATGCTGTCATCCACGCTGGTCTTGCCGAAGAAGTTGAAAACTTGGGCAACACGCTCTTTAACGAAATCTCTCGCACCGCCAATGACATTTGGAATAAAGTCTATATAGGCAAAACGGAAGTTACCCATAAGGCACTATCGCCGCTTAAAACTCTGCATAACAAACTCATGGGACTTACCTTTGTGGAACCTCATGTGGCTCCAGTAAGTGACATTATTCAAATGGCTTTAGCGCATATGCCAAAGCGTGGCCCAATTACTGGTAATCACTTGCTAACACTGCAGGGGCTTGTATGCCTGCTTCGTGATACGGGTGCACTCATTGCTCATGCGCAAAACTGTATTAATGGGGCAGATACTGATTCTGTCTTAGATGCGCTCTTACCGCATACTCAAGTGTCGCTTGGCGTAGTTGCTTGCTCGCTTTCTCATGCTCAATTAGTGCCCACACAAGCAAGTACGCAAGTGATAAAACACGCTTTATGGCAGAGGAAGCACATACAACAGGGACTTCTTCGCCGTAAGGCATTTTTATTGTAGGCATATCCCTTACATCCTCAAGGCTTATGCGTGTTAACTCACCAATGGTCAACTGCTCGTCTTTGGATGCTGATAGAAAACATAGCGTTTTTTGTAGCCGCTCAAAGGAGTGATTATTCTCTTTTTGCCAAAGTGCCCAATCCAAAATCAAGCCATTACAAAGAGTTGCTCCTTCTTCTGACTTTAGGCCGTGCCACAATTCTTCAGGGGAAAAGATATACGCAGAGGGGCGTTTTTTATCGGCAGTCTTACCATTATTACGGATTGAATCCCATAGACCAAAGCTACCATCGGGCATGGCATACAGTACAATGCCATTCCCCTTGGGACGCTCAGTATCACTTTTCCAACCCTGCTCGCTAGTATCAAAAATGCTCGAAAAAGACTTGGGTTCAAGTGAAAATATATGAGGAGCATTTTGCACATTTAGCTTAGTGTCACCAGATATTACAAAGGATACTTCAGCCTCTTGCTCACTCAAAGGTTGAGCCTTATACCCATGCATGAGCTTGGGGTTTATTTCTCGTGCCCAAGTGTTGGTTAAAGCCCACTAAAACTTTTCCCAAGACCATTATCACCAGTAATGACATTAAGCCTTGAGCCAAAGTCTAGCTCCATATCCTCAATAGGCCCGATATTTTTTGTTTGCAATAATTGAAGCATATGCCCTTACCCTTTGCAGATGACATGCAAATATGTTACTATCCATTTCACTCAATAGAACCTAGCATAGCTTGCATCACTTTGCATTCATTTTCAGCAAAAAGGTTGGAACCGAGGTTGGAACGGATTTTATAAAAGTAAAAAGGGCTACAGTTTTTTGCTGTAACCCTTTGTAATTTCTGGTCGGGATGAGA
>CAYJPT010000114.1:0-7448 GCA_964372165.1 uncultured Desulfovibrionaceae bacterium | reverse complement strand
CATAAAATTGAAATTAGAATGTCGTGAAGGGTATCTTGGCTTGTTAATAATAAGACCATACTTTTTTGTGCATTGACGCATTCGTAGTAATTTGTTAGCTTGTCGCCTAATGAATTATTAGCACTATTACTCATATACCTTATAATTTTGGAAGAGATTCTTTTTGTTGTAAAGTGTAGAGTGAAAAATTTTTTAAGTAACACCATTAAGTAAAATTTTGAAAATTTTTGAGGAACAAATATGCAAGAAAGTACCAATGCAAAAGCTATTGAGCGCGGCAAGGAAATGTTTGCAAGTATATCTGGTGAAAAACCTTCGCTTTTTAATAAAGCAGCTTGGATGGGCAAGGTTATGGACTGGAGCATGCAAAATGAACAATTCAAAGTTCAAATATTTCGTTTTGTTGATACTTTTCCTTCGCTAACTACCCCCAAACTTTTGACTGACCATATTCGGGAATATTTTGGCGATGAAAAAGACATGCCAGCTTTTTTATCAACTGGTGCAAAAGTTGCCGGTATGCTTGGGTCCTTGGGTGGCGGTATGCTCAACAAATTTATTTCTGGCAATATTCATGAGATGGCAAAGCAGTTTATTGTAGGTGAACAAACTACAGATGCTGTTAAGAATATGAAAAAATTGCGCAAAGATGGTTTTGCGGCAGTAGTTGATGTGCTTGGTGAGGCAACACTTTCTCATGCTGAGGCTGAAGTATATGTTAATACATACCTTGAGCTTTTGGATGCCTTGGAAAAAGATTACAACTCATGGGATGCTCTTGGTAATGACCCTAAGCAAAAAGAAGATTGGGGGCATGCACCTAAAATAAATATTGCCATTAAGCCAACAGCGACTTTCTGTCTTGCCAATCCGCAAGATTTTGAAGGATCAGTTGTTGGTATATTAGATCAAGCGCGCCGTATTTGTAAGCGTGCTGTTGAACTGAATGCTTTTTTCTGTATTGATATGGAATCTTATAAGCATAAGGATATTACGCTTGAAGTATACCGCCGTCTAAAGCTTGAATTTAAAGATTACCCACATATCGGTATAGTATTACAAGCTTATTTGAAAGATGCCGAGAAAGATACAGAAGAGTTAATTGCTTGGGCCAGAGCAAACAAGACTCAAATTTCTATACGTTTGGTAAAAGGTGCATATTGGGATTACGAAGTGGTAAAGGCCAAGCAAATGGGCTGGGAGGTACCTGTATGGACTATCAAGGCTGAAAGTGATGCCTGTTTTGAACGTATATCATATAATATATTAAAAAATAATGACATATGTCATTTTGCTTGTGCTTCACATAATGTGCGCACTATCTCTGCAGTTTTGGAAATAGCCAAAGAGCTAAATGTTGATGATTCTCGTTATGAGTTTCAAGTATTATACGGCATGGCTGAGCCAGTGCGCAGAGGTATTTTGAAGATTGCAGGTCGAGTACGTTTGTATTGTCCATATGGTGACATGGTACCTGGTATGGGATACTTAGTGCGCAGGCTTTTAGAAAATACTGCTAATGAGTCATTTTTGCGTCAAAGCTTTGTAGAAGAAGCAAGCCTTGAAAAACTACTTGAAGATCCACATAAGACTGTTGAACGTGAACGTGCAGAACGTGAAAAAAATAAAAAAGCTGCGCCGCAGGTGGATGGTTTTGGTCCATTTGTGAATGAACCTATGGTTGACTTTACCCGTGCAGATCATCGTGCAGTTTTTCCAGCTGAAATTGCAAAGATTCGTGCTAACGCCTTAGGCAAAGTTTATCCTTTGTACATTGGTGGTAAAAATGTTGAAGTAGCAGATCGCATACCTACAGTTAATCCTTCAAAACCATCAGAAGTGCTTGGGCAAGTTTGCCAAGGTGGCATTGCTGAAGTCGATATGGCCATGGCTGCTGCTCGTGAGGCTTATCCTGCATGGCGCGATACAGCACCGGTGGAGCGTGCCAAGTATTTAATAAAGGCTGCTGCAATTGCACGTAGACGTCTATATGAGCTTTCGGCTTGGCAGGTTTTAGAAGTAGGCAAACAGTGGGATCAGGCACAAGCTGACGTTGCAGAAGCCATTGACTTTTTAGAGTATTATGCTCGTGAAATGCAACGCTTATCCAAACCGCGTCGTATGGGCAACGCTCCTGGCGAATTGAACCATTATATGTATGATCCTAAGGGAATCACAGCTGTAATTGCTCCTTGGAATTTCCCATTGGCTATTAGTTTGGGTATGGCATCAGCTGCCATAGTTGCAGGTAATCCAGTAATTTATAAACCTGCAAATATTACAGGTATTATTGGTCACCAAATTGTTGAAATATTTGAAGAGGCTGGTTTACCTGCTGGTGTCTTTAACTACCTTCCAGGGCGCGGATCAGTTATGGGAGATTATTTGGTTGAGCATCCTGACATTAGCTGCATAGCATTTACAGGATCTATGGAAGTAGGTTTACGTATTGTAGAAAAAGCTGGAAAAACCAGCCCAACACAAGCTAATGTTAAGAAGGTCATCTCTGAAATGGGTGGGAAAAACGCCATTATTATCGATGATGATGCTGATCTTGATGAAGCCGTGCCTCACGTATTATACTCAGCTTTTGCCTTCCAAGGGCAAAAATGCTCGGCTTGTTCGCGCTTAATTATTACCGATGCAATTTATGATAAGGCTGTTGAGCGCTTGGTTGAAGGTGCAAAGGCTATGCTTGTTGGCCCGGCTGAAGATTGTACTTATGCCATGGGAGCTGTGGCAGATGGTGCGGCACAGAAAAATGTTTTAGAATATGCTGCCATTGCTGAGCAAGAAGGTAAATTACTTTATAAGAGCCCCGTTCCAGAAGGTGAAGGATATTGGGTTCCTATTACTATTGTTGATGGTATTAAACCTGAGCACCGTATTGCACAAGAAGAAGTGTTTGGCCCTGTGCTTGCTATTATGCGCGCTACAGACTTTGACAATGCCATTGAGCTTGCAAATAGCACACGCTTTGCCCTAACTGGTGGTGTGTTTAGTCGCTCACCTAAAAACTTGGATAAAGCACGCCAAAAGTTCCGTGTAGGGAACTTGTACCTTAATCGTAATAATACAGGTGCATTGGTAGAGCGCCAACCTTTTGGTGGGGCACGTATGTCAGGTGTTGGTACTAAGGCTGGTGGCCCTGACTACCTACTTCACTTTATGGATCCACGAGTCATTACAGAAAATACCATGCGTCGTGGTTTTGCACCTGTAGAAGAAGATGACGACTGGACTGCATAATCTTGGTATTTTTACCATATTAAAAAGATTAAATATGACCAATTGATACTCGTTTTTTAGGTAAGGCTGATGGGTTTATACATGTTTACCTAAATATAATTCGAGTACAATTGGGTCATTAATGTAAAATATTAAAATTTGTTGAAGATGTAGTAATTTATTTGAAAACTATAGCTAAGGTTGGTGTGCATGGGTGATTTTATCCAGCAGTTAATAAATGGCCTTGCCGTGGGTAGTATTTATGCGTTGGTTGCGCTTGGGTACACTATGGTTTATGGCATATTAAAACTTATTAACTTTGCGCATGGTGATTTATTTACCATTGGAGCTTACTGTGGAATGACGCTTTTAGTCAGTGCAGGTCTTGCAGGAGCTTTGCCAGTGGAGGTTGCCATATTATTGGTCTTTGTCATGGTGACCATCTTTGTAGGTCTGGTAGGTTTTATGCTTGAGCGTGTGGCTTATCGTCCTTTGCGTAGTGCCAGCAGACTTTCGGCTGTGGTGTCTGCACTTGGGGCATCAATATTCTTTCAAAATGCCATTATGCTCATTTATGGTGCACGATTCTTTGTGTATCCTGAAGTTGCTCGACCATCATTTACCGTAAGCTTTGGGTCTTGGGAAGTTCCCGGCATTAGACTTCTAGTAATTTTTACATCTTTCATTCTTATGCTTGCTTTGTATCTTTTTGTGCACCGCACACGCACAGGTGCTGCAATGCGAGCTGTTTCCATTGACCAAGGTGCTGCAAGGCTTATGGGTATCAATGTAAATCGCATCATATCCATAGTCTTTATGATTGGGCCAGGTCTTGGTGGGGCAGCAGGCATGATGGTTGGTATGTATTATGGACAAATTGATTTTGTTATGGGCTGGACCTACGGCCTAAAAGCATTTACTGCAGCCATTTTGGGGGGCATTGGCAATATACCTGGTGCCATGCTTGGCGGTCTCTTGCTTGGTGTTATTGAAGCCATGAGTGCGGCCTATATTGCTGCTGCATGGAAAGATGTAATCGCTTTTGGCGTACTTATTTGTATACTTATTGTTCGTCCAACAGGTATTTTGGGCGAAAGGGTGGCTGATAAGCTATGAACAAACGACACATTCTTTACGGCATTCTCATTGTAGGCATTACTTTTTTGCCGCTTGTGGCTAATAAATATTGGATTGATGTATGTGTTAATATCGGTCTTTATGCTTGGCTTGCACTTTCATTAAACGTCATTCTTGGTCAAGCTGGACTTTTTCATATGGGTCATGCGGCTTTTTTTGCCATTGGTGCTTATACCACAGCAATATTAAATACTATGTATGGCATTCCGGTGCTTTACCTTTTGCCTATTGCTGGTGTAGCTGCAGGTTTATTTGCACTTATTGTTGCAAGACCGATTATACATTTACGCGGTGACTATTTGCTTATTGTGACAATTGGCATTGTGGAAATTGTGCGGCTTACCCTCATTAATGATGTTGGCGGTATTTTTGGTGGTGCCAATGGTATTTTTGGTATTTCTCGTCCACAGCTATTTGGTTTTAGAATAGTTAGCCCAACCAATTTTTATTATTTTGTTTGGGGTGGCGTTGCTTTTAGTGTGTTGTTTTTTGCATGGCTTGCTAAATCTCGCTTTGGTCGTGCCCTAAACTACATACGCGACGACGATGTTGCAGCCAATGGCTGTGGTGTAAACGTAGCTAAATATAAGCTTATTGCTTTTATTATCGGTGCATGTTGGGCTGGTACTGCTGGTAATGTTTTTGCAGCTAAAATGACTATAGTAACACCTGAGTCTTTTTCCTTTACTGAGTCAGTAGTTATATTTGCTGTAGTTATTTTGAGTGGTGGTAGTCAGCTAGGTGTACTTATTAGTACGTTTATATTTATAGGATTGCCTGAACTTCTACGTGAATTTTCTAATGCGCGTATGTTGATTTTTGGTCTTGCTATGATGGTTATGATGATTTGGCGTCCGCAGGGTTTATTTCCGCCGGCATTTTACAAATATAAAGTAAACTTTTTTAATAAAGACGGTAGTGCAAAAAACCCTCCGCCTGTGGACTCTGGAGGTAAATCATGAGTTTGTTGCGACTTGCCAGTGTGACCAAGGTTTTTGGTGGGCTGACTGCTATGCAAGAGGTTAGCTTTGATGTTGCAAGGGGCAATATTGTTGGCTTGATTGGCCCAAATGGTGCGGGTAAAACCACGGTGTTTAACTGTATTACCGGTAACTATCGCCCCGAAAAAGGTGATATTTATTTTAAGACAGAGCGTATAACCGGTGTCCCTTCATATCAACTTGTTAAAAAAGGTATTGCACGAACTTTCCAAAGTATTCGCCTTTTTCAGCGTATGCAAGCAGTTGAAAATGTATTGGCTGGACATCACTGTCGTATGACATCAGGTGTTGTGTCATCTATGTTACGTTTGCCTTGGCAACGTCGTGAAGAAAAAGCAGCTTTTGATCGAGCAATGCAGGAATTAGCCTTTGTTGGTATTGAAGAGCTTTATGCTGAACCAGCTGGCAGTCTTGCTTATGGTAAACAACGCTTGCTTGAAATTGCGCGTGCTCTTGCTTCTGACCCAGAATTACTTATTTTGGATGAACCTGCAGGTGGTATGAACGAGCAAGAAACAGCCGAACTTATGGAACTTATTCATTCTATACGCAAGCGTGGTATTACAGTGCTACTTATTGAGCATGACATGCGTTTGGTTATGCATATTTGCCATGAGCTCATTGTTCTTGAAAACGGTTGTGTAATTGCCAGAGATGTGCCGGAAAATATACGAAATAATAAAGCTGTAATCGAGGCTTATCTCGGCGTGGATGATGGGAGTTGGTAATATGGCTCTTTTGGAATTAAATGATGTATATGTAAATTATGGTCAAGTGGAAGCTTTGCATGGCATAAGTCTTAAAGTGGAAGAAGGTGAAATTGTTACTATACTAGGTGCTAATGGGGCTGGCAAAACCACAACCATGCAAACGATAAGCGGTTTGCAAAGAGTGCAGAAGGGCGAAATTATATTTGAAGGAAACCCTTTGCATACTTTACAAAGCGACGATATTGTTAAAAAAGGCATTACACAATCCCCTGAAGGACGCCGTGTATTTGGAACCATGAGTGTGCTTGGTAATTTAAAACTAGGTGCTTTCACCATTAGCGATAAAGATAAAATTGCTAAGACATTAGAATGGATTTTTGAACTATTTCCAAGGCTTGAAGAACGTCAACGCCAACTTGCCGGAACATTGTCAGGTGGTGAGCAGCAAATGCTTGCCATTGGTCGTGCCTTAATGGGGCAACCACGTCTTTTATTATTGGATGAGCCTTCTTTGGGACTAGCTCCCTTATTGGTCGCATCAATTTTTGAGACAATTCGCACCATTAATAAAAGAGGTGTGACAGTGGTTTTAGTTGAGCAAAATGCACGAGCAGCACTAAAGCTTGCAACTCGTGGTTATGTGCTTGAAGTTGGAAATGTTGTTATGGAAGATAAAGCCGATGCCTTGCTAAACAATCCTACTGTTAGGGATGCATACCTTGGTGGTGGGCATTAGGGAAATGCTGATTTATTCTGCAAGCAAAATAAATCAGAAAGGCACACTGCCTTCATTCGCCCTGTGGGACGCAAAAAAACGTGGTTTTTTGCTCTCATTCGGCGTGCAAAGTGGGCATAATTGCCTACTTTGTAAGAAAACGCACAATATGTTTTTTGACTTGTTGATTTAATCAGCGTTTTCTTAATATAGTGTTCATTGACTAATTTGACTTTTTGAAAAACAAATATAGTAATTTTAGTTGAAATTACTAGGTTGACTGAACGAACAATCAACCACTGCGTAGGCACTTGTGCCCTTTAGGGTATAAACGTAATTTATTTGCGCTGTTAAGTGACGGAGCAAGTGTGCCTTTAAAAAGTTGACATTAGTGATGTCAACTTAAAATACTATAAAGTGTTTTTCAAATTCTACTACTTATTAAATAATCAATTGCCGTACTTTTGTGGTTATTCCTAAAAGGAAAGCTCTGCACAATTATTTTCAAATATAATTTTGCTGTTAAATTTTACAAAATTACTTCAATGGCAAAATACAATGTGCAGAGCAAAAGGCACAAAAATCAATCGCTTAACGGGCAAGCAAAGCTAGCTCTACTCTTGATTTTTGGTCGCATTGGCTAGTGCCAACGCTGAC
>CAYJPT010000113.1:0-7527 GCA_964372165.1 uncultured Desulfovibrionaceae bacterium | reverse complement strand
TTTTTTGACTTGTTGATTTAATCAGCGTTTCCTTAATAACTGAAATACTCTTATTGCACATTGGGTTGCGAAGCTGGTGCATTATTCAAATCTGTTGTATCTTGTGGTAATAAAGGTAGATGCTGGTCTTGCGGTATATCACTTTGCCTTGGTGCTGTTTCTGTAATCTCTGGCTGTGGGTCATTGGGTATATTTTGCTCTGTATTAGTTGGAATAGTCGCTTCAGTTTCATTCACAATTACAACAGCAGGCATAGGTGCACCTAAGCCATAAGGCAAAATTCCAAAGCCTGTGCCAAGATGGTGATACTTTATCTCCTCATTAACAATAGATGGAGCAAATAACATTGTAAAAGGTTGTACTAACAGTAAAACACACATCGTTAATACTAAGATAGTTCCACAAGGGTGACTGCTTTTACTAAACTTTAATAAAATAATACTAATAAGTAATAGGATTAAACCAACTATTTCTAAACCTTGAGCATCGTTTAGTATTAAGCTTGCTTGTTCCGGCATATATTGTAAAAGCATGGAGGCAGTAGCAGAAATAGCAAACCCCACGCAAACAATGCCAGCAATAAATGCAAATACTGCAAGTAACATGAAGAAAGATTTGCTGCCAAGTGCCGAAAGATTACACAACACCTTAGCAAGTAGTACAATTATTACGGGCCACAGTATTATGGAGCTAGATAATTTGCCACTTAGTATTAGTAAAGCACAGCCCACAGTTAGAACAATATAAAGCCAAGCTACGCCAGAATTTTCCTTACGCGCACCCTTAAGGCTAGTCATAGAATTTTTTAGAATATTAAGCCACGATGCGAAAATTGGTAGACAAATCCACGGTATTATCCCAAGAGCCAGTATGGTTATGCCATAGTACCAAGTGGGCTTAAGTGGCCAAAATGGTGGGAAAAATGGACTTATCATTTGATTCATAAGTAGCTCTAATGTATTAGCTTGAGGCCCTCCACCAATGATGATAATCACAAGCCAAATTGCAAAGCTAAATACTAAGACACCAAAGCCCATAACTGCATCAAGCTTATGTGCGCGACCAAATGTACCACGCCAAAAAATAAACAAGAAATTACTTATTAATATAACCCAAAGGGGTAGAAAACCACTACCAAGCGTTGCCAATGCTAAAAATAAAAAACCAAAAATAAATGACATGGGGGCAAAATCACTCATCCAAGCCTTACAAAGCAAGGCAAGCGCAAAAGTAAAGAGTGATGCAGTGAAAAAATCAACGCTAAGTACATGACTAAGGCTTATAAAACCAGGGCTTATAAGCACCAATAAACCAGCAGCAAAGCTTACTTGCCTGCCAAGGCCTGTGCATATACCCAAAGTATAAACGGAACACAAAAACAAAAGTGAAGAAAAAAACGTAACTAATGGGAGAAAAATTGCATCACTTATGGGTATAGTGTCAATTAAGGCCATAAACCAAAAATATGCCGGAAAAGCAGCTTGAATATGCTCTGTACTTGGCGGTACAAGCCAATGTCCCATACCCTTCATGTCAGAATAAACTTCAATTAAGTTAAATTCTTGTGGGAAGAAGACTGAAGGTAGCCAGATGGATGAAAAGGTTTGTAATAATAAAAGCACAATTAAAAAACTAATTGAAGCAAAACTAAACTTACTTAAAGATAAAAATATCTTATGCGCATGACCCTGTGGGGTGGGCGCAGTGTTAGCAATATTTTCAGTTTTGTTGTTATCATCATTTTTTTCAGTATCTTGAGCATTTTCTTGTTTTTTTGAATCATCATTTTCTGTATTATTGGTGCGAATAGGAGCTGTACCACGTCTACCCAAAAAGCCTATACCACGCTGTTTTTTAGGACCTTGATTGGTATTATTATCTGATTGCTCATTATTTGGAGTATCAGTATTTTTTTGTGCACTGTCAGAATTGGTAATGTCTTCTTTATTTTGTTGAGTTTCATTATTATTATCTGATTTGGACATATTTCCCTCCGCTTAACCTATAAAAATTAAACTTTTTTTGCCTGCGCGGCCTTAACTTCATTCCAAAGTTCGTCTTTTTCATCAAGAGAAAGCTCTACAAAATCAAGTTGACGATCCCTTGCTAAAGCCTCCATTTTTGCAAAACGCTCTAAAAAGCGCAAGTTTGCATAGTCTAAAGCCTCGCTTGCTTTAATGCCTTTACGGCGACCAAGCTCAACCAAAGTAAAAAGCATGTCGCCAAACTCGTGCATTTGTGCTGCTTTATCATCTTCTTGTGTAGCATCAAGCCATTCAAGCCATTCTGCTTCCGCTTGTTGCTCAACTTCTTGATCCTCAAGCCAAGTGAAATTTACACGTGCAGCTTTGGAGTGAATTCGATACGCTTTAATAAGTGCAGGCAGGCCTTTGGGCAATGAATCATAGATGCCTTGGATTTTTTGGTTATCTTTCTTTTCGTTACGTTTAATTCTTTCCCACTCTTTTAACTGCTCATCAATATTGGCAAATGTAACATTATCAAAAACATGTGGATGCCTACGAATCATTTTTTCTGAGCTATAATTCAAAGCTGTATCTAATGAAAATGATGATTTTTTTTCATATAATCTTGCAATAAATAGAAGAAGACACAAAACGTCACCAAGCTCTTCACAAACGTCTTTGTCGTTGCCGGAGCGAATGGCGTCAACTAATTCAAAAACTTCTTCTATGACATAATCTGCTAAAGATTCAGGAGTTTGCTCTTTGTCCCACGGGCAACCGTCAGGAGCAATCAAGCGGTCAATAACTGACTGCAATTGTTCAAGTGCTGAAGTATTCATTATAATCCTTGAATGTGTTTTAATACGAGGTCAAAAAAATCTGTTGGGATAATAGGCTGTACGTGTGTCATAATCATTTGCAAGTAGGGTAGTGTAAAACCACCTTGCATAAATGGTGCTTCTTTAAATATCCCTTGGGCCACAGTGGCTAGTATTGCGCAAATAAAAAAACCCTTGAGTAAACCGAAACAAAGCCCAAGAAATTTCTCTGCCCAAGATAAGCAAGCAGCAGAAAATATGCGCTGTAAAATGTGCATGATTATATTGGCAAATAAAATGCCGGCTACAAAAATTACAATATATGCTAATACATTACGCCATAGTAAATTGTCAAAAAAGGTTATGTAAGTCCCAAGTATTTCATAATAGGTAAAGGCCAGCCAAATGCTTGCGAATATACCTAGAATCGAAATTATTTCTTTAATAAATCCACGCAGTAAACCTTTTACGGCAAAAAACAATATAATAGTAACAACAATAATATCAAAGTAATTAAAAGCCATGCTCACCCCAATAATTTATTCCCTAAATGTAACATAATATGGATTAGAGCACAAGCGACTAAAACTCAACTATATTAGTCGAACCTGAATAAGACATTATCTATTCCACCTGAAAAAGTCATTTTCCAATGACTTTTTCAAGATTACCACGCATTGCCTTACGGTTATGCTTTGGTATTTCCTTAATTTAAAATTTTCTTATATAAATTGCATAAATTAGATAACAATGATGTCTAATAAGTATTTTCTTTGGATGCAAAATCATTGCCCTCAACACAAAAAAAAGGTACATGAATGCAATCATTCTGCTCAAAATTAATTTTTTAATTTTGAGAGTGCTGACAAAGTCAGCGTGTCCGATAAATCAGGAATAGGGCGAGCTTTGCTTGCCCGTTAGATGACTGATTTTCGTGCCTTACTGCCAAGCAAGCTTTGCTTGCTTAGGCGGCACAAACGCCCAAAGGGGGTTTGTCATCAGCCTAAAAATTAATTTTTTAATTTTTTTATTTAATAAATGAGAAATAAAAAATAATGTCTACAGCCCTACATGCGTATGAGCCCGTAATATCAGTAAAAGTATGCGGAAAAAATTTTACACTACAGCGTGCATCAAGTCTTGAGCAACTATGGGACGCCATGAGCGACCAGCCACAGCAGTACGATTTTGATGATGAGCGTCTGCCTTATTGGACTGAGCTTTGGCCTTCAAGTATAGCTCTTGCCGAATGGATTTGGCAAAATAAACAGCAAGTGGCGCAAAAATGTTGCCTTGATGTTGGTTGTGGACTTGGATTAACAGCCTTGGTAGGTGCTATGACAGGGGCCAAGGTTTTAGCCTTTGATTATGAAAAAGATGCTCTGCACTTTGCAAAAATAAATACTAAAGTAAATAATTTAACTGTGCACGAACAGGCCCATAACGAACACCATGCACCACTTTGGTTTGCCATGGATTGGAGAAAACCAGCATTGCAAAGACGTAGTATTGATTATCTTTGGGGCGCTGATGTTATGTATGAGCGTAAATTTGCTTATGATCTTTTAAATTTTATTGATTATGCGCTATCAGACACTGGTTCTGCATGGATAGCTGAGCCATGTCGTTCCGTTTACGAACATTTTAACGCTGAATTAATTAGACGTAAGTGGCATGCCAAAAAAGTTCATAGTGTGAGTGTTGAGCCAATTTATGCTCAACCCGTTCCTGTTACAGTTCAAGTTTGGGAAATAAAAAGGTAAGATAAATTTATGAATAAGACAACTCGCTTTGGTGTTTCTCTTGATGAAGATTTATTAGCCTCTTTTGATGCTTTATGTCAGCGCAATGGATACTCCAATCGCTCAGAAGCTATACGTGATCTTATACGTAATGCTTTAGTAGAAGATGATTGGAATAAGGATAAAGCTCAAGGGGCAGGAACACTAAGCTTAGTATATGACCATCATCAAAGTGACATTGCAAAAAAGCTTATGACAATACAACATGATGATCATGACTGCATTATTGCAACTTTACATGTACATTTAGATCATCATAACTGTCTTGAAGTGTTGGTCCTTAAGGCAGAAGTTGAACGTGTGCGTAATCTTGCCAACAAACTAATTTCCACACGAGGAGTTAAGCATGGGGCATTTTCTATAACCACAACAGGACAGGATTTAAAATAATGGAAGATGTACAAAATAGGCCAGCCCTTGTACCGCTAAATATCGATAAAGTGGGAGTACAAAATTTACAAATACCCATTGTAGTGCGTGATCGTGCTGAGGGTAGGCAACACACAGTAGCCAAAGTTGATGTTAGTGTAGATTTGCCATCAGCATTTAAAGGTACGCATATGAGCCGCTTTGTGGAAGCCTTGGAAAATTGGGACGAAGAGCTTAGTTATCAATCTGTTAAAAGATTGCTCGACAATGTTAAAACAAAGCTCGAAGCAGAGCGAGCGCATATTTCATTTAGCTTCCCATATTTTATACGCAAGCAAGCTCCTGCATCAAAAGCATCTGGTTTTGTAAGCTATTTATGTAAACTTACTGGTGATATTGAAGCACAAGGCCCTGAATTTTTACTTGAAGTTGAAGTGCCTGTTATGACAGTATGTCCTTGTTCCCAAGCAATTAGCAGTGAAGGCGCGCACAGCCAACGCACACTTGTGCGTATTGCAGTACGTATGCAAGGTTTTTTATGGATTGAGGAAATTGTGGAAATAGCAGAACAAGCTGGATCTTCCGCTGTGTATAGCTTGCTTAAACGTGAAGATGAAAAATATGTTACAGAATATGCATTTGCTCACCCAGCTTTTGTGGAAGATGTTGTTAGAGCTGCAGCCATGTCATTATCAAAGCATAAGCAAGTTTCATGGTTCAAAGTAGAAGTGCAAAGCCTTGAGTCAATACATAATCATGATGCTTTTGCCTGTATTGAAAGCTATGTAAAGTAGTGTATTGATTGTAATGCATGAAAGGTGATTGCACTTGAAATATTGAATAGATATGCAGGTAAAATGTTATTTTAAAGGCAACATGTTGAAACTATAGCCTTTTAATGTTGCCATATTCAAAGTAAAATTTTTTTTGCTTTTTTTGTATTTGCAGCGTAACATATACGTTTATTATAGTTAATTTACATTCAATATATAATGAATAAAGTATAATATACTAGTATATTATTATAAATAAAACCATTGGAGCATGGGAGGTTATCATGGCAATAGAAACCCCGGAAAGAAATTTAGCACTTGATTTTGTGCGTATTACAGAAGCTGCAGCATTAGCTTCTGCACGTTGGCTTGGACGTGGTGACAAAGATGCTGGTGATAAAGCAGCAGTTGATGCCATGCGCCTAACATTCAATTCCTTAAATGTTCAGGGCAGCATCATCATCGGTGAAGGCGAAAAAGACGATGCTCCTATGCTTTTTAATGGAGAGAAAGTTGGCTCAGGTACAGGACCAATAATTGATGTTGCTGTTGATCCAGTAGAAGGTACTCGCTTACTAGCTTTTGGGCGTCCCAATGCTATTTCTGTAGTTGGTGTGGCGCCGTCAGGTACTATGTTTAACCCTGGACCAAGCTTTTATATGCAAAAACTTGTGGTGCCAAATGAAGCTAAAAACGTAGTAGATATTGATGCTCCTATTCAAGTAAATTTAGAAAATATAGCTAAAGCCCTTGGTAAAAGTCTGCATGATCTAGTGGTATTCGTTTTAGATAAACCTCGCCATGACTTACTTATACAGCAAATACGAGAAGCCGGAGCACGTATCCAATTACATAGCGATGGCGACGTAACCGGAGCACTAATGGCTATAGACCCACGCTCAGAAGTTGATGTTATGGTGGGAACTGGTGGAACTCCAGAGGGTGTTCTTGCAGCTTGTGCTATAAAAGGTCTTGGAGGCCAAATTCTTGCTCGACTTGATCCACAATCTTATGTGGAAAAAGAAGCCATTGCAGAAGCAGGTGTTGATATGCGAGAAATTCTTACTGTTAATGAATTGATTCGCTCAGATGACTGTTTTTTTGCAGCCACCGGCATTTCTGGTGGATCATTTTTAGGAGGCGTGCAATATAAAGGCCAAAATGCAGTTACTCAATCTATGGTAATACGCGGAAAAACAGGAACATTACGCTATATTGAATCATACCACAATGTTGATAAACTTAACGCCATTAGCGCTGTACGTTACTAAAAATAATCATATGCTTAATTTGCGCCTTATAAATAATATGCTCATATCACTAATGCTACCTAGCATGGTAGTATTAGTTATATGCTTTGCATTGTTGATTGGTACAAATATGGCTAATGCCAAAACAGTTTATGATGACCAACCTCCCATGAGTGAAAAAGAATTGCTGTCTTTTATAGAGTTGCTCCCACGCTTTAGGGCGTGGGCGGCATCAAATCGTGAAGAAGCTGCACCAGGTATTACCGATGGCAAAGCTGATTTTACATATTCTGACAAAGCTGCTGCATGGATAAAATCTCGTGGTTGGGAAGCAGATCACTTTTTTTCAGTTATGGGACGCGCAGCTGCAGCCCTGTTTATTGTGGCAGAAGGCAATGGTGTAAATAGTAGTAAACCAACTGACATGCCCTCTGTTACACAGTCAGAACTGGAACTTGTACGAAAAAACTTAGCAGCATTATTAAGAGCTGGGAGCGATGCACCACCTATTAACTAAGTCAGTGCAATAATATTTGTTTTGTTATTAA
>CAYJPT010000112.1:3716-7538 GCA_964372165.1 uncultured Desulfovibrionaceae bacterium | reverse complement strand
TCTCGATACAGGTTTAAGCCCGTATACTCGCTTAGCAGGCGAGCTCCTTCGGCCAACTCGGACACCTCTCCGCTGTGTAGTAATACACTGCAATTTGAATTAATACGTTAAAGCTTTTGGACTGTCAAATAAAAAAAGTACTTTTATGAATTTTTTTTTATTGTTTTTTACTCAATTAATAGTGATGTAATCGTTCAGGAAATAAGTCTTTTATTAATATGGCTTGCATAAGTTACAACTTTGCAAGGACTAGTGAATCATTTTTGTTAATTATTGTTTTACCATTTGGGATAATAGTTTGTGTATCTCTTAAAATCATAACCACCAGATGTTTTTCGGTGGCAGCGAATTCTTCTATAGTTTTACCTTGCCACTGACTATTTTCGGTAATAGAGAGCTCATTTAATATAATATTTATATTTTCTTGATGTTTTGGTGCACAAAGCACAACTGTATCGTTTAGATTGAAAATGGTGTTGCCACTTTGCAATACGTTTTTACCTTGTCGTAACAGCATTATTATAAGCATGGCAGGTGGTAAATGTACCTCATGAATTGCTTTATTTATCCAGGGGTGATTATCGTAAATATCAAGTGAGACAAAGCTGATTTTATTTTCTTCAGTATAATCGTTAAAGCTTTTAGCATCATTGATACTATCGTCACACATTTTTAATAATCGTGCTACGGGTGCCAAGAGTGAACCTTGAAAAACAATTGACAAAAGCACTATGCAAAAAACAGTATGAAATAAATATCCAGGTGTTATAGCCTCATGCACTGTAGCCATGATGGCAAAAACAATGGATGATGCACCTCTTAACCCTGCAAAAGATACAAGCAATTTCTGTGGTAAACTGCTTTTAAATGGTATGAAGCATAGTTCAACAGCAAGAGGGCGTGCAACAGCAGTTAAGAATATCCATATAATAACTGATTGAATAAACACTTGCGGAATCATTGAGGGGACAGCTAAGAAACCTAGTAAAAAGAAAATTAGCATTTGCATTAAGCTTGTAAAGCCATCAAAGAAATGAATTAATGAAGTTTTGTCTTTTAATCGGCAATTACCGCAAGCAATGCCGGCAATATATACACTTAAGAAGCCATTGCCACCTATTGTGGTTGGCACGGAATAGGCAAACAGCGCAATTCCTATGATAAAAGCCATATCAAATCCAGGTATAGGAAATGTGTAACGTGTTAAAAACCTAACTGTGAGCCATGCTATTGCGCCACCGCATAATGTACCAAAAGCAAGTTGTTTTATTGTGATTATAATAAGTTCAAATCCACTTGCATCACCACCCATTAATGAAAGGACAATAATTGTCAGCATGTATGCAAATGGATCATTACTACCGCTTTCAACTTCTAAAAGTGAGGCGGTATTTTCTTTAAGTCCTAGGTTTTTTGAACGTAATAGTGAAAATACTGATGCAGCATCAGTGGCACTAAGTACAGCACCTAAAAGAAAAGCATCATAAATTGGAATGCCTAAGATAAAAAAACAAATTAAGGCTGTAAAAACAGTAGTGAATACTACGCCTATAGAGGCAAGGACAGATGATTTTGAAATTACGGGTTTTGCATGTACCCAATTTGTTCCAAATCCACCATAAAACATGATGAAAATTAGAGCGACAGTGCAAATAAATTCGGATAAGGCATAGTCATTAAAGGAGATATGCAACAAACCATTTTCGCCAACAAGCATGCCTAAAGTTACAAATGCCAATAATACTGGCACACCTATCTTATAAGTAATACGGCTTATAAGAGCGCAAAGTAGCACAATATTTGATGCAAGAAATAGATCAATCATAATAATTATTTTGTAAATATTGTTTATGATAAATTACATGTAAATGCAAAATGCCTTTTAGTTAATTTGTTAAAGAGATAAGTTATTGCCATTCAAGTAAGTAGTTTTCTACTAGGCAAAAAAAAATACAGAACATAACAATAGACAAACAGCTGAGCAATAGCAATGGGTGGCTTAAAGGCTGTTAAAGAAGTTTATCACCAACGTGAATAACAATTTGTATGCAAGTTTCCGGAATTAGATGTATTCATCTAATATGCCAAAGGACTACGGTTCTTACTTTTGGGGTCAGCAAATGGACTTTGGATATGTCCGCTTGAATTTTGCTGATTAGGAAAATCTTTGCTTCTGTTATTGTCGTCGTCTTGATCGTTGTAGGAGTTGGAATTTCTTTGGCTTCCGTAATTATCTATGATTGTATTATTTGAGTCGTTGCGGTAATACCCTTGAGAGCTGGTATTGTCTTGTCCGCTATAAGGATTTACATAAGCTGCTGCATAGGAAACACTTGGCGCCATTAAAACAAAAAGAAAAGCCATGAGTAAATATTTCATAAGGTTATTCCTACATAAAAAGATTTATTGGCTGTCTGACACAGCGTGGTGTGTTCAGTACCGTTAAGGACATATTGGCATGGTTTTATAGGTTTGGCAATGGGGGTTAAGATTTGCTTTGTTAATTTTTTTCATAATCCATTATGAGTTGAAAGATAGATTGAGCAAATCGCCACATGCCAGGCCAAAGCAAGAAAGTTCTGCCATCTATACTTTGCATGACCACTCACACAGTTTTTTGATATAGTTTATCAAATTTTTCAAGTTCAGTATCACTATTTGGGGTTACAGCTTCTTGCCCAACAGTTTGGTCTTGCTCTAATAGTTTACTTTGCATGCTAAAAAATCTTCTTTCTTTTTGTCTTGTTGTTGATTCAAAAAATTTCACAAATAGATCGTAATGTCCAAGCTAAGGTGTATGCATGTTTATGTTTTAAGCATTTGGATGATTAGAAAATAAATTTTTCTTTATTTTTCGGTAGTTATCCAGCACAGAAAAACCATAGTTGGGCGTCATAAAAATGCCGGACAAGTGAACTTCATGTACTAATTTTCGATATTTTTACTTTATGCCTTCCATATGAAAATTGGTATAAATCAGTGTATTCTTATGTTTTTTTAGTAATTGGTATTTAAACAGCGCTCTAAATTTGACATTAAGCATTAACTTTAAGCGTCATTTTTTTAACAAAAGTCTACGTAATTTTCTAGACTTAGTCTAAATATGCGATTTTCTTACCTTCACTTTATGGCTTAACAGTTGGTACGGCTTATGCACAATATGAGCATAAGCCACCTCATACTAGAACGTTTCTTTAGCAATAAGTGGCACAAATTTAACGCATTTAGAGCTACGCGCCTATGCAAGATATTTAATGAAAAGGATGAATCTCATGAATACTTTAACCCTACAAAGGCCGCTTTCAGGACAAACTCAAATCGTTAGACCACAAAGTGAAACTAAAATACACTTTGCTTTTAACGTGGCCGATACTAATATCACTCGTGAAGGTGACACACTAAACTTCACCTTCAACGATGGTGCTGTTATTGCGCTTACAGATTTATACGCAACTTTTAGCAATAATATTTTACCTGAGCTTTATATTGGAAACCAAGCCATAAATTTGGAACAATTTTTTAATAGCATTGGTGAAGTAACCATGTCAACTTCTGGTGCAAGTGTTAGAATTCCTGTTGGTAGCGGTCATTCTGTTCAAACAGTTGCTACAACTTTAACACAAGGTATTGAACGCTTAAATGGTATTGATGATAGCAATGGTACAAACAACGAACAAGGCATAGTAGTTGAGCAAAATAATAACCCTACTAGAACTACCAATAATGCTGAAATTACAAATGCTACTCCAGCCCAAGCTATACTAAATACAAATGCTCCTGCTGCTAATACTGAAACTCCAGCAGGGCCAGAAACTCCAGCAG
>CAYJPT010000112.1:0-3616 GCA_964372165.1 uncultured Desulfovibrionaceae bacterium | reverse complement strand
AGAACCAGAAACTCCAGAAGAACCAGAAACTCCAGCTTCTCCATATTTTTCCCAAGCTGATATCTTATCTGCTGACGCAGGGTCAAGGCTTACCGGTAATTTATTAGCCAATGACACATTACCTGAGGGCGTAACCATTACAAATATCATTGCTCCTGAAGGTTGGAGTGTTGTGCGTAATGATGACGGTAGCATGATATTTACGTATGATAATGACAATCTTACTACTTTTACAGTACAGAGCAATGGTGATTATGTATTAAGCACCAATTTTAACAATGCCCTTTTAGAAAATGCTGAATTTAGTTATGAAGTTACAGATCAAAGCGGAGCAAGCTATACTGCACAAGTGAGCATTGGTAATAATAATGACCAAACCCTCTTTGTGGACACTTTGCAAGGTGGTTCTGCTTATGTGACTACTGATGCTGGTAACAGCTATTTGCAAGATTTTAGTAGCTATTTATCTGATTCAGACGTGCACAGCCAACATGTTAATGGTATGCTTCTTGGTAGTGGCGACGACACTATTAATATTGAGACTGCCATTGGTTCACAAACCAACCCACATTATGCAGGTGTTGGCGATACTTTTATTTATGGTGATGCTCTTCGTGTTGAAGATCAAAGCCAAGCCGGTAATGATACAATTAACATCACTACCTTAGACGGTACAAAGATTCGTGCTGATGGTAATCTTTATAACGACGTGCGAGGTGGTGATGATATTGTGAATGTTGAACATATGGAAGGTGGTTCCATTATTGGTGACGGTTGGACCTTACATGACAATTCACAAGGCGGCAATGACATCATTAATGTTGGTACTATGAATAGCGGTGAAATTTACGGCGATGGTGTCATCCTATCAAGTAGAAATCAAGGCGGCGATGATATTATAACAGTTGATAGCATAGATACTACCATAAGTGGCAATCAAAACGTTAATATTAACGGAAATAGTGGTAATGACATCATCAATATTGGTAATATTGAAAGTAATAGCGGAGATTCCATAATAATAGATGGTGGATTAGGTAGTGATTTGTTCAACTATAACAGTAGCGAAGACAACACCATGGCCATGCTTGGCAACCAAATATTTATTTCAGGCCAAGGACAAATCAACATAACTAACTTTGAAGGTATTGGTTCTGGTGCTGGTAATGACTTAGTAAAGTTATATGACCGTACCAATAATGAACTAAACTTTGATGATATCTTTGTAGACACAGGTGAAGGCATGGACGTATTACTTGGCAATTATAGCAACTTAGATGAATTTTCAACCTTAATTGAAAATAATGACGTTGTTAACACTGAATATGTAGTACTTAGTGATGACCTAAATAATGCCAGTACTACTAGCAATGCCGATCTTTTCAACAAGCTTGAAAATGAAGGCGTAACACAAGAAAACGACGGTAGCCTTAATTTTGATAGCACTTGGACCCAAGGTGAAAATGTAGGTAACTTTGATAGCTATACTAATGAAGATCAGGACATGACCATCTTAGTTGCCAGAACACAAATGGAAGCTAACTTTGCTTAAAACATAACTTTATACTCCAAAGGGGCATTTGGAGATAGCGTGCCTCTTTGAACAACATGAAATGTGTTGTTCAAAGAGGCTATATATTATAGTAAGTTTTTTTGTAAATATTTGTAAAGTTAAATGTTTACTGTAGTTTAGAGCAAAAACCACGTTTTTTTGCGTCCCATAGGGCGAATGAAGGCAGTGTGCCTTTCTGATTTACTCTTCTTACAGAATAAATCAGCATTTCTTTAAGTATTGGTTAGAATCAGCTGGTGCATGTTCTCTTTTCATATTGGTATATTCACGTACAACAGAAGTAACGGTTATTTTGTAACTTTCAAAAAGCTCTGTATGACCTTGATATTGGCTCATCCTATGCTCTAGCACATTTCGCCAACGCATTATGGCAGCTTCATTTTGCCATATATTCATGGATAAAATTTTATTTTCATTCACTAGGCTTTGAAATCGCTCCATCTCAATAAATCCCTCAAAACCTTCAAGCAGGGGCTTAAGCATTGCGGCAATTTCTAGATATTTTGCTTTTCCTTCTGCGGTAGGTATAACTTCAAAAAGAACTATAAATTTGTTCATTTATTCTTGTTCTCCATGTCTAGCAAAGATTTTTTCATCTCAAGCCCACCTGCATAACCTACAAGCTTACCAGAGGATCCAATTACTCTATGACAAGGAACAATTACGGAAATGGGGTTTTTGTTATTGGCCATTCCGATAGCTCGGCAGGCTTTAGCATTGCCAACTGCAATAGCAATGTCTTTATAACTGCGCACTTCTCCATAAGGAATAGTGCAAAGTGCACTCCAAACTTGCTTTTGAAATTCTGTACCAATAAGTTTATATGGGATGGAAAAAGTTTTCCTTTTGCCATCAAAGTATTCACAAAGTTCAACGTAGGTTTGTTCGGTTAGCGGAGTTTTATTTCCAAAGTCATTGATGCCTGCTTCATGTAATTTTTTGCAAAAAGTTATATATGTGTCTTCATATGCAATTTTAAAAAATCCCATCTTAGTTTTATATATGGCAAAATTGTTCATATACTTTCCCTCGCAAATGTTATGGTTAATCTTTTATATTTTGTGCTATGAATATGATAAAATTTTAGATTAAAATATTATCATATTTTGCAAATACATAAATTCATATAGTTCAAACATTCAGATAGTATGTATAAAATACCGTTAATCCAGATAAAAGTCTATTGCAACTTTGTTTACATTTGCATCTGAGTGCAAAATTGATTTTATATTTTTTATAGTTGCTTCAGCCATTTTTAAGTCTGTATTTTCATTAAATTTAATTTTAGCAAAAACCGAATAATGTATGCCATTTCTTAAAACTATTATGTCAGCTATTTCACCAATAGTGCTGTCGATAACTGTTATTTTATCTTTGTACATAGCAACAATATTATCATTAGCCTTAGCTCCAGCAATACCGACAAAAGCATCACGCAAAATTTCCCATGCAGTCTTAAATAACATGCCGATAATAAACATAGTTGCAATATTTTCGGCATGTGTTAGCCAATACATATCTTTATCCACCCCGATGTCGGTTAAAACTAAACCAATTATGGCAATAATTGAAGAATATGCATCGGCTTTTGACTCACGCCCACTAGCTTTAAGTGTAGAAGAGTCTAATTGATCCGCTTTTTTCAAAATATAAATACTGACAGCAAATTTTATGACAAATGTTGTAATAGCAACAAATATTACCAAGTGGTTTACATTTTTGTTTGTAGCTGACCAATTTTGAATTAAATCTAAAGTTAGTTCATAGGCCATAAAAGCTATTAAAATAGAAACTATGAGGTTAAAAGCGTACTCTAAATTTCCATGTCCAAAGGGATGTTCTTCATCTTTTTTACGTTCCGCAGCTTTTAAGCCAAGCATGGAAAAAACATCTGTAATAAGGTCACTTAAAGAATGTATACCATCAGCAAAAAGTAGACTGCTTTGACCTAAAAGACCTGCCAAAATTTTAATAATTGCTAAGAAAATATTGATAATTAAATTGACTATAAGTATTTTTTTTGCATCTTCCATGTTTAAGCCT
>CAYJPT010000111.1:0-7802 GCA_964372165.1 uncultured Desulfovibrionaceae bacterium | reverse complement strand
TGCTTGTCTGCTATCGCAGCCAACGGTAGTAATTTCATCTGAAATTACTATAATGTTTATAACTACAAAATAAAGCCTGTAAAAACTAAGTTTACAGGCTTTAAATATAATCATTATATTTTTTAAAAATCAAACTTAACTTAATAACTTTTATATAAAGCTTCTGCACGCTTTCTGCATGCATTTACTCGCTCAGCCAAGCTTTTACGATACTGTTCCATATCCTCAATGGGGCGACTTGCAATACCTGAGTCCATTGCGGCTTGCGCCACAGCTGGAGTTTCCCACTGGATAATACGTGGATCAAGTGGTTTTGGAATTACGTAGTCAATGCCATAGGAAAAGCTTTCGCCACCATATGCATCAATTACCGATTGCGGCACAGGCTCCTTAGCTAAGTCTGCTAATGCTTGAGCTGCTGCCATTTTCATGGCCTCATTTATTTGTGAAGCACCAACATCAAGCGCACCACGGAATAAAAATGGAAAACCAGATACATTATTAATTTGATTAGGATAATCTGAGCGGCCTGTAGCCATAATACAATCCGGCACTGCAGCTTTTGCATCTTCATAGCTAATTTCAGGGTCAGGGTTTGCGCATGCAAAAAGTATTGGTTGGGCAGCCATACTCTTGACCATATCCTGACTTAAAAGACCTTTTACCGAAAGCCCAAGAAATACATCAGCACCGGTCAAAGCTTCTTGTAATGAGCAATTGTTTTGCTGCGCATATTGCTGCTTATAGGCATTAAGATCATCACGCCCAGCATGAATAAGACCACGTGAATCAAACATAAAAATATTTTCACGTTTAACGCCCATGTTCACATATAAATTTGCGCAAGCAATGGCTGCAGCTCCTGCACCTGAAATAACTACTTTGCATGCTTCAATTTTGCGCTTGGTAATTTCACATGCATTTATAAGCCCTGCAGCGGAAATAACAGCTGTTCCATGTTGGTCATCATGAAAGACTGGAATATTCATCTCTTCACGCAATGTTTCCTCAATAAAAAAACATTCTGGCGCTTTGATATCTTCGAGATTTATCCCCCCAAAAGTTGGCTCCATGGCTTTTACAATATCGCATAATTTGCGTGGGTCAGTTTCAGCTAAATTTATATCGTACACGTCTATGTCTGCAAACATCTTAAATAAAACACCTTTGCCTTCCATAACTGGCTTACCAGCCTTAGGACCAATATTACCAAGGCCAAGCACAGCTGTGCCATTTGACACAACGGCTACTAAATTTGCTCGACCAGTATAAACGTCTACTAAGCTTTCATCGGCATGAATTGCACGGCAAGCCTCGGCAACACCAGGTGAATATGCCATGGACAAATCTTTTTGAGTTGCACAAGCCTTGGTAGGCAAAACTTCAACCTTCCCCCTGCGGGGTATGGCATGATATGCTAAAGCTTCTTCCTTGGTATAAAGTGACATTGTACTTTCCTAACTAATGTTAAATTGTTATAATAACAGTTTTTTTACAGCGCTGACTATTTATGGCAAGTGCAATCTCGTGACATTAAGTTGCGCAATTTTTCTGGAACTATGCCCTTTACGGATTCAAGGGTTAACATACGTCTCATAATGCCAAGCTGATCTTGCAAAGGTAATTGCTTTGGGCAAACATCTTGACAAGCAAGCAAACCCATACAGCCAAAAACACCTTGATCATTACCAATTAATTCATAAAAATCTTTCTTACTTCTATCGTCACGTGGGTCAATATAAAAACGAGCCATACGATTAATGCTAGTTGCACCTAAAAAATCTTCTCGTATGCGTGCAGTACCACAAGCAGCAATGCAGCACCCACATTCAATGCAACGATCAAGCTCAAAAATTTCTGTTGCTAAGTCATTAGCCATAGGTTCCTCAATGGCATTTTCATCAAAGGCCGTTTGACTATGAATCCATGTTTCTAGCTGTGTGCCTACATTACGGAACCAAGTACCGGTATCAACGGATAAATCTCCAATCAATTTAAATATTGGTAGAGGATGCAGCACAATATCTTCCGGCAAATCTGCTGTTTGTGTTGAACATGCAAGACCGGGGCGACCGTTAATAACCATACCACATGAGCCACAAATACCAGCTCGACAGCAAAAATCAAACTGCAATGTGGGATCTTGAGTTTCACGCAATTGCATAAGGGCTACAAACAGAGTCATGCTTGCGTGTTCTTCCAAATAAAAAGATTGCATATGTGGCACACTTTGAGGGTCTAGCGGATTATAGCGCATAATTTCTATATGTAAGGTACGTCCCATATATCATTTCTCCCAAATTCTTGTTAAAATTTACCCTTAATGAATTTGCTTTATGCCCCACCAAGTGGGCGTATCTTACTTTGTGGTATTTCAGCTTTAATAATACTACCCCCACCATAGCCACGCTCTCCGGGAGGAATTTCATACCAAGGAGTAACATCTTCATAACTTAAAGTCGGTAGGCTATCGCCTGGCTTCCAAACAGCTAAGGTGCGCTTTAACCATTGTTTATCATCACGGTTTGGATAATCTTCTCGTGCATGTGCACCGCGACTTTCAGTACGCATAAGGGCACCATAAGCTGTGCAAAGTCCAAGTTTAAGCATGCCTCTAATACGCAAAGCCATTGATAATTCGGGATTAAATCCTTGATTATGCCCACTTAAAGCAATATTTTCTGAGCGCTCAAGCAACTCTTGCAGCTCATCAACTGCCTTTTGCAAGTCAGTGCCATTACGGAATATACCCACATTGTCCATCATAGTTTTAAACATAAGTTGGCGCAGTTCATAACAATTTTCTTTGCCATTACGTGCATGTACCATGTTATCAATGCGTTGAGTTACTTGTTTAAAAGCATCATGGGCTGCAAGTGTACTAAAGTTCGTTTCATAGCCCTGTAAATATTCAACAACTTTCTTACCCACAATACGACCGGCCACAATGGTTTCTGCAAGTGAATTACCACCAAGGCGGTTAAATCCATGCATGTCCCAACAAGCGGCCTCACCTGCAGAAAACAACCCTTTAAGTCCATAGGCTGCCCCGTCTTTATTGGTGCGTACCCCACCCATGCTATAATGGTGCGTTGGGCGTACAGGTATAAGTTGATGTATGGGATTAACCCCAAGAAATTTTGTTGAAATATCATAAACTTCACGTAAATTAGTTGTAATGTGCTTTTCACCAAGATGTCTAATATCAAGCCACAAATGCTCACCATAAGGACTTTTTACACCAAGCCCCTTTTTAATATGTGTAAGCATGTGCCGTGATACAACATCACGCGAAGCAAGCTCCGCTTTTTCAGGTTCATAATCTGGCATAAAACGATATTCGTTAACATCAAGTAAAGTCCCACCATCACCACGACAACCCTCTGTAACCAAAATATCTGTAGGTACTGTACCGGTGGGGTGAAATTGCACGGCCTCCATATTTCCAAGGGCAACGCAACCAGTATCAAGAGCTGTAATTTGCCCACCACCATCACAAATGACAGCATTGGTTGTAGCAGGATAAATACGCCCATATCCTCCAGTAGCAATTAGGGTTACCTTGGCCCTATACGCCACAAGTTCACCAGTACGTAAACAGCGACAGATGCAACCGGTGCAAGTGTCACCGTCATGGATTAAGGCTTCTGCTTGCATGCGGTCATGCACAGCAACACCTAATTGTAAAAGCCTATTATCAAGGGTAAAAAGTACCGCATGCCCTGTTCCATCAGAAGTGTAGCAGGTGCGCCACTTAGCTGTGCCACCAAAAGCACGGGAGTGAATTAGCCCTCGTTTTTCTTCAAGCTCTTCTGCCTCAAAGGGTTTTCCACCTTTGTAGTAGGTATGCTTGCCAGGTACAACACGGCTCCAAGGTACACCCATCCACGCCATTTCGCGCATGGCAATGGGTGCCGTGTCGGCAAATAACCTTGCAACTTCTTGGTCGCAACCCCAATCTGAACCTTTAACTGTATCAGCAAAATGCACATCCGGCGAATCGCCTTGACTCATAGCTGAATTGCCAAGTGCTGCTTGCATTCCACCCATAGCAGCCGAAGAGTGCGAACGCTTGGGGGGAACTACAGAAAGACAAATTACGTCAAAGCCTGCCTGAGCTGCCTCAACAGCAACACGCTCCCCTGCAAGTCCAGCCCCCATGCACAAAAGATCCGTTTGAAAAGTACGCATGTGCTCTCCTTAAATTGGCTTAATTTAATTCCATAAGATTAAAGCGAAGCATAGTCAGAAGACCAATACCAACATAAGCAACTATCAAATACCAAGTGCGTCTTGTCCACATAGCCCTTGTGGCATCAGTAATGTAACCAAACTTTACCCCAATGCGGAAAAGCCCGATGCTAAGATGTAAACCTACGCAAATAAGTAAAACAAAATAAAAAGGTGCCCAGCCGGATTGTTCACGTAGAGCCGAACTTTCTGCAGTAATTGGTAAAGCATTTAATATAACATATATGTGACTTGAGACCATAACCAAAAGCAAAATGGCTGTTATCACTTGCACCAGCCAAAGCCATGTATTAGCATGATGCATATCTTTGGCATGTTTAAAAAAAACAGGTAATGTACCTATTTGAAATGGCATTTTTCTTGCGGCAATAACAAAATGCACAACCATAATCAGCAATATGAGTGGGCCGCCAACTTGCGCAAGGTACAACTCCTCCAACAGCCACCCTAGAGAGTTCATAAGACTAGGGCTAATGAGTACGCTACTCACAAAAAGTAGGTGTACCAATGTAAACAAGGCCAGCAATGCACCTGAAATGGCCTGAACAAAATCCATTCGCCCTGATAAAGACGTTTTTGACAAAGATTTCATTGAAACAGTACCGTCCATACATCTTCCCTTGGTTTGCGTTTAGTATAATTTACCACTAAAACAAGCGTTCCGCACAATTTTGTCAAAGCTTAAAACATAGCAAAAAATTAGAAACAGCACATAAAAAACACTAAAAATCGATATGCTACTGTTAAAATAACATTATGCCATTTTTGGTTTTCGTGCCTTTTAGTCCTGCACTGTAAAGTTTTTGCTTTGAAAACTTTTTTACAATTTTCACAAAATTTTACTGAAAACGAAATTGTGCAGGACTCTTACAGTAGTCCTTGAATAATATACCATGCATAACACTTACGTAGCAAGTGCTTAATATACGCAAAAATAAACATTCTTTACAAAAAATAAATTGTTGTTTTTGGGAATTTAATTGAATTATTATGAACAATTGCTATGCGTATTATATGCTAACTATCAATTTTTTCGTCATAAAAATTATAAGTGTCTTTTTTAATTTTTGAACGATACAAAGCCTTATCAGCATTGCGATATAATTCTGCATAATTTGTCCCATCCTTCGGGAAGAGTGCAATACCAATACTACAAGAAATCGCAAGTTTTGTATCCCCATCTTCAAATGTTTGGCGAAAAAAGTCCTGTATACTGTCAATTTTTGAAAGCAATGGTCGCAAGTTTACCATATCTTTCAAATAAACAATAAACTCATCTCCACCAATGCGTCCTACAATATCGTCACTTCTAAAGGTTTGTGCCAAACCATCGGCAAGGTTTTTAATTACCATGTCACCCATTGCATGCCCAAACACACTATTAACTTGCTTAAAGTTATCAATATCTATGATACAAAATGCACCACGCTCTTCACTAGTTAAGTTAAGCTCCCGTTGTACAAGCTCTTCTGTTGCTTTTTTGTTGTAAAGGGAAGTGAATGAGTCACGTTGCACATCATCTTTCAACTTATGCAAGATACGTGTTTCTTTGTCTACATTCTCTATTTTGCCAATGGCTTTTAACATACCATTTTCGTCAGTCCAAGCAGTCTGGCGCAACTGACACCACAACCACTGCCCTTGGTAGGTTTTAATGCGCAAAAGTGCTGTAGCCATTCTACCACCAACTTTAATGCGCATCTGCATTGACATAAATAAATCCAAATCATCTGGATGCACAATGTCCCTATTAACTGGATAATGCCCTCTGTTTCCAACAGCAGGCATAGGATAATTAAAATTTTCAAAGAATTGTGATGAGATACTAAGTTTATGCGAGCGTAAATCATACTCGTACAACATGTTATCTGACATTTCTAGAATTTTCTTATAGCGTTCTACTACGTTGCGCTCTTGTAATTGTGATTTTTTCAAATCATCAATATCCAATATTACACACCAAAACCAACTCCCAAGTTCATCATGTACTAAACGTGCACGATCCATAATATAAATGGGTTTCTTATTTTTGCGAAGTAGGCGGTATTCAGCAGTAACAACATCGGTACCTTTTTGCTCCAAAAATGACATTGCCTGCTCTATATCGTCGGGGTAAATCAATTCAAGCCAGCTATTATGATAAATTTTATGTATATCATCATGAGTTGCGCAAATCATCTCTGTCAAGGAGTCCGTATAATCTATTATAGTCAACTTCTCATCTTTCATACAGCGAACAATGGCACATGGTATTGTGTTAATTGTTTGTTGTAGTTCATCAACTTTTGCATGGGCAACTGCATGCAATTTGCGTTGCATATAAATCAAATACCCTGCCATGCCCACAAAAAGCACAATCCATATACCAAGCGTACCCAAAATGGTGAATATGGTAGTATACACTCGTGATTGAACTCTCTTAGTAGGCAGTAAGGCAGCAAGAGTCCATCCCAAGTCAGGTAAGGAGGCAAAATCTATATAAAATTCACCTTGATTAAATTTTATAACAGCAAGTTCAGTTTGATTATTTGATGAAGGTATTTTAAGGTTAGCTCTATTTAATGCATCACTAAAATATATTTTTTCTAAATCATTTAAGTTTTTCTGATTCTTTTCCACTATAGGTCCACCAAAGCTTATAATTGTACCTGCTTGATCCAGCAAATAAAAATCACAATGCAAATTTATGCCTTGCGCATTTAGCATGCCATCAAGCAAAGTATGCTCTCGCAGTACAAATAACTCACCTAACTGTTCGCCTCTTTTAATAATTGGTGCACTCATCATGTGTATATCTTCATGCATGTCAAAAGACTTGATGATGCTACTTATAAACTTTTGATGTTCAAGAATACTTTGCATATCTGCAGGGTTAATATTTCTTTGCTTACCATCTTTATTAAGCAAATACACATCTTTACTCGCAGTTATAATACCTACATATAAATAGTTGCTGTCAAACATGCGTGAAGTTGATTCAAGTGCATCTATTAAATTCATATCTAATTGATCACTTATAAAATCAGCAGCAATTTCCAAGTTTCTATAAGAATAGTGAATATATAAATTGCTCATATGTGCTATATTATCCGTAACTCTACTCAAAAAACTAGTAGTATTGTCACGATAGTTATCTTCCAATTCCTGCATTAAAATTATAACCATTACACACAAAACTAGTGTAGTGGCTATAAAAGCACAAATGGCGATATTAGAAAATTTATATTTTTTATTATCCACGATAACTATAATCCCCTAAGCAACATATTAGTATAGGCTACTTCACTAAATACATTAGCAATCAAATTCATTATCAATCTACACTACTAATACATAAAAAACAAGGCTTAAGCACACAAATATTAATCGCAACAATGTACCTTTTGATTAATAAAGATACTGTCATTTCAGTGTTAAATTTGACGATCAACTCAAAACTTATTCTGCATATAAACCTATTTTATACAAAATAAGTTAAGGAAACGCTAATTAAATAAACAAGTCAAAAAACATATTGTGCGTTTCCTTACAAAGTAGGCAATTGTGCCTAC